>JAQGHQ010000367.1 GCA_028288765.1 Gemmataceae bacterium | reverse complement strand
GCGATCGAAGCGTACTTGGCCGAGCACAACGCCGATCCCAAGCCGTTCCGATGGACCGCGACCGCCGATCTGATCCTCCAGAAGGTCGAGGATATTTGTAAACGAACTTGCAACTCAGGACACTAGTCCGTCTCGCCTAAACGGAGACCTCCCATCCGGGAACATCGGACCGAGTGGCAGGAAGTTGTGGTGGCAGCGGTGGGGGTTACCCAACCGATAGGGGATGGTCGCAGTGGAACTTGCCGGAGGTGGCCATGACCAGCGGCTGGGAACATGCGGTCAAACGGGCCGTCCGGGGCTGCGGGTCAGCACTCAGGTGGTGTCGGCAGAGGAAATCCGGCGGCTCTTCGGCCGGTCAGTCGTGGCCCGGCCTCGCGACGCCGAAGAGCCGGCGAAGGGTCCGATGTCGGTACTCGAACGCGAGCCGGTAGGCTGCGGCCAGTAGTGGCCCGGTGAGCGGCCAGCGGGGCACGAACGACACCTCGTCGCGGACCAGGGAGCCGCTGCCGAGCGGCGAGACGGTCCGGCGGTGCCGCCACTCGGACATGCTGAAGAGCCGCGAGTCTTCGAGGAACCCCCGGCCCGGATCGAGTTCCACCAAGGTGAAATCGTCGTAGTCGATGGGGATCAGCCCGAAGAGCAACACCCAGCTGCGGAACACCGGCCGAGCGGGATCGCGTCCAGCCGGGCCATTGCGGGCGGGTAGGTGATCGACACGAGGGGCCAGAGTTCGCGGTTTACACCGGCCCAGCTGCCGGCGTGGGCCCACACCCGGTCGGCCGGGGCACGGAGCCGGCTTTCGATCACGATTGAGTAGCTGGTCGGCACAAGTGGCCCTCGGTGAGGAACGAGAGTCGGGCCAGTGGCCTGTCCCGAAAAGCCCCCGCAATTCCTCCGGGCTGTCCAGCACAAACGCCCCGCCGTCCGGGCAAACTTGCCCGCCACCGGCCATAACTCTGATCCCCGGAGATGACCGTCCCGACCGCACACCCGCACCCGACCGCCTCCGAGGAACTTCTTGCGTTGAAGGCTTTACGTGTTACGCAGTTGCCCGGTTGGGGAGTAGATAGAGGGGTTGGGCAAGGTAGGCCTGAACGGCCGCGCGGATGATCCCCCACTTGGCGGCGAACCAACTGATTCCGGTCGTGAACCGGTGGTACTCCAGCCGGACGAACGCCCGGATCGCGCACCCGAGGTGGTTCCGCTGCCCGCGGGTGTACCGGACGTGGCACCGGTCGACCCCGGTGTATTGCTTGAGCCCCCGGTGATATTCCTCGATCGACCACGACAGCTCGGCGAACATCACCCGGGTCACCTCGCCCATCCCGAGGTCGTTGGTCGCCCAGTGCGTCGTGTCGCCGTCCGGGGCGACGACCCGAAACACCCGGACGGGGCCGAACCCCGGGAGCCACACCACCGTCCCCGATGCCGCGATCGGCGGGGCACGCAGGGCCCGCGCTTCCCCGTGGTCGATCCGGACCTTCCGGTTGGCCTTCAACCGGGTCACGAACGTCGACCCGAACCCCCGGACGAGGTCGGCGAAGTGGCCGTTCTTGGTCTTCCCGTCCCCGGCCTTGTGGTAGATCCGGTAGTCGCACGGGTACAACCGATCCCCGTCGGACCAGAGGGCGGTGAGCAGGTTGATCCCGCGGACGACGGCGTGGTGGTTCCCGGACCAGTGCCGGGCGACCCGCCCGAGGTGCCGGGCCCGGGGCTTGTCCAGGGTGGAATCGTCGAGGACCAATACTCCGGTGGTCGGGTCGAGGAGGGGCCGGACGTCGTCCCAGAGAACCTCGGGATCGGGTTCGAGGCGGTGGAGCAGTCGGGTGTAAGCGTCGTGGGCTGGGGCACCCGGTCGGTCCGGCTGCACACGAGCCGCCTCGGTGGCCGACACCACCTTCGGCGAGCCGATGAGGAATTGGATATACTCTTCGGCGGTTACCCGGGCCGGGTTCATTACCCCCAGATATCCACCGTAACCGCCGAGGAGAAGATCAAAACCGGGCAACTGCGTAACACGTAGGCTTTTCTATCAGAATGGAAAACTCCGCACTTGGTCATCGGCAATCTCCGCTGGGGGTTACGGTCTTTTGATTGCCGCGAGAGTACCGTTCGCTTGTGCCAACCTGCACAGCCCCACCCGCGACCTCGGGGTGGCGAGGTCCTGAACGGCCTGATCATGCCGGTGGCGGTCGGCACCGCGGTCCGTAGCGTGACCCCATGCACGACATCGAACTGATCCTGACACTGACGGGCGGGCTGGCCGCGGCCCTGGTCTTCGGGTATGTGACCCACCGGCTCGGGCTGTCACCGATCGTCGGCTACCTGCTCGGCGGGATTGCGGTCGGTCCGAACACCCCCGGATTCGTGGCCGACAAACACCTGGCCGAGCAGATGGCCGAGATCGGCGTCATCCTGCTCATGTTCGGGGTCGGGCTGCACTTCCACTTCGACGAACTGCTCGCCGTCCGCCGGATCGCCGTCCCCGGGGCGGTGGTCCAGAGCCTGGCGGCGACCGGACTGGGGGCGGTCGTGGCGTGGGCGTTCGGGTGGGGGTGGGCGGCCGGCGTGGTGTTCGGGCTGGCCCTGTCGGTGGCCAGCACGGTCGTCCTCACCCGGGTGCTCGCCGACAACGGCGAGCTACACACCCCGACCGGGCACATCGCGGTCGGCTGGCTGGTGGTCGAGGACCTGTTCACCGTCCTCGTCCTGGTCCTCCTCCCGCCCCTTTTCGGCGGGGGTGGCGGCGGGGTGGGGCTGGCCATCGGGCTGGCGGTGCTGAAGATCGGGCTGCTTGTTGCCGTGGCCGTCCCGGTCGGTGGGAGGGTCATTCCGTGGCTGCTCAACAAGGTGGCCGATACCAAGTCCCGCGAGCTGTTCACCCTGACCGTGCTGGTGGTCGCCCTCGGGATCGCAGTCGGATCGGCCCTGCTGTTCGGGGTGTCGATGGCCCTCGGGGCCTTCCTGGCCGGGATGGTGGTCGGGCGGTCCGAGTTCAGCGTCCGGGCGGCGACCGACGCCCTACCCATGCGGGATGCGTTCGCGGTGCTGTTCTTCGTCTCGGTCGGCATGCTCTTCGACCCCCGGTATCTCCTCGAATCCCCCGGTGTCGTTCTCGCCACCCTGGCCGTGGTCGTGTTCGGCAAGCCGGCCGCCGCGGCGACCATCGTCCTGCTGCTCGGATACCCGGTCCGGGTTGCGATCGCGGTGGCGGTGGCCCTCGGCCAGATCGGGGAGTTCTCGTTCATCCTGGCCGCCCTCGGGACCGACCTGAAGGTCCTCCCCGGGTCGGCCACGAGTGCCCTGGTGGCAGCCGCCATCGCGTCCATATCGGTCAACCCGCTCTTGTACCGGCTGGTCGGCCCGGCCGAGCAGTGGGTGGCCCGCCGCCCGCGGTTGTGGCGGTGGCTGAACGCCCGGGTCCGCAGGCCAGGGGGCTCAGGCCCGCGGGCCGACGAGGGTGCGGATCCGCGATTCCGGGCGGTGGTGGTCGGGTACGGTCCGGTGGGGCGGACGCTCGCCCGGCTACTCCGCGAGAACGGGGTCGAGCCGACTGTGGTCGAGATGAACCTGGAGACGGTGACGCGGCTGCGGGCTGAGGGGGCCACCGCGGTCTACGGGGACGCGAACCACCGTGAGACGCTGAAGGCGGCCGGGGTGGCTCGGGCGGCAAACCTGATCCTGAGTACATCCGGGCTGACCGGGGCCGAGGAGGTGGTCCGGCTGGCCCGGGAGCTGAACCCGGGGGTCCGGATACTCGCCCGGTCGGCCTACCTGCGGGAGCGGGCCGGGCTGCGGAAGGCCGGGGCGGACGAGGTGTACGCCGAGGAGGGCGAGGTGGCCCTCGCCATGACCGAGTCGGTACTCCGGGAGTTGGGGGCGAGTCCCGAGCAGATCGACCGGGAGCGGGACCGGGTGCGGGCCGAACTCTTCGGTGGGTGTGAGGGCGGGGGCGTCGTCGAACCACCATCCTCCCCCGTAGTGTCGCCGGTGGAACCAGGCGGTGTCGGACAGGCCCCCGGCGAGTAGCCCACCCGCATACCCAACCCGGGGTTCGCCGCTCTTCAGAGGGCCACCGGTACGAGTCGGCGGCCGCCGCGATCCACCTCCTCCGAGCACATCCGCCACCGCCCGCCAACCCCTCGCACCCCCGGGCAGGACGCGGAGGCGCGACGCATCGAATCCTCCACTTTTTCCGTTTCGGTGTAGCAAAGCGACCCGTTGCCGGCTCAGTATCAGTGGGGGCCGGCATTCCCCGGCCTGGAGTCCCGTATGCCCCGTCGGTTCTTCTTCCGCCTGCTGTCGGCCGCCGCCCCGGCCGGGACTACGTCCCCGATGCCGAACTCCTCCGGCGGTTGGCCCGGGACCGGGATCCCGCGGCCTTCGAGATCCTCGCCCGGCGACACGCGGGCGCCGTCTGGACCGCCTGCCGCCGGGTACTCCGGTCGGACGCCGATGCCGAGGATGCGTTTCAGGCAGCGTTCCTGGTCCTGGCCCGGAAGGCCGGGGCGATCCGGGGCGCTTCTGTCGGAGCGTGGCTGCACCGGGTCGCCGTCCGGGTCTCGCTCCGGCTCCGGGCGAGGTCCTCACGCACTGAGAGCGTAGGCCCAGACCAGCTCGACACCCTCCCTGTTTCGTCGGTGACGGCGCTCGACTCGGATGCCGCCGCGATCGTCCACCAAGAGATCGCCCGCCTGCCCGAGCGGTATCAGCTGCCGATCGTGCTGTGTGAGCTGGAAGGCCAGACCTACGCCGAAGCCGCGAAGGTGTTGGGCTGGTCGGTCGGGACCGTGTCCGGACGGCTCAGCCGGGCTCGGGCGGTCCTCCGCGACCGGCTCACCCGCCGGGGATTAGCTCCGGCGGCCGGGTTGGCACTGGTCCTCCCGGCCGAAACCCTCCCCTCCACCGCAACTGCCGCGGCGATGGCCGCCATGACGGGTCCGGTTCCGCTTCCGATTTCGACTCTTGCTGAAGGAGCACTATCCGCCATGCGTACCGCGAAGCTGAAACTGACTGCTGCCGTGATCGCCTCCGTAGGGCTGCTCGGGCTGGTCGGCGTCGGGACGGGCTTGGCGTGGCCGCGGGCAGGTCAACCGGTCGCGATTTTCGCCGAACCGAAGTTGCCGCTGGCCACCGCCGCCCCGATTCCTTCCGAACGGTCGATAGAGGGGAATTGGTTCGGGGAGAAAGGTGGCGGCCCGATCCCGACGGCATTTCCCGAGCTGAAGAGGCCGGATGTCAGGCCAAAGCTCAGTAGTGAAGACGATTTTGAAAAGGAGTTCACCAGAATATGCCCACGGTTGTTCGGGGAGGGGACTCTTAAGATCGAGCCGTCCGACGATACCTACCACCGACTTCTCAAGGCTCGGCTGCATCAGAACATATGGGAAGCGTATAGGTTCTGGGTACGAGTTCAGATCGGGCAGTATAGTTCGACGGAGTTTCTTTACATCCTGCACTTCATGGTTGATATGAGAGAGGCGACAGTCGAACTTTGGATGACCGATCCGAAGAACCTCATCCCGAGGCTGGAAGACTTGGTTGTCCTGGCAAAGGAGTGGGAGCGTTTTACCGATGCTCGTGTCGCGGCCGGGACCGACCCGCCGCACCAGCTGCATAAAGCCCGGGCTCACCGGCTCGGCGCCGAGGCGACCTTATGGAAGGCGAAGAACGGGAAGCCCGGCGGCCGGTGAGACGGCGACCCGGCCCTTTCGGGCCGTCCTGACCGCCCCGTAAGAAGCAGAGTCAGATCACCTCCGGGGTGGGATCGGCCCCCACTGCCCGAAAGTGCCCGGGGCCTGCCCACTCAGGAGGGCTGGCTCGGGTCCTTTTGCATAGTCGGACCAGCGCCACAGCGCCGTCCCTCGCCTTCCTCGCAGACTGGATGGCCGCCAGGCGCTCCCGGAACCGATTCCGGTCGGGCCGCAGGTGGTCGTCCCGCACGCACAGGTGAGCCGATGGCGCTGGTACTCGCGGACCACCGGCCGGATCTCGGGCAGGTCCCAGACCTGATGCCGGAGCGGGGCCGGGTCCGCGCCGGTGAGCGGGGCGCGGCAGGCGCGGCAGGTGGGCGGGACACACGGGACGACCTGCGCGCACTCGTCGGCGGGAAGCCGGGGGCGGGTGTGCTTCGGACGACCGGGTTGTCCGCCCCGGGCCTCGCGCGACCGGGCCCGGTTCGGGGTCGGCTTGGCGTGCGGGTGCTGGGTACTGGGCGGGACGGACGAGTTCTGTGGGGTCACCCGGGCCGACGCCCGGGCGAGTTGTTGGCGGAGGTCCCGGACCTCGGCCCGGAGTTGATCGATCCGGGCGAACAGGGACGCGACGAACGCCCGCACCGCGGGTGTCATCTGGTCACCGAGTTCCGCCGGGAGGCGGCCGGAGGCGGTTCGCGTCATGCCCCCAGCGATACCAAATCATCCCGGCCGTACCAGGCCAACCGCGCGGGGTGTGAACGATTACCTACCTATCTGTCTTTGACCCCGACCCGGCTCGGTCTGGAGGTCATGAAGCGGCGGGTCGAAGCCTGCTTGGTCCGCTGGTACGACCGGCTGAGAGCCGCTGACTGGTGGCAGGAGGCCGCCTGAAGGCACACCGGACACGAAAAGCACGACATCCCGACGAGGGACGACGCCGAGAGTCCGCAGTTTGGAAACTTTCCGTCGGTTCGATCCCCTTCCGACTCCAAGAACAATGCCGTCGGGCTATGTTTTCCCGCTTCCCAGGCGATCTCTACTGGTGAGGGGGCCTGCGTGGTCCCGGAAAGGGAGCTAGGAATGAACACCAGGACGCGGATGGTCAACTGGATCGAGGGCGGGGTCACGGAGCCCGAGCCGGTGATCAGAAGATCGACCACCCACCAGGAGCCCGCCGCCAACAAGGTTAGTCGGTTGTCGGTAATCGTGGATGATCTCGAAGTCGCCATCAAGGTCGGCGACCTCGGGCGGATCATCAACGGCGTCTGCGATCTACGGCGGCTCGTCTGGGACGCCCAGGACACCCCGATCACATGCTGCTGAACCACTGGGTAAACACCATGCAGTGGTTCGTGAAACGGCAGAGAAGCACCGATCATCAAGGAGGATGGACATGCCGAGGTACGAGGTGAATATCCTGCACCGCGAGTTAGACCACTACTACGTCGAGGCCGCGAGCCCCGCAGAGGCGGTCCGCAATGGTCGTCAGATCTACCTGAACAACGACCCGCAACTGGCCGGGGACGAGTGGACCGAGTACATGCACAACGGGACCATCCGCGACTTGGATACCTACCAGGAGTACCCGCCGGACCCCCGGCAGATGACCGACACTCTCGCGTACACGGTCCGGGGGGTGCTGGCCATCGCCGGGGTCAAGATCACCCCGGCGGTCCAGGAGAAGCTGGTCGAGCTCGAAGCCCTCTGGATGGCCCAGGGCGACCCCGCCTGACCGGCAACGTATCGGATCTGCGGGGTTGAACCGCCCGGCCCCCGCTCCTCCACCGGACCGGCGGGCCGTGGTCCGCCCGGCCCGGGGGGTCGTCGTAGGCCATAAAGAACGAGAAACGACCCGCCCGTCATCGAAGCGAAAAGCCTCACTCCAGAACCTATCTACCCTTGATGAGCAGCCGCCGATCAACAGCAGCCATGTCGTTCAGGACCTTCGTGGTCCTCGATGCCGTCCCCGAATGCCCGGGGGCGTACTTCCTCTTCGACCTGCTGGGCCGGCCGCTCTACGTCGGGAAGGCGAAGTGCCTCCGCGACACGGTGCGGCGGCACTTCCTGCCGAGCGAGGCCAACCCCCTGCTCAGAGACCAGATCGGGGCCGTCCGGCTGTACCCAACCGGCACCCGCCGGGCAGCGGAGGATCAGGAGGGCCGGCTGTTCGACAGGTATTTGCGGGCTACCGGCCGCTACCCACCTGGAAACCGGCACCGGCCGCCCGGGGCCATGATTACAGACAGCGAGATCATTCACGTCTCCGCCTTCTCGGCCTTCGCGACCGCCCCAGCACCCGGCGGGCATCGCCCCGCCTCGCCTGACGGCCCCCGGCCGCCCCCGCGTCGCCCAATTCCGCGGCCGACCACCCTATGTAGGGGGTGCGAACCCTCAGTGTGTTGAACCTGGGTGCGGGGTACAGTCCACAGCCCTGTACCTCATGCTCTGCGAGCCCGACGCCCGCCGCTACCCGCTAATCGACTACGCGATCTTCGCGGACACCCAGGAGGAGCCCGCGTCGGTCTACCGACACCTTGAGTGGCTGAAGCGGCAGAAGGGTCCCCCGATCCTGGTCCGCACGGCCGGCCGGCTGGGCGACCAGCTGATCCACGGCCGCGACGGCAAGGGCGGGCGGTTCGCCAGCATCCCGGCCTACACCCGGGGCCCCCACGGCCGCATCGGGATGACGAGGAGGCAGTGTACCTCGGAGGCGAAGATGGAGGCCTGCAACAAGACAATCCGCTACGAGCTCTTGGGCCTCAAGCCCCGCCAGCGGGTACCCCGGGGCATGATCGTGAGGCAGCATTTCGGCATCAGCTGCGACGAGGCCGGACGGGCCGAGCGGGCCAAGAAGCGGTTTGAGAAGCAAAAATGGACGAAACCCGTCTACCCGCTCATCGAGATGGGGTGGAGTCGGAAGGACTGCCTCGCCTTCCTGAAGGACCGGGTGCCGCACGAGGTGCCCAAGAGTGCCTGCGTGTTCTGCCCGTACAAGTCGAACTAGTGTCCTGAGTTGCAAGTTCGTTTACAAATATCCTCGACCTTCTGGAGGATCAGATCGGCGGTCGCGGTCCATCGGAACGGCTTGGGATCGGCGTTGTGCTCGGCCAAGTACGCTTCGATC
>JAQGHQ010000366.1 GCA_028288765.1 Gemmataceae bacterium | reverse complement strand
GATCGAAGCGTACTTGGCCGAGCACAACGCCGATCCCAAGCCGTTCCGATGGACCGCGACCGCCGATCTGATCCTCCAGAAGGTCGAGGATATTTGTAAACGAACTTGCAACTCAGGACACTAGTTCTCACCTGATAACCGGCATCACGTGGGCAACGCTTTTCCCGTACGAAGTCTGCGTTGGCTTTCGGCCGTGGGATCGCCTCCCGATAAACGCTCCCGAACCGGCGGCGGTAGCATCCGCACGCCGGGTCGTCGGGATAGCCGGCCGCTCGATCCTGCCGTCGGTCAGTGTCGGAACAGGAACTCGCGGGTGTTGATGAGCGCCCAGAGGACGTCTTCCCACGCCTTCCGCTTGTCGGCCGCCTTGGCGACGTGGGCCAGGGCCAGCTTCTTCTCGTCCTCGAACGGCGGCCGGGACAGGGCCGAATAGTACAGCTCGGTCAGCACCGCGTCGTCGGCCGTCTTTCCGCCGAGCAGCTTCCCGAGCCGGTTGCCCGGGTTGCGGATCTTCTCGTTCACCGTCGGGCCGTTGATGAGCTGGAGGGCCTGGGCCAGGTTCCCGTCGCTCTCCCGCTCGCACTCGCACGCGAGCTCCCGGGCCGGCTGGCCGAACGTCTTCAGGAACGGGTGGTTCACCTCCCCGTCCGGGAGCTGGACCGCCCGCGTCCCGGCCGGCAGCCCGGCGAACTTCTCCGGCACCGCGGTCACGTCGCACAGGGCGTCGAGCAGCTGTTCGGCGGTCAGGAGCTTGGTGACCGCGTGCGAGAAGTATTTGTTGTCGTCCCGGTTGGTCTCGGTCGGCTGGGCGGACAGCTGGTACGTCCGGGACTTCATGATCGTCCGGACGAGGTGTTTCATGTCGAACTTGTTCTTGGCGAAGTCCTTCGCCAGCGCGTCCAACAGGTCGTCGTTGCACGACGGGTTCGACTCCCGGAAGTCGTCCACCGGGTCGACGATCCCCTTACCCATCAGGTGGAACCAGACGCGGTTCGCGACCGATTTGGCGAAGAACGGGTTGCCGGGGGAGGTGAGCCACTCGGCCAGGGCCTCGCGGCGGTCCGCGCCGGGCTTCACGTCCACGTCGCCGATCCCCGGATACCGCGGCTTCATCGTCTTCTGCGTCCGCGGCTGGGTGACCTCGCCGTCCCGGGCGAGGAAGATCACCTCGGCCCCCGCGGCCGGGGCGGCCGGCTTCGACCCGATCACCGGCTCGGGCTTGTTCCGCACCCGGGCGAACCACGCCGCCATCCCGTAGTAGTCGTCCTGGGTCCACCGCTCGAACGGGTGGTTGTGGCACTTCGCGCACTGCATCCGGACGCCGAGGAACAGCTGCGCGGTCGTCTCGGCGAGGCTCTGCGGGTCCTTCGCGATCCGGTAGTAGTTCGCCGGCGGGTTGGCGAACGTGTTCCCGTTCGCGGTGATCAGCTCGCGGACGATCTCGTCGACCGGGGTGTTCCGCTGGAAGTGCCCGCGGAGCCACGCCTGGAACCCGTACGACCCCTTGACCTGGATCGTCTTGCGGCTGCTCCGGAGCACGTCGGCCCACTTCAGCGCCCAGAAGTCGGCGAACTCGGGCGTGTCGGCCAGCTTGTCGATCAACTTGTCCCGCTTCTTGGCGTCCTTGTCGGCGAGGAACGCCTTCACCTCTTCGATGGTCGGCAGCCGGCCGACGCAGTCCAGGTGAGCCCGGCGGACGAACTCGTCGTCGGTACACAGGTCCGACGGGGCGATGCTCATTTGCTTGAGCTTGGCGTACACGTGCGTGTCGACGTAGTTCGATTCCGGCGGGTTCGGCCACGCAAACCCGTCCCGGGGCTCCAGGTAGGTCACCCGGACCGCGACCATCTCTTCCAGGTACCGGCACAGGACCGCCACCTCGCCGGGCCGCTTGAATTCGACCAGCCCGGCCGGGGTCACGTCGGCGATCGACGGGTCGGAGCTGCTGAAGTTCGTCAGCCTGGTCACGTCCCGGGCTTTGCCGTCGGCGTAGGTGACGTTCACGGCCAGTTGTTGCCACTTCGCCGGGGCCTTGAGCACCCGCCCGGCCGGGACGACCTCCGCCTTCTTGACCGCCGGGAGGGTGGCCGGGTCGTCGGCCAGGCCCTCGGTGAGCCAGGCGGTGATCATCTCGGCCGGGACGCTCGTCAGCCCGAACCGCTGGCCGCCCTCGTGCGGCACCCCGCCGACGCCCTTGAGCAGCATCAGGCTCCCCTTCGGGTCGTGCTTGTCGGTCCGCCGGCCGAACTGCTCGCGGGTGAGCTGGAGGAAGTCGGCGGCCGGGTCGAACCCGCGGAGCGAGAGCTTGAACCCGTTCTTCCCGCTCGGGGTGCCGTGGCACGCCCCCATGTTGCACCCGCCGACGTTCATCGCCGCGACCACGTCCCGGCGGAAGCTGACCGGCGCCGGCCGGTCCATCCCGTCGACCGCGAGCGGCACCCGGACTTCCTTGCCGCCGGCGGCGACCACGACCGCCGCGGCCCCGTTCTTCTTCCCGCGGAGATAGAGGCCGTCCTGGAGGTCCACGATGTCGGTCGGCTCGACCCGGGCGGTGGCGACGGCGGTCAGGTCGCGGGCCGACCCGTCGGCGTACCTCCCGGTGACGACCAGCTGCCGGGCGTCGCGGGCGCCGGAGAGCGTAACCGCGGTCGGAAAGACCTCGATCGCCGCCGGCTGCCCGACGACGGCGGCGCGGTCCGCGGGATCGACCGGGGGGGCGGCGGCGGCGGGGGCGGCGGTAAGCGCGAGAACGAGCGCGCAGGTGAACGGGCGGAAATAGGCGGGGCAGCGGAGCATGGATCGACCCTCGCGGCGGGTGAGCTAGGGGGACCCCGGATCGCCGGGAGAAGCGGAGTTACGGGTGGGTTTCAGGCAGTCAAGCAGTCATCGACTTGTGTCAGGGTAACCGATCCGGTGGGTGGGGGCGAGAGAAATTTTGATTTGGCCCGGTGGTCATCCGTTGTTCTTCCGGAGATCCTGCACGGGCAGTGCGAACCCGGCCGTCTGGTTGTCGTCCAGGGAGATGTCCTTCGTGTCCTTCCCGAGCCGGAAGCCGACCCGCTTTGCCGGCCCGCGGGTCTCCCGGAGGACGTTCTTGCGGAACACGAGGTTCGCCGTCGTCCCCTGGACGTCCACGGCCGCCGCGGTGTCGCCGCCCGTGTCCTCGACCGTGTTGCCCGCCACCTCGTTCCGGTCGCCGGTGAACCCCGCCCCGCGCTCCGGGCGGAACAGGACGCCCGCCTGCCCGCTCCGCCGGACCACGTTGTTCCGGATCAGGTTGTCCGTGTCCCGGTGGCCGACCGAGATCCCGGCCGTCTTCGTGTCCTCGATCGTGTTGTCCTCGGCCAGCCCGAACTTCACCCCCCAGCAGAAGAACAGCCCGATGTTGTTCCCGATCAGCTTATTTCGCCGCATCACCGGCCGCTGCGACCCCGACCCCGGGTGGAGCCCGAGCCCCGCGTGGTCGTGGCTGTGGCAGTCCTCGACCGTGACGTCGTGGCAGATCTGCCAGCTGATCCCGTCCCCGTTGTAGTTCCGGGCGGTCACCTTCCGGACGGTGATATTCGCGCAGTCCTGGAGGAAGATGCAGCCGGCGAAGTTCCCGTCGAGTTCCGCGTTATTCGCCCGGTTGCCGTCGAGCGCCAGGTTCTCGATCGCGACGTCGGTCACGAACTCGCCGCTCAGGATCGGGAACAGGGTCGCGGCCGTCGGGGTGCCCGCGGCCCAGAGGTTCTCCCGCAGCCCTTTATCGAGCTTGAACCGGTTCCCGGACCGGGCGACCAGGGTCCGCTTGATGACCACGGTGCCGGTGTGGTGGACGTTCTTCGCCCGCAGGCAGATGCCGTCCCCGACCTTGAACCCGGCCGCGTCCGCCAGCGTGATCTCCTGGTCGTACCAGTCGGAATCGGCCGTCAGTCTGCTGACCGTCGACGGCTCCTTGATCAGGACCGTGTCGGGCCCGCTGCCGACGAGCCTGACGTGCGAGGCGAGGTAGACCGCGTTCCGGAGCCGGAACGTGCCGGGCAGGAGCTTGACCGTCCCGCCGCCGGCGCGGGCCACCGCGTCGACCGCGGCCTGGATCACCCGCTCCCCGGTGCCGTTCAGGTCGGCGTCGCGGGTCCCGACGGTGACCGTCAGCTGTTCCTCCCACTTCGGCTCGAACCGGGCGTCGCCGGAGGTGGCCCGCGGGTTGCGGACGGCCGGGCGATCCGGCTCCGCCGGGGCGGCGGTTGCGCCGGCGGCCACGGCCACGACGGGAACGCTTCCGAGGAACTGTCTGCGGTCCGGCATCATGACCCGTCTCCGGGAAAAGTGGTTGAGTGTCACCCGTCCGAATGTACACTCAGGACCGCCCGCCCGCTACCACCCGAGAAATGCCCGATGACCCCCACCCGCCGTGAGGCGATCACCGCCGCCATCGCCACCGGAATCTCGGGAGGCTTACGCCCCCCGGTCGCCAGGGCGGAAGACGTCAAACTCAGTCTTTCGACATTCGTGGTCGAGGTCACCATCCCGCTCGAACACCCGTGCATGGGCGGCGGGATCGCCCCGGCGAAGGAGATCGTCGACCCGCTCTTCGCCCACGGGTTCGTCCTCCGGGGGGCCGGGAAGCCGGTCGCGTTCGTCGCCGTGGACTGGTGCGAGATCCGCAACGGGGCCTACGACCTGTTCCGCTCGAAGATCGCGGCGGCGGTCGGCACCGACCCCGTGCGGGTGATGCTCTGCGCGCTCCACCAGCACGACGCCCCGATCCCCGACGTCGAAGCCCAGGAGCTCCTGGAGAAGCACAAGGCCAGGGGCGCGGTGTGCGATCTCGGGTTCCTCCACAAGACCGTCGGCCGGGTGGCGGACGCGGCCAAGGATTCGCTCCAGGTGGCGAAGCCGGTCACTCACATCGGCACCGGTCAGGCGAAGGTCGAGAAGGTGGCGTCGAACCGGCGGTACACCGACGAGAACGGCCGGGTGCAGTACAACCGTCTGTCCGCTTCCCGCGACCCGAAGATCCGGGCCGGCGACGAAGGCACCATCGACCCGTTCCTGAAAACACTCAGCTTCTGGAACGGCGATACCCCGCTGCTCGGCCTGTCGGCCTACGCCACCCACCCGATGAGCTTCTACGGCCGCGGCGGGGTGACGGCCGATTTCGTCGGGCTGGCCCGCAACCGCCGCCAGGCCGACACGCCCGGGGTGTTTCAGATGTACGTCTCCGGGTGCAGCGGGAACGTGACCGCCGGGAAATACAACGACGGCGACCCGAACAACCGCCCGGTCCTCGCCGACCGCGTGTACAAGGCGATGGCCGCCGCGTGGAAGCACACGAAGAAGGCGCCCGTGAAGGACGTGACGTTCCGGGCGGTGCCGCTGACGCTGGAGGCCCGGAAGTCGCCCGGGTTCTCGGAGGACGAGCTCGTGAAGCGGCTGACCGGCGACCCGAAGCCGTTCGGCCAGTGCCTCGCCGCGCTCGGGCTGAGCTGGAAACACCGGGTGGAGGCCGGTAAGCCGATCGACCTGCCGGTCCTCGACTTCGGCGGGGCGGTGGTCGCCGTGCTCCCGGCCGAGTCCTACGTCGAATACCAGCT
>JAQGHQ010000350.1 GCA_028288765.1 Gemmataceae bacterium | reverse complement strand
CGCCGCGTCGATCGGCCCGCGGCCGTCGTAGTTCCCGGCCCCCTCGAACGTCCCGCTGAACAGGATCACGTCGACCTTCAGGTCGACCGCGAACCGGACCGCCCGGCGGAACATGGTCGGCCCGTTCGCGTTCAGCAGGTAGAACTGCGGGCCGTCGGGGGTGCCGCCGGTCACCGCCCAGACGAGCTGGGCCATCGCCCGGCCGTGGGCGTCGCCGGGCGTGAACGGCTTGATGAACTCCGGGTCGCCGAGCCCGAACTTGCGGACGAAGTCGCGGTCGTAGTGTTCGACCACGACGGCATTCTTCGGCAGGTAGGGGCGGTTCCCGCCCACCCCGGCGAACCCCGAGTCCAGGACCGCGACCTTCACGTCCTTCAGCCCGGGGAGGGTGGCGTAATCCGGAAGCAGCCCGAGTTTCCGCCGCACGTCGTCGGCGTTTACAAGTCTGGCGACCGCGGGCGGGGTGGCGGGGCGCTCATCGAGCTGGTCGGCCGCGACGGCCGATAAGCCGAGAAGGAGCAGGCCGGCGGGCGGGACGATGAAGCGGCGCATGATGTGGCTCAAAGGGTGAGCGGCGGCCCAAATGGGCCGCCGCTTCGCGGGTCGCGGGGTTCACCAGGACCAGGAGTAGCTAGACAACCCGAATGGGGAACCGCCGAAGTAAGAGTACCCCGGATAGAACCCGCCGTAGTAGCCGCCGTAGTACGGGCTGTAGCCCCAACCGCCGAAGTACGGGCGGTAGAAGCCGGCGTAGTACGGGCGGTAGTAGCCGCCCCACCCACCGTAGTGCCCCCAGCCGCCATAGCCGCGATGGCCCCAGCCACCGCCCCAGCCGTGGTGGCCCCAGCCGCCGCCCCAGCCGTGGTGACCCCAGCCGCCGTGGCCCCAGCCGCCGTGGCCCCAGCCGCCGTGGCCGTGGTAAGCCGCCTGCGGGGATTCCTTGTCGAGCTCGGTTCCGACGGGTGTGGCGACAGCGGAGGCTGTCGTAACCGCCGCGGTCGGCGGGCTGGTCTTCGGGGCGGATTCCTTGTCGAGTTCGCCGGCCCAGGCCGCGGTCCCGAACCCGAACAGGGCGAGCGTGCAGAGTGTGATGCGGATCATGGTATGAACCTCCTACTGACAGGCGCGACGCCCGGAACGGCGTCCCATTATCGAAACGGGCGGACACTGCGGCCTTGCGCGTCCCGGGCGATTCTGCAACCAGTGCTGATCGTGTGGGCGGTACCAATACTCCTTGCAATTAGGATACCATTGGCTCGGCCGGAGGTTAAAGCGGATTCGCCCGCCCAGCTCTCTCAACCGCACACGTCCGACGAACTAGCATTCCTGAACAGGATTTGCGCCGACCCGTCGCACCTGACCAGAGGACGGGTACACGCCGCCAGGCTCGGGCGAGCATTGCAACCAGTTGGCGGGCTCAACCCCTCCTTTAACCCGACGCACTCGGCCGACTCGAGGAGGCGAACTGGCCGGGCTTCATGAACCCTGCGAATTGACAATCTCCCGAGGCGCTTCAGAGATTAATCGACCATCTGGAAGCCGTACCCGTCGCCGAGCGGGTGTGGAACGACTGTCCGGATTCGCCTCCCGATTCCGGACGGTTCCCATGTAGTGTTGGTGGGCACCGCCCACCAACACCTGAAGGCAAGAGGTGGGCGGTGCCCACCCTACAACGCTCACGCCCCGGCTCCGGAATCCGAAGACGAACCCGACTGTCCCGGTAAGGACTGGCGGACGAAACCCGTGTTTAGGTCGGCGGCGCCGGCCGTAATGGTCGGGGACGAAACAAGAAACGGTCGGCACAGCCGACCATACAGGACTTCTGCCCGGCGGTCCTCAGCGGCGTGTAGAATCTCCTTCCACCTGGCCGCAGAGGGGTTCACCGTGCGCGTTCTACTCGCCCCGCTCGGAAGTCACGGGGACGTTCATCCTTTTCTCGGGCTAGGACTTGCGCTACGAGCTCGCGGGCACGAGGTTCACTTCATCACGTCCGCCGCGTTCCGCGGCCTCGTCGAGCGGAACGGCTTCCCCTTTGCCCCGGTTGGCACCGAGGAGGACTACGACGCCCTCACCCGCGACCCCGACCTGTGGCACCCATCCCGGTCGCTCCGGGCAATCCTTGGACGGTCCGAACGGCTCGTCCGATTCATGCGGGACGGCTACAAGCACATCGCCGAACAATACCGGCCGGGAGAGACCGTCCTCGTCGCCGGGGCGCTCGCATTTTGGGCCCGGGTGGCGAACGAGAAGCCTGGCATCCCGCTGGCCACCGTCCATCTCCAGCCGGGCGTGATCCCGAGCTCGGCCGACCCGCCGGAGTTCGCCAGCCTGCGGATGCGGGCATGGTGGCCGCGGTGGTTCCGGTCATTCCTCTTCTGGTTCGGCGATCACTGCGTTCTGGACCCGCTGATCCGCACGGTGGTGAACGACTTCCGCCGCGGGCTGGGCCTTTCGCCGGTCCGCCGGGTGTTCGGAAAGTGGGTACATTCCCCCCAGCTCATGATTGGACTGTTCCCACAGTGGTACGGAAACGCCCCGGACTGGCCCCCGCAGACCCGGCTCGCCGGGTTCGTCCGGTACGACCAGGCGGGTTCGGCCCCGGTGCCTCCCGCGGTGGAAACATTCCTGACCGACGGCGAACCCCCGGTCGTGGTCACGTTCGGGTCGGCGATGCGGCAGGGGAAGCCCTACTTCGCTGCCGCGGCCGAGGCGTGTACTATTCTGGGGAAGCGCGGACTGTTGCTCGCCAGAGGGGGCGACCAGATCCCCGCCGACCTTCCCCCGACGGTCCGGCACGCCGACTACGCCCCGTTCAGCGAGGTGTTCCCGCGGGCGGCAGCGGTCGTGCATCACGGCGGGATCGGGACGTGTGCCCAGGGGCTCGCGGCCGGCGTTCCCCAGCTCGTCATGCCGCTCGCGTTCGATCAGCCCGACAACGCCCGCCGGCTCGAACGTCTCGGGGTCGGGGCGCGGGTCTGGCCGAAACGGTTTACCGGGCCGGCCGTGGCGGCCGCCCTCCGCGGGCTGCTGAGCTCGCCGGCCGTCGCGGCCCGGTGTCGGGAGATCGCCGGGTGGACGGGCCTGGGAAATCCGGCGGATGAAGCCTGCCGGCTGATCGAGTCGCTCGCCGGCCGGGACCTCCGGCCGGCGGGCGGAGTGCGGGCAGAAGCTTGAGCCGGTCCCGGTCACATGGTTATAATCCTCTACGCACCTGAATGAGAACGCACCGCGGAGGCCCCGTGGACGCCGCCCGCCCCCGTCTACTCTTGATCGGCCTGCCGCCAGGCCAACCGAACGGGGTCGCTCCGGCCGCCGAGGTGGTCGCCGTTTCTCCGGACCCGGCGGAGATCGCCCGCCGCCTCGGCGAAGGCGGGTTCACGGCCGTCCTCACCGCCCCCGACGTGATCGCCGGGCTGCTGGAGCGGTTCCACCGCGACGAACTGATCATCGGACACATCGACAAGGGGCTGGCCGTCCTCGACCCGGCCGGGACGGTCATCTGGGCGAACGCCGCGTTCCACAACAGCGCGTGTACCGGGGGCGAGGACCCGGTCGGGAAACCCTTCCTCGCCGCGCTCGGGGGGGCCCGGCCCGCCTCGGTCGAGCGGGTCGAGGGGCCGACCCCGGCGAACACCCCCACCAGCCCCGACCCGCTCGACCCCGCCCGTCACGGCTGCCCCACCTCCCTCCGCCTCCACTGCCCGCGCAACCCCGACCGGCCGTACCTGGAAGTCGACATCCGCCCGGTGGTCGGGCCGACCGGGGCGGTGACGACGTTGATCGCGGTCGCCCGGGACGTCACCCCGGAGGTGGTCCAGCAGCAGAAACTCGACGCCCTCCACGCGGCCGGGCGGGAACTCGCCGGGCTCGACCCGGACCAGCTCGCGGACATGAACACCCCGACCCGGATCGAGCTGCTCAAGCAGAACCTCCGGCGGTCGATCCGCGACCTGTTGCACTACGACACCATCGAAGTCCGGGTGCTCGACCGGCGGACCGGCAAGCTGAAGCCGCTCCTGGAGGACGGGATGACCCCGGAGGCGGCCGGCCGGGAGCTGTACGCCCGTCCGACCGGGAACGGGGTGACCGGGTTCGTCGCGTTCGCCGGCGAGAGCTACCTGTGCCGGGACACCGCGGCCGACGCCCTCTACATCGAAGGGGCCGCGGGCGCCCGCAGCTCCATGACCGTCCCGCTGAAGGTCCACGACGAGGTGATCGGGACGCTGAACGTGGAGAGCCCGCGGACGAACGGGTTCGGGCCGAACGACCTCCAGTTCACGGAGCTGTTCAGCAAGGAGGTCGCGGCCGCCCTGCACACGCTGGAGCTGCTGAGCGCTCAGCAGGAGTGTACCGCGTCGCAGTCGATCGAGGCGGTGAACAAGGAGATCGCGCTGCCGATCGACGAGGTGCTGGCCAGCGCCAGCCTGCTGATCGGAAAGGTATCGGCCGACCCGGAAACGGCGGCCCACCTGCGGAAGATCCTGGACAACGCCAGGCTGGTGAAGGAGAGCGTGTCGCGGGTCGGGCGGGAGCTGACGCCCCCCGACGCGCCGCCCGGGCCGGCCCCGGCCGGATCGGGCGGCGCGGGTTTGCGGGCGGACACTCCGCTGCCGGGGTTGTCCCAGGCGGACGGGCTCCGGTTATCGGTCGGGAAGGGCGGGGCGCACCCGCTCGTCGTCCGCGTCGAAGGGATGGACGGGAGCACGGTCCCGGCGGCCGAGGGGGAGACCCCGCTCGCCGGGCGGCGGGTGCTGGTGGTGGACCCGGACGAGCGGGTCCGCCGGCAGGCGCACCTGCTCCTGACCCGGCTCGGGGCGACGGCGGAGACGACCGGGACGGCGACGGCCGGACTGGCGATGGCGTCGGACAACGGGTACGACGCCATCTTCCTGGACGTGAAGCCGCCGGACATGGGCGGGTACGAGTGTTTCCGGCGGTTCCGGGCGGCCCGGCCGGAGAGCACGCTGGCCCTGACGACCGGGTTCGGGTACGACGTGGCCCACTCGATCGTGAAGGCCCGGCAGGAGGGCCTCCGGTACGTGCTGTTCAAGCCGTTCCGCGAGGAGCAGGTAGTGACCGCCGTCCTCGACGTCGCCGCCCCGGCGGCCCAGGTCGCCGGCAGCGTGTGACGCGCCGGGTGCCGCCGCTTCCCGCCACCCGTAGCATGTCCGTATGCCGGTCCCGCCGTTTCTGTTCGTCCTTGGTTTCCTCGCGGCATGGGTCGGGCACGCGTGCGTCTGGACCTCGGCCCTGAACCACGTTTATGCCCGCCCGTACCCGAAGGCGGTACTCAAAGTCTGGCGGTTCACGACCGGCGTCGTCATCCTCGCTTTCCCCTGGCTAGTCGTAACGATCTTCAACCCGCGGGACCTCGCTTCGGCCGAATATGATGCCTCGTCTGATCCCTTCAACGGCCTTTGGGGCCGCGTCGTGCGGGGCTACGCCCTCGTGTGTCTCGTGTTCGGGGCTGTCGTCTTCCCCGCGGTCACGATCTACCGTCTGCGCCGCAGGCCGCCCGCGGCCCTCGTCGCCGAGAAGACCGAGACCCTCGACCTGTGGGCCGAGCTCGGCAAGGAGGCGGTCGGCAATGGGAGGGGGGTGGCGGTCACCCGGCTGCCGCTGAACTGCGTTTTTCGCGTGGACTTCACGGAGCTGACACTCGCCCTTCCGGGCCTGCCCCCCGAATGGGACGGGCTCTCGGTCCTGCACCTGAGCGACGTCCACTTCCACGGGACGCCGAGCCTGGTGTTCTTCGAGCGGGTGCTGGCCGAGATCGAAACCCGCTGGCCCACCCCGGACCTCGTCTGTCTCGCCGGCGACTACGTCGACACCGACGAGCACGCCGCCTGGATCGGCCCGCTGCTCGGCCGGCTCACCGCCCGCGAGGCGAAGTTCGCGGTCCTCGGGAACCACGACCGGCACCACGACCCGGACCACGTCCGGGCGGAGCTGGGGCGGGCCGGCTACACGGTCCTCTCGAACCGGTTCGACGACCCGGTGACCGCGCCGCGGGTCGTCGTCGTCCGCGGGGTGCCGTGTACCGTGGTCGGGCACGAGGGGCCGTGGTTCCCGCCCGCCCCCCAGCTGCCCGGCACGGCGGAGACGGCGTTCCGGCTGTGCCTGAGCCACACCCCGGACAACTTTTACTGGGGACAGAAGAACCGCATCGGGCTGATGCTGTGCGGGCACGTCCACGGCGGGCAGATCCGGGTCCCCGTGATCGGGTCGATCTTCGTCCCGAGCGTATACGGCCGGCGGTTCGACATGGGGGTCTTCGAGGGCGGCGGAACGGTGATGGTGGTCGGCCGGGGGCTCAGCGGAAAAGAGCCGCTCCGGTTCCGGTGCCACCCCCAGGTGATACGGATTACCCTGAAGAAGGGGCGGGTGGAATAGCCCGGGCGACGGTGTTCGAAGTCAGGCGATGGTCATGGTGCGGATGTCCCCTCCGGATCAGTCGCCCCGAACGTCGCGGCCCAGGTGCCCGTGAGCCGACACAGGTCGATGGGGCCGAGGTCTTTCCCGACGTACCCGGCAAACCCGGGTTCCGTCTTCCCGGCCGCGAAGGCGGCGACGTACCGGTCGAGCGCCTTCTTCGGCACGCCGGTCAGCTCCATGATCGCGGCCGCGTCCTTCCCCTGCTGGTGCAGGGCCAGCACCATTTGAAGCCTGCCCTTCGTGATCCGCCGGGGCTCGGTCAGGAAGCGATACGGCCGCATCACGTACCGCGGGGCGTCCGGCTTCCCCCCAGTCCGCTTCAGCGACAGCCCGACCCGGGCGGTCCGGAGGACCGCGGCGGTCCGGGGCGTCGCCGTCTCGCGGATCGCGAGCGGGGACGCCGGGTCCCACGCCGGGCGGCCGGCGATCATCGCGTCGAGGGCCGCCACACCCCCGGCCGTCGTTCGGGCGAGCAGGTGGTCGACCGTCAGCGACGGGCCGTCGATGACGGTCCCGTCCGGGGCGACGACGGTGCGGACGAGCATCCCGAACATCGCCGTCCCGTCGCCGAACGTCAGGTCGACGCCCTTGAACGACCCGCCGCGGTACTCGCCGGCAGTGCGGTGGAAGTACCACCGGCCGGAGTGAAACTGCACCGGGTCGCGGTGGGTGAACGGGTCCGGGTGCCCCTCGCCGAAGTAGTACGCCTCCAGCTCGGCGAACCGGTACGGCTCACCGGCCACGAGGAAATCGACGCCGTTGAGCAACCGGCCGGCGAGGGCGGCGAACCACGGACCGAAGTGCGGATCGGCGGTAACTTGCGGGGGCCGGACACCCAGGTTGACAAGGGACGACATGCGGGGGCTCCGGTTACGCCCTCCGGATACTGCCGGTGTCGGGCAGTTCGCCCAAGGCTCCCGCCCTGGGCTACGGACGGCCGGCGCTCCGCGGCTTCCAAACTCTTCGCCCCGGTAGGGGCGTTCGTTCGTAGCCCCGGGCGGCGGGGGAGCTTCGACCGACGGCCGTCACTGGATCTTCAGCCCGCGGACCCAGGCGGCCTCGGTCGCGATCTCGGCCTCGGTCAGCCCGCCGGGGCGGTGGATCTCGGCCCGCGCCATCCGCCCGCTGGTCATGTCCAGGGCCATCACCTCGATCCGGCCGTTCGCCGCCACCCCGCACCGGACCTGCACCGGCGACCCCTTCGACAGGTTCGCCGGCAACCCTTCGATCCAGCACTCGCCGACCGGGATGCACGCCTCCGCCTGGTGCGCCTCGCCCTGCAAGATCCTCACCCGCACCCGGGCCTGGCTGTCCGACACCGTGTAGTACACCCGGCTCACGGCCGCCGGCAGCTGCGTGTTCTTCTGGATCAGCCTGTCGTTCAGCCGGTCCGCCTTCTGTTTCACCTCCACCCCCAGGCTGTGGGCGTTCACGCTCACCTCGACGACGTCGGCGAGGAGCTCCAGGGCCGGCCCGGCCCCGCCCCGGATCTGGTCCTCCCGCTGGCGGACGATCCCGGCGTGGATCGCCGCCCCACGAGCCACCACCTCACTCACCGCCAGCGACCGGTCCGGCTCCTTCCCGGTCAGTTCGGCCAGCATCCGCCCGGTCATGGGCATGTGGGTGCTGCCGCCGACCATCAGCACCTTATCCACGTTGTCCCACGTCAGCCCGGACTGGTTGAGCACCTGCTGGGCGGTCAACCGGGTGCGGACCAGGAGGTCGCGGGTCAGGGTCTCGAACTCGGCGCGGGCGAGCGGGAGGACGAGCCGGTTCCCGGCATGGGACACGGTCAGGGTCGTCTGCTCGAGCTTGCTGAGGGCCCGCTTCGCCCGCTCGGCCGCCGCCTGGAGGGCGGCCAGCGACAGTGGGTCGGCCCGCGGGTCCTCCCCGTATTGCAGTTTGAACTTGTCCGCCGCCCAGTTCACCAGCCGGTCGTCCCAGTCCTTCCCGCCGAGCCGGACGTCGCCCTCGATGGCGAGCACCTGGAACCGCTTCTTCGCCAGCTTCACCAGGGTCACGTCGAACGTCCCGCCGCCGAGGTCGTAGACGAGGACGGTCCGCGGCCCGGCGGCGGGCGGGGCCAGGGCGGCGAGCCCCTCCGGCCCGGTCCCGGCCGCCTGCTGGAGCGAGTACGCGAGGGCCGCGGCGGACGGCTCGTCGAGGATGTCGAGGATCTCCAGCCCGGCGATCCGGCCGGCGTCCATCGTCGCCTTCCGGCGGGTGTCGTCGAAGTACGCGGGGACGGTGATCACGCACTGCTTCACCGGCCCGAGGTGCATCTCGGCGTCCTGGGCCAGTTTCCGAAGGATGACCGCCGAGAGGGTTTCGGGGCGGAACGGCCGGCCGGCGACGGGCCGCCCGAGGTCGGGCAGGCCCATCCGCCGCTTGACGAGCGCCGCCACCCGGTCCGGCTGTTCGAGGGCCAGGTCGAGGGCCGGCTGACCCACGACCACGCCGCCGTCCGGCGCGAGGTACACGGCCGACGGGGTGAGCATCTCCCCGTCCCGATTCGGGAGGGTGACCGGCCGGCCGCGGTCGTCGAGGGCGGCAACCGCGCAAAACGTGGTGCCCAGGTCGATTCCGATCAAAGACATGGGGGGTAGGGGCCGCCTGGGTGGGGTTCGAACTTGTCAAGCCGACACGCCCGCCCGAAACCTGGGCGGGCCGATCGGCCTGTAGAGATTGTAACCCGGCACCGCACCAGGGTGTGAGCGGCCCGCGGGTTTTCCGGCGGTGAGCGATGGGTAGGAGGCCGATCGGGGCGCCCCGATTCGGTGCAAGGACTCGCCGGCAACGACCTCGGCGGGGTTGCGTGCCCCGCCCAGTCTTGCTATACCCCCCGGCCGGTTCTGCGCCACGCGCGGCATCCAGGGGGAGCGGGAATGAGGCAGCTGGCGGATCACCCGGCGGCGGCGTGGGTCCTGGCCGCGGTCGCGCTCGGAATCGCGGCGGTCGGGGCCAAACCCTACGCGGGCAGCTGGAACGACGGCTCCCGGCTCGCCGTCGTCGAGTCGCTGATCGACCGCGGCACCCTCGCCATCGACGATTCGATCTTCTGCAAGGTCCCACCCCACCTGGTCGACGCCGGGACCCCGCCGTACCCGCCCGACCGGGCCGACCTGCTCCTGTTCGGCACCTGGGATAAGCTCTACGTCCGCGGGCACTTCCATTCCGACAAACCCGCCGTGGTCAGCGTCCTGATGGCCGGGATGTACCGGCCGGTCCTGTGGCTCGGCGTGCCCCCCCCGCGGACCGCCCC
Source organism: Gemmataceae bacterium (assembly GCA_028288765.1). Classification (GTDB taxonomy): domain Bacteria; phylum Planctomycetota; class Planctomycetia; order Gemmatales; family Gemmataceae; genus Urbifossiella. The sequence goes on along the minus strand of JAQGHQ010000350.1, from coordinate 8,165 downwards.
GACATCTTCTGCCGGGTAATGACCGTCCTGACCGGCGGACTCGGGTACGCCGCCGCGGTGGGCTGTTTGTGGGTCCTGGGCCGGCGGGTCGGGCTGAGCCCCGGGTGGCGGGCGGCGTGGCTCGCCGGGTTCGCGTTATCCACTTACGCCCTCACCTACACCCAGCACGTGAACACCCACACGGTTCAGCTCGGCGTCGTCGCCGGGATGTGCGTGCTGCTCGTGCAGTTGGCCGCCGCCGCCCGGGACGGCCGCCCGGCGTGGGGGTCCCTCGTGGGCCTCGGGACGCTCGCCGGGTTCGGGTTCAACCTCGACTTCGGGAGCGGCCCGCTCCTCGTGGGGGCGGGGCTGGGGGTCGTGGCGTGGCGGATGCGGCGGGCCGGGCCGGTGCTGGCGTACACGCTCGCGGTCGCCCCGTGGGTGGCGGCCGGGGTCGGGATCAATTACGCGGTCGGCGGCGTGTGGAAGCCGATCAACATGTACCCCGAACACTTCGAGTTCCCCGGCAGCCCGTTCACCCAGCAGAACCTGACCGGGTTCTCCCGCCACGAGCCGCTCGACCAGCTGCTCTACGCGGGGGCGATGCTCTTCGGCAAGCACGGGTTTTGGAACCACAACCTGCCGGTCCTCCTGGCCGTGGCGGCCGGGTGGTCCGTGCTGCGGCGGCCATTCCCCGGGCGCGTCGAGTTACTCGGCCTGCTCGGGTGGTGCTCAGCGACGTGGCTGCTGTACGCGGCGCTCTCGAACAACATGGGCGGGGGGTGCTGTTCGGTCCGGTGGTTCGTGCCGTTCCTCGCCCCCAGCTTCTGGGTGCTCGCGGTCGTGCTCCGCGACCGCCCGGACCTCCGCCCGGACTTCGTCGCGCTGGCGGCGTGGGGGGCGGTGCTGGCCGGGCTGATGTGGTGGAAGGGGCCGTGGACGATGCGGATGGTCCCGCTCATGTGGCCGGTCGTCGGGTGCGCGCTGCTCACCTGGGGCGGGATCGCCTACCGGCGCGGAACCATGCGAACCCGGCCGGCGGCGGCGGAACCGGAACCCGGGCCGGCAGTCGAACCGGCCCGGGTCGATCGACGGGCGGCGTGATCTGGCGGGACGGGCCTGGCGCGCGAGTCACGCCGGACCCCATCGCCCAGTCCCGCCGAGGAGCGTTCAATCCCCGCCCCCGTATTCGTGGTCGGCGTAGCCGTCGGGTTTGTTCTTGCGGGCCAATCGGCGGACCGGCATCGGGGTGTTATGGTCGGACCGGGTCGGGGTGGACCCGATGTCGGCCAGCCCCTCGACCTCGGCCGGGATGAGGCGGAGCCGGATCGACAGCGGGGTGTCCGCCGGCCGGTCTACCGACACCAGGATCTCCCGGGGTTCGGACAGCAGAAACCCGACCGGGACATCGACCTTCAGCGTATCGCGTTCGGTCTGAATCACCTGAAAACCCTCCTCGGGGGCGGACGGGCACGCCTGGGGTGGCGTGGGGCACCCCTGCCTGACGCAGGCGGGGGGAGGCGGAGCAGCGGGGTGGCGGGAAGGGGGAGGGTCAACCCGCCCGGAAAACCGGCCAAGACTGGACATGGGCAATGGGCGGGCGGTTCGGGTCAGCTGACCCGAAAGCTCGCAGTGTACCTCAACCGCCGGGGGGCGGCCGGCCCGGTCCGCGGTAATGGACACCGGGCGACGCACCGGGCACCCGGGGCGTGGTCGCGCAAGACGGACATGGATCGGCGACTGGCGATCACGGCGACCCTCGGTACGGAACGGACGGGGCGAGAGTCGATCTGCGAGCTGTGGACCCGAACTGTCCGCGGGGCGATAGCCGGCCCCGCGCTGTCATTCAACGCCGATAAGTTACCCGATTTCGGAGTGTATTCCGAGAACGTTCTTGAAAAATCTGCAAACATCTTCCCCGATATCCGCCGCGTGGCAAGGGACAGGCAAGGAGCGGGGACGGCGAAGGCTGCGAAATTACCGCGGAAGAAGCGACCTCACGGTCCACCCGCGTCGCCACCCCGGGGTCCGGTGAGTCCGCCCCGCGGGCGGTACAACAGTCCGGTTCAGTCTGATGATAGCCGACCCGGCCGGGCGGGTGGTACAATCCGCATCATGAAATACGCGATCGTCATCCCGGACGGCTGCGCCGACGAGCCGCTCGACGCCCTCGGGGGCCGCACCCCGCTCCAGACGGCCCGGCTGCCGCACATGGACCGGATTGCCCAGCTCGGTGTCGTCGGCCGGGCGAACAACGTCCCGGATTCGCTCACCCCGGCGTCGGACGTCGCCACCCTGTCCCTGTTCGGGTACGACCCGCTCGCGGTGTACACCGGCCGGGCCCCGCTCGAAACCGCCGCCATGGGCATCCATCTCGGGCCGAACGACTTCGCCGTCCGGTGCAACCTCGTTTATGTGCCCGACGGGCACATGCGGGACTTTACCGCCGGGCACATCTCCAGCGAGGAAGGGGCCCCGCTCGTCAAGGCCCTCCAGCACGAACTCGGCGGGCGGGAGATGGGCGGCGGGGTGATCGAGTTTCACCCCGGCGTGCAGTACCGGAACATCCTCGTGTGGCGGGGGAAGGCGGCCGCGTCGCCGCTCGCCGGGACGAAGTGCCAGCCGCCGCACGACATCCCCGACCGGGCCGTGAGCGACTACCTCCCGCAAGGCCCCGGCCGCGAGCTGCTCGGCCAGCTCATGGAGGCCAGCAAGCCGATCCTCGCCGACCACCCGGTGAACAAGCGGCGGGTCGCGGACGGCAAGAAGCCGGCCACGCAAGTGTGGCTCTGGGGGCAGGGCAAGGCCCCGACCATCGAGCCGTTTGCCGACCAGTACGGCCCGCGGGGGGCGATCATCTCCGCCGTCGACCTCGTCCGCGGGGTCGGGGTGCTGCTCGGGTGGCACCGGGTCGACGTCCCCGGGGCGACCGGCTATCTCGACACCGACTACGCCGCGAAGGGCCGGTTCGGGGTCGAAGCCCTCGGCGCGTTCGACCTGGTGTGCGTCCACGTCGAGGCCCCGGACGAGGCGTCGCACGAGGGGCGGGCGGACGAGAAGGTGAAGGCCCTGGAACGGATCGACGAGCACATCGTCGGCCCGCTGCTCGCCGCCCTCCCGCGGTACGGCGACTGGCGCGTCCTGGTCTCGCCCGACCACCGCACCACGCTCCGCACCCGGGCCCACGCCTACGGGGCGGTCCCGTTCGCGGTCGCCGGGTCCGGCGTGGCCCCGCAGGGCCAGACCGCCTACGACGAGCCCACCGCCGCCGCGAGCCCCCTCGCCTTCGACCCCGGCCACAATCTGATGCGGTGGTTCCTGGGCCGCGGTTGATTCCGGCCGTCTCCCTCGTCCAGTATTCTGGAGGGCGGGGCGGGACTTCGGAGACCCGTCCCGCCGACGAAATACACCCCCTGGTCCCACCATGACCCGATCCGCGTTCCTCCTGGCCGGCCTCGTCACTCTCGCCCCCCTCGCCGCACCCGGCACCCCGAACCCGGCTCGGGCTCAGGAGCCCGAGAAGAAGGTCACCCTCCGCTGGTACGGGCAGTCGTTCTTCCAGATCGAGACGAGCGGCGGGCAGAAGATCGTCATCGACCCCCACGCGATCCCGACGTTCGGCACGCCGCGGGTGTCCGCGGGCGTGGTCCTCATCAGCCACGAGCACAACGACCACAACCAGCCGGAGGTGCTGGAGGACGCCACGACGGCCCGGGTGTTCCGCGGGCTGATCGTCTCCAAGGACGGGCGGAAGACCGACTGGAACCGGGTGGACGAGAAGGTCCTCCAGACCCGCGTCCGCAGCCTCGCAACGTACCACGACGCGGTGAGCGGGATGCAGCGCGGGAAGAACACGGTCTGGGTCGTCGAGGCCGACGGGCTGGTGTTCTGCCACCTCGGCGACCTCGGCCACCAGCTGACCCCGGAGCAGGTGAAGGCGGTCGGGAAGGTGGACGTGTTGATGGTCCCGGTCGGCGGCATCTACACGATCAACGGCGAGGTGGCCAAAAAGGTGGTCGACCAGATCAAGCCGCGGCTGTACGTCCTCCCGATGCACTACGGGGTGCCCGGGTACGACGACATCCTCGGCCCGGACGAGTTTCTTGAGGGACAGAAGAACAAGAAGATGTTGCCCGACACCAACGAACTGGTCATCCCGCTCGACGCCAAAACCCCGGACGCCCCCACCGTCGTCGTCCTCGGGTGGAAGAAGGCCGACCCGGTGGCTCCGCCGAAGAAGCCATGAGTTGCCACCGGCCGGGCCGCCCGGGGCTCATACAGGAACCCGGTAAGGCGGTCGCATTTCACCGACGGCGAGACCGACCTCGATCGAGCCGGACGGCTCGATTCCCCGGCCCATGCGCCACCTCCTTGCAATGCGACTGTCTCACCGGGTTCCTGTATCAGGGCCGAATACCCCTCCGCGGCTAGCGAACCCGACCCCTCTTTGCCCCGGAGGAGCTTTCGCACGTAGCCCGGGGCGGGATCTGTTAACAGTCTGACAACTATCCACCACCGCCCCGCACTTCGCGCCACGCCCGAAAACTCCCACCAACCGTCATCCCCGGTACAACTGATTGGCTTACCCCGGGTTTTCGCTCTAGGGTTGTTTGCCCGCGTCCCGACCGTTCGGATCCGGCCGCCGGAGCGAGACTCGCAAATGATCGGTCGAATTTTTTTAAGTCGGTACGAGGCCAAACGCCTCCTCGGCGAGGGCGGCATGGGCCGGGTGTACCTCGCCCGCCAGCTCGACCTCGGCCGGGACGTTGTCGTGAAGGTGATGCACGACCACATCGCCACGGACGAAAAGTTCCGCGACCGGTTCCAGCGCGAAACCCTTCTCATGGCCCGCTTCCACCACCCGGGCGCGGTCACCCTGTACGACGCCAGCCTGAACGACCCGAACGGCCCCTGCATCGTGATGGAGTACGTCAAGGGGGTGAACCTGGAGACGCTCCTGGCCCGGAACGGGCGGATGAACGCCCCGCGGGTCGGGCGGATCATCGGGGAGCTGTGCGAGGTCCTCCAGGCCGCCCACGACGAGAGCATCATCCACCGCGACCTGAAGCCGGCGAACCTGATGATCGTGGACCCGGACACCCCCCGGGAGCGGATCAAGGTGATGGACTTCGGGCTGGCCAAACTGATCGAGGGTGAGTCGCTCCGGAAGGTGACGGACACGAACGTCGACTTCGCCGTCGGCACCCCCGGGTACATCTGCCCGGAGCAGGTCCGCGGGGAGGAGATGGACCACCGCGGGGACCTGTACTCGGTCGGGGTGATGACTTACGAACTGCTGACCGGGCGGCTCCCGTTCACCGGCCCGAACAGCATGGACATCCTCCTCGCCCACGCGACCGACCCCCCCCCGACCTTCGCCGAGATCGGGCTGAAGGGGTGGGTCCCGGCGGAGGTCGAGGAGCTGGTGTACGACTGCCTGGCGAAGGACCCGGAGGACCGCCCGCAGACGGCCCGGGAGCTGGCCGAGCGGTTCGACACGGCCCTGGAGCGGGCCCGCGTCAAGGTCGACTCCGACCCCGGGCGGCCGGGCCTGTCCGGGGAACGGCCGATCGCGGCCATGGCGGGCCTGTCCGGGGAGCGGGCCCTGCCGTCCGCCCCGACCGCCGTCCACCCGGCGCCGTCCCTGTCGCGGGAACAGGCCACCCTCCCGTTCCACATGGAGGCGTGGATGCCGGAGCGGATCGCGATCATGAAGCTGCGGGGGTTCGTCCACGACGCCGGGGGCGAGGTGGTGGAGAGCGTCCCGGGGCTGATCCGGGTCCGGCTCGGCGGGCGGACCGCGTCGGCCGCCGGCGGGCCGCTGTCGTGGCTGGGGCTGCGGCGGTCGTCGAACACGGTGGACGTGGAGCTGCACCTGCACCACGCCGACCCGGCCCAGCCGAACCAGCTGACCGTCCACGTCCTGTTCCGCCCGGCGCACTCGGCCCTGCTCGGCGACCGCGAGTGGCGGCAGAAGTGTACCACGATCTTCGTCGAGCTCCGGTCCTATCTCATGGGCCGGAGCGAGTAAGCGGCGGCGGCCCGCGCCGCGCTCACCACCCCTCGTCCTCTTCGACCTCGTACCCGTCCCGCAGGGCGTCGAGGTCGGAGCCCCGCGCGCCGATCAGCCCGACCCGCACCCCGTGCGCTTGCAACACGCCCGTCGCCTGGACGTTCACGATCAACAGCATCACCAGCCCGAGACACGGCACGACGGTCAGCCCCCCGAAGATCACGCCCAGGACCGGCCCGGACACCTTCGTCGCGAGCAGGAACACGACGACCCCGCCGACCAGGCCGAGGAGTGCGGTCAGGCCCATCACGAAGACAAGGACCTCCGCGTCCTCGTCCACGGCGACCACGCCCAGCACGGTCAGGAGGATATACCCGGCCCAGACGAACAGCTGCGCCAGCAGGCACAGGATCAGGAGCCGTTGATACCGGGCGATTGCCCGCAGGGCGTCGGGGGAGTGGGTGGGTTCGAACGGGCGGTGGCGGGACATGGTTCGAATGCGGAGTTCGGAATGCGGAATCAAAGACCGGCATGCTCCCGCGCGCCGGTCAGGGCACACGACCACATCGTACCGCCCGGTCTTTGATTCCGCATTCCGAACTCCGCATCCCGCGTTAGCGGGGCTTGGTCGCCAGCACCAGCGGCGACGGGCAGGGGAGGTCCACGGTCCGCGGGTCGGTGAACCCGGCGTCGATGAGCCACCGGGCGATCTCGGCGAAGGTGAACGTGTCGCCCTCGTCGGAGTTCACCAGCATGTTCACGGCGAAGATCAGGCCGGGAGGCGGGCCGGTCCGGGCGTCATTCACCAGCCACTCGGCGATCGCGATCGTTCCGCCCGGGGCCATCGCCACGAACGTCTTCTTCACCAGCTCCTGGCTCCGGTCCGCCCCCTCGCTGTGCAGGATGTGGCCGAGCGTCGCGACGTGGTGCCCGGTCCCGAAGTCGGCGGTCCGGAGGTCGCTGGCGACGAACGTGAACCGGTCCGCGACCCCGTGCCGCTCCGCCACCCGCTTCGTGACCGGCAGGACGCCCGGCCAGTCCACCGCCGTCACCCGCACCCGCGGCGACTTCTCGGCGAGTGAGATCCCCCACACCCCCGACCCGGCGGCTAGGTCGAGGACCGAAACCGGGGTCGTCGCGGCCGGCAGCCCGAGGTGATCGGCAAGGCCGAGGGCGGCCGACCGGCTGAGCGGGAAAATGTCCTCCACGAACTGCTCGAAGAACGTCGACCCGTGCCCTTCTTCGTTCACCGCCCCGGCCGGCTTCCCCGTGCGGACGATCTCGGTCAGGTTGAGCCACTTGGGGATGAGCTGCGAGCTCGCGTGGCGGAAGAACCCGCCGAAGTAACTCGGCCGGCCGGCGACCAGGAACGTGTCCGCTTCCGGGGTCAGGGCGTACCGGTCTGGCTGCGGCTTGGTAAGGATTTCGAGCCCGACGAGTGCATCGAGCAGGATGCGCAGGCCGCGGGAGGAGGCGCCGGTCTCGCGGGCGAGCTGGTCGGCCGTCTTCGGCCCGGCGGCGAGGGCGTCGAACGCCTTCAGCCGGACCGCCGCCTCCAGCATCAGCGGCGGGGCGTAGGCGAACGCGAACTGGAGGATCTTGTCCGGGTTCGGGCGAGAGGCGGTCGGGGCATCGGCCATGAATAGCACCTCCGTGCGGTGGGAAAGGGTGTCGTCAGTGTAGCGGGGGCCCCACCGCTACGTAGGTAGTCAGAAGTTTTCCAAAGAGCGGCGGTTCATGCGGCGGGCCCGTGTCGGGGCCGGGGGCCTGTCCCGGGGAAGAACACCGGCGAGCCCATTCTAGCCGTCCGGTCCGACACCATCACGACCGGATGTCGGTGGCTGCCGGTCATCCTCGACCCGGCCGATTCCGCCGTGTGGCTCGACCCGGGTATCCCATTCGGCGAGCGACAGAAGCTACTCCGACCTACCCGCCCGGAGATGGGGGGTACGAAATCTCGACCTTCATCAATTCGGTCGGGAATGAAGGGCCGGAGTATTTGCCCGGTCGGTGCGTAGCTCTCAGCGCGGGACCCTCCCGCCGATGGCACCCAATGCCTGGAACGTAGCGGTCAGCTGGAATCGTGCTTTTTCCCACGGATCACAGCCTTTTGCTCCGCGGTCAGCGTGAGGAGTTTCGGCGGCTTCGGGGGCTTGTGCGGCCCCCGCCGCGG
>JAQGHQ010000300.1 GCA_028288765.1 Gemmataceae bacterium | reverse complement strand
CGGCGGGTGGCGGACGCGGCCCGGTCCGCGGACCCGGCCCCGGCGGTCGCGGCCGGGGGCCGGGTGTTCGCCGCCCCGGCCGACGCCGACCGGGTCTTCGCCCTGGACGCCGAGACCGGACAGCTGTTGTGGGAGAGTGGGCCGGTCGAGGGCGCGCAGATCCTCGGTATCTCCCGCGGCCGGGTGGTGGTCACGACGACCGGGCCGGTCCGGGGCATCCGGGCGTTGGGCGTCGTCACCGGCTCGTACCGGGAGCCGGACGGGTGGATCCAGCACGACGGCGGCGGGCTCCTGGGGTACGGCCGCGGGCTGGTGACGGATGACGTGATCGTGTGGCCGAGCCGGGGCGGGCTGTACTTCCTCGACCCGGACACCGGCCGCCCGTACCACGCCCCGCTCCGGACGACGCTCCCCGGGCCGCAGGAGTGGCTGTTCGGGAATGTCGCCTACGCCGACGGGGTGCTCGTGGTCGTCACCCCGACGCAGGTCTGGGGGTATGTTGCCGACGCCCCGCCGTTCGTCCGCCCGCCGGACCCGGAGCCCCGCGCGCGGTTCGAGGCGATGATCGATCAGGCCGAGCGGGATCTGGCGGGCGGGGACCTCCGGGCCGCCCGGGAAACCCTCCTGGGGGTCGCCCGGGGCGACCTCCCGGCCGCGTGGCGGGCGTGGGCGGCGGCCCGGCTCCTCCTGCTCGCCCCGCCGACCGACGACACCGTCAAGCTTCCCCGGGACGTGCGGGACGTGCTGATCCCCGAACTCCTCGGGGAGTGGCTGGTGACCGCCGACGGCGAGCTCGTGTCTCTCGCGACGCTGGCCGACCGCCACGCCGGCCGGATGGCACCCCCCGGCGGACTCCCCGCCCCCCCGACCCTGACCGCGGACCGCAAGCCGCCAGATGCCCCCGGCCTCGGCCCGGACGCCCGCATCGCCGCGACCGCCCAGCTGCCCCCCAACGCCTTCCCGCTCCGGCCGATCGCCGGGGCGGTCACCCCGCCGCGGAACGTCTTCGCCGCCACAGCCCGGGTGCTCGTTGCGGTGCCGTTCGACCAGTCTGACACGACCACCCACCCCGCCGCGGACGTCTTCACGCACGCGGCGGACATTCCCGACGGGTTCGTCGCCGCCGGGCCGTTCGCGGTGGCCGTGTACGGCGGCGGGCGGGACCCGGTGTGGGTGTTCCGCGTCCCGGACACCGATCCGCTCCCCGGCCGGGTCCCGCGCCCGGCCGTCCGGACCGGCGAATCCCGGCCGCCGCCGCATCTCTCGTCCTTCGTCCTCGCCGGCGAGTGGCTTCTCACCCGGCTCGGGGAACACCACCTGCTCGCTCTCGACCTGAAGGGCCGGCGGGTGGTCTGGGTCCTCGGCGCGCACGGCCGGCCGCGGTTCGAGCCGGTCCTGTTCCCGACCGCCCCGCGGTTCGAGCCGTACTTCTACGTCGGTGGCCGGCTGGTCGTCGTTCAGCTCTCGGACGGCCGGCGGTGGATGATCCAGATCACGACCGGCCGGGTGTGGGACGACGCCGGGACCACGTTCGAGAAGGCCGTCCCGGCCGGGTACGGCGAGAAGACGGCCCGGGTGCCGTGGGCCCACCCGCCGGTCGAGATCGCCGGGAACCGGATCGCGTTCTCCGACGGCCCGGGGCTGGTGCGGGTCGACAAGGTCGTGGCCGGCCGGTTCGTAAAGTGGTGGGTGTACGAGGCCGACGGGGAATCGAGTCTCGCGGGCGACCCGCCCCAGGTCCGCGGCTGGGAGGAGGTGGTCCTGGTGGCGGTCCGCCGCAACCACGGGGTCGAACTCGACCGGCCCGACGCGACCGACGGCAGGTCGATGTGGACCGGCGGGCCGGTGTTCCTCGACGCCTCACGGGTCGACCTGGGGGCCGCGGACGCCGATCCGCTGCGGGTGTTCGTTCCCGCCGGGGGGAAGCTGTTCGCGCTCGCCCTGGACGACGGGAAGGTGGTGTGGGAGGCCGCCCTCCCGGACGCGGCCGGCGGCTGGGTGGTGCGGGCCGGGCGGAAGGTGATCATCGTTTACCCGGCGGAGGCGGTCCCGGCGGAGCCGGTCGGGGGCGTGTGGGACCGGGCGGTCACCTCGTTCCTCCGCTGCCCGCTCGGCTGGCGGCTCCCCTGGCTGGCGGTCGCCCTGTATGATGCGTGGGCCGACCGGACCGTCCCGGTGCTGCTGTTCGATCCGGAGTCCGGGAAGCTGCTGAAGAAGCTGACCGTCCCGGCCCGCGGGCCGGGCGTGACCGCGTGGTTCGAGGCCGACCGGGCGGTCGTCGCGACCGGCGCCCGGGTGACCTGGTTAAGATGAAGAAGGAATGGCCGCAAAGAAGCACAAAAAGCACAAAATTGAAATCCGATTAGAACATACAAAACAGGTATCAGAGTCGACCCCGGCTTTCTCTCGTCGGCACTATCTGCTCGTTGTTCATTTTTGTGCTTTTTGTGCTTCTTTGCGGCCATTCTTCGGTTGCCTTTATTGCGGCCATTCCTGAACGGAGTATGCGCGTGGCGATTCGTGCCGAACCGGAAGTCGACTGGACCGACGACGAGCTGGCCGCCGCGGACCACCTGCGGGCGGCCAGCGACCGCGTCCTGGCCGAGTGCGCGAAGGTGATCGTCGGCCAGCAGGAGGTGCTCGAACAGCTCCTCGTCGCGCTCCTGGCCCAGGGCCACGCCCTCCTCGTCGGGGTGCCCGGGCTGGCGAAGACGCTCATGATCCGCACCCTCGCGGACAGCATGACCCTGTCGTTCAACCGGGTCCAGTTCACCCCCGACCTGATGCCGTCGGACATCACCGGGACGGAGATGCTCCAGGAGGACCGTACGACCGGGCAGCGGGCGTTCCGGTTCCTGCACGGGCCGATCTTCGCGAACGTGGTGCTGGCCGACGAGATCAACCGGACCCCGCCGAAGACCCAGGCCGCACTGCTCGAGGCCATGCAGGAACGGCAGGTCACGGTCGCCGGCCACCGGCACCCGCTGCCGAACCCGTTCTTCGTGCTGGCGACCCAGAACCCGATCGAGCAGGAGGGCACCTACCCCCTGCCCGAGGCCCAGCAGGACCGGTTCATGTTCACCATCACGGTGGGCTACCCGAGCGAGGACGACGAGTTCCGGATCATCGAGGCGACCACGTCCGCCGCCCGCCCGCAGGTCCACCGGGTGGTGTCGGGCGAGGAACTGCTCTTGATGCAGACCCTGGTCCGCAAGGTGCCGGCCGCCGGGTACGTGATCCGGTACGCCCTGAAGCTCGCCCGGCTGACCCGCCCGCACGCCCAGAACGGCGAGCCGCCCGACCCGAACGTCCCGGACTTCGTGAAGAAGTACGTCACCTGGGGGGCCGGGCCGCGGGCCGGGCAGAACCTGATCCTGGCGGCCAAGGCCCGGGCCCTGCTCCGCGGCCGGACCTACGTCGCGATCGAGGACGTGAAGGCGGTCACCTTCCCCGTCATGCGGCACCGGGTGATCACGAACTACAACGCCGAGGCCGACCGGATCACCCCGGACGAGATCGTGCGGCGGCTCCTGGCGCTGGTGCCGCGGGACGCTCAGTGAGCGATGAAATGACGAATGACCCACCAATGACGAAGGACAGACACGGGGCCACTGCCGGGCGGGAGGTGGATATGCTCCTTCCGGGAAATGGCGTGCGACCCACCAATGACGAAACGGCGGATATGGGTCATCCCGAGCATACGGAACCGCGACCTCAGCCGGGCGGGAGAAACGGATTCGATCTGGAGGAACGGACGGCACGGTTCGGGGAAGAGGTCATCCGGGTCTGCCGGGAGCTGCCGAAAACCGTTATTACCGAGCCGTTGATCCGCCAGATCGTCCGGTCGGCGACGAGTGTGGGAGCGAACTATGGGGAGGCCGATGACGCGGTTTCGCGGAAGGAGTTTCGCCAAAAGATCGGGACGTGTAAGAAGGAAGCCCGGGAGACAAAGCACTGGTTGCGGATGATCGCCGCCGCGGACCCGGATCACGCCGAGCGATCCCGGACACTATGGCGCGAGGCGAACGAGCTCCACATGATCTTCGCCTCGATCTTCCGCAAGGTCTCGACCAAGAAGCCCAAGCCGAAGGGATGAGTGCCCGACATAACACCCCTCGCTGACGAGGCAACCCACTCCGGCTTTCTCCTTCGTCATTGGTGGGTCATTGGTGGGTCATTCGTCATTTTCTACCATGCCGCTGCCCGACCCGAACATCCTGTCCCGCATCGACCGGCTGGAGCTGGAAGCCCGGCAGGTGGTCGAGGGGTACCTCGCCGGCCGGCACCGGAGCCCCCGCCACGGGTTCGCGGTCGAGTTCGCCCAGCACCGGGAGTACGCCCCCGGCGACGACATCAAGCACATCGACTGGAAGGTGTACGGGCGGACCGAACGGTTCCACCTCAAGCAGTACGAGCAGGAAACGAACCTCGTCGCCTGGCTCCTGGTCGACGGCAGCGAGTCGATGACGTACGGGTCCGGGGGGCGGACGAAGTACGACGTGGCGTGCGCCGCCGCCGCCGCGATGGCCTACCTTGTGCTGCAACAGGCCGACAGTATCGGGCTGGCGACGATGGCCGGCGGGGTGCGGGCGTTCCTCCGCCCGTCCGGGCAGATGAACCAGCTCCGGGAGGCGTGCCGGGCGCTGGCCGACGGGCCGTTCCCCGGGCCGGCGAACCTCGGCCGGGTGTTGCACGAGATCGCCGGCCGGACCGGCCGCCGGGGGATCGTGTTCGTGTTCTCCGACCTGCTCGACGACGTCCCCGACATCCTCACCGGGCTCCAGCACGTCCGCTACCACAAGCACGAGGTGGTGCTGTTCCACGTCATGGACGCGGCCGAACTCGACTTCCCGTTCCGGCACACGACCCTGTTCCGGGGGCTCGAAGGGCTGCCCGAGATCCTGACCGACCCGGTCGGGGTGCGGGACAGCTACCTCAAGGCCCTCGGCGAGCACGTCGGCGCGATCCAGGCCGGGTGCCGGGGGATGGAGATCGACTACGTCCGCCTCCGGACCGACGCCGACCTCGGCCACGACCTCGCGGCGTACCTGCAGAAGCGGTTGGGGCGATGAAAAGTCGAAATGCATAAAGTCGTAAAGTCGTAAGGTCGAAAGTCGTAAGGTCGAAGAGGCCGCCATCTGACTTTACGACTTTCGACCTTACAACTTTACGACTTTTCATCGCCGACTTTACGACTTCACTTCTGAACGGGAACGAACTTCACGCACACCGGCCGGCTCACGGCCACCGCGGAGCCCGTCTCCTTCGCCAGTCCGGTCGCCGGGTCGATCTCCCACACCCCGACCTTGTCCCCGTCCTGGCTGGCGATCAGCAGCCACCGGCCGGACGGGTCGATGTTGAAGTTCCGCGGGGTCTTGATGGCGCCCGTGACGTGCCCGGCGGCGGTCAGCCGGCGGTCGTCCCCGACCTTGAACACGGCGATGCTGTTGTGCCCGCGGTTCGAGACGTACACGAACTTCCCGGACGGGTGCAGGAGGCACTCGGCGGTCGAGTTCCCCTTCACCGGCCGGGGCAGGGTCGAGAGCGACTGGACCACCTCATGCTTCCCGTCCGCCCAGTCGAACCGGATGACGTTCACGGTCGAGTCGAGTTCCCCGCAGACGTAACCGACCTTCCCGTCCGGGGCGAGCGCGATGTGCCGCGGCCCGGACCCCGGGGGGGTGACTACGTCTCCCGCCGCGTCGTCGTCCGCCGTCCCGGTCGCCGGGTCGAGCTTGAACACCTTCACCCGGTCGAGCCCGAGGTCGACGGTCAGGGCGTATTCCCCGTTCGGGGAGAAAGCCCCGCAGTGGGCGTGCGGGCCCTCCTGCCGGCCCTTGTCCGGCCCGGTCCCCTTGTGCTGGACGAACGCGGTCCGCTCGGCCAGCTTCCCGTCCGCCCCGAGTTTGAAGACGGCCGTGCTCCCGCCGCCGTAGTTGGCGACGACCGCGAACGTCCCCTTCGGGTGGAGGGCGATGTGACACGGGCCGCTGCCGCCGCTGGTCGATTCGTTCAGCTTCGTCAACCCGCCGGTCTTCGGGTCGAGGGCGAAGGCGTACACCCCGCCGCCGTCCTTCCCGTCCGACTCCCCGACCGCGTACAGGTACTTGCGGGTCGGGTGGACCGCCAGGAACGACGGGCTGCCGACCTCGGCCGCGAGTTCGGGGTCGCCGAGCGTCCCGGTCTTCGCGTCCAGCTTCGACCGGTAGATGCCCTTACTCCCGTCCTTCCCGGTGTAGGTGCCGAAGTATACCCAGTAGGAATCGGGGGCCGGTTTCTCGGCCGCGGCCGCGGTCCGGGGGCCGGGGGCGGATACCCCGACGGTCAGGGTGAGGAGGGCGGCGACCGTCGCGGCCCGCGCGTGTGGGAGGGTCATCGGAGGTACTCCGTTCGGGTGAAAAAACAGTTCCCCGGGAGAGGAAGCGGGTTGATGATAATAGCCCGGACCCCGACCGGGTAACGAATTCATCCAGGAGTAGGCCATGCGTTTCGCCGCCGTCGGAGTGTTCGTAGTCGCGTGTTCGTGGACCGCCTCTCCGGCGGCCGACCCCGCCCGGCCGAAGCCCCCCGCCGGCTGGACCGACCTGATGACCCCGGGCGCGTGGAAGAAGGTTGATCCCGCCTGGATCACCGCGGACGATGCGACGCTCGACCCGACAAAGGCCAGCCGGCTGAAGGCCGAGAAGAAGGACGGCGGGCTGGTCTGGGTGAATGGGGAAAAGGGCCGGCTGCCCGACCTGTACACGAAGGACGTGTTCGGCGACTGCGAGGTCCACGTGGAGTTCCTGATCGCGAAGAACTCGAACTCGGGGATCAAGTTCCACGGCGTGTACGAGATCCAAATCCTCGACAGCGCCGGGAAGAAGGACCTCGACGGCGATTCGTGCGGCGGGATCTACCCGCGGGCCGACGACTCGATGGGCTACAAGCACATCGACAAGGGGATCGCCCCGCGGGTGAACGCGGCGAAGCCGGCCGGCGAGTGGCAGACCCTTGACGTGGTCTGGAAGTCGCCGCGGGTCGACGCGGCGGGCGAGAAGGTGGCGAACGCGGTGGTCGTGAAGGCGGTGCTGAACGGGCAGGTGATCCACGAGAACCAGGAACTGAAGACCCCGACCGGGGCGAACTGGACGAAAAAGGAAACCCCGACCGGCCCGTTCATGCTCCAGGCCGACCACGGCCCGGTCGCGTTCCGGAACGCCCGTATCAAAACGGTGAAGTGACGCAGCCGGGCGCCCTGATACACGAACCCGATACCGCGGTCGCATTGGTCTGGGTGGCATGTCCACCGCTTTGGGTGGACATGGCCGGGATTCGTCGAGCGAATACGCACCCGATCTGGTTTCCGGGTGGCATGTCCACGCCAAGCCGTGGACATGCCACCCGGCCGGTCGGCTTGACGGGGTCGGTCCGCCGGCCCGCGCAGCATCGCTCGTCCCGGCCGAAGTCGCTGGGACCGCTTCATCGGGTTCATGTGTTAGCCCGGCTTTCTCACCGCGGAGGCCGCAGAGATCGCAGAGGAAAGGGCGGAGAGAAGTTCGGACCCGAGCGTGTGATCCGTCGTGCGGAGGAGCCCCGCCCCCCCGCTCTTCGAACGCCGGTCCGGATTCTCCTTTGCGTCCTCCGCGCTCTCCGCGGTGAGAACTCCGGGTTAGCAGCCCGGTCTCGGCTCGGCATTTCTGCCGCGGGGGGCGGCGAGGGCGGCGAGAATCGCCCCGGCCCGCGTCCGGGTTGGCGTCGGGCGATTGTCTTTCCGCACCCGAGCACCCGGCCGATGCCGATTCCGCCCGCCGACCGCCGGCCGATCGCCAGCCGGGACACCCGCTGGGCCCACGCCCTGGCCGGGGCCCTGGCCGCCCGCGGGGTGTCCCCGAACGCCGTGTCGCTCGCGGGGCTCGCCGCCGGGCTCGGGGCCGGGGTCGCCCTCGCGGCCACCGGGGCCTGCGCCGGGTGGGAGCGGCGGGCGTGCTGGGGGGCGGCCGCCGCCCTGATCCAGCTCCGGCTCCTCGCCAACCTGCTCGACGGCATGGTCGCCGTCGCCGCCGGCAGACGGAGCCGGGTCGGGGAGCTGTACAATGACCTGCCGGACCGGTTCTCCGACGCGGCGACGTTGATCGGGCTCGGGTACGCGGCGGGCGGCGTGCCCGAACTCGGGTACGCCGCCGCGGGCGTCGCCTTGCTGACCGCGTACGTCCGGGTCCTGGCGAAGTCCGTCGGGGTTCCGGGGCTGTTCGCCGGGCCGATGGCGAAGCCGCACCGGATGGCGGTAGCGACGGCGTGCGCGGTCGCGGGCGGGGTGCTACCCGAGGGGTGGGGCGACCGGTATCATCTGGCGGGGTGGGCACTGGGCGTGTGCGCGATCGGCGGGGCGGTCACCGTCGCCCGCCGGGTGTGGCTCGCCGCCGACCGCCTCGGGGACCCCCCGCCGTGAACCCGGCCGCCCGCGACCGCCTGCTCAACCCGTTCACGGCGTTCGAGCACGAAGCCACGCTCCCGCTCCTGGTCGCCGCCGTGGCCCCACTGGTCCTGGCCCCGCTGGTCCTGAGGTTCGGCCGCCGGTGGGTGTCGCCGGAGACGCGGCGGGACGCGTGGCGGCGGTACCGGGGGTGGCTGGTCATCGTCCCGACGATGGCCGCGGCGGTCCTGCTCGGGGCGGCGTGGGTGATCGCCGGGGTGGCGGTGCTGAGCCTGCTCAGCTTCCGCGAGTACGCCCGGGCGACCGGGCTGTTCCGGGAGAAGTTCATCTGCTATCTCGTCGTCCTGGGCGTCGGGGTGGCCCACTTCGCGGCCCTGGACAACTGGTACCGGCTGTTCGTGGCCACGTTCCCGCTGTCGATCGCGTGCGTGGCCGGGTTCGCGGCCGCCCAGGACCGGCCGAAGGGGTATCTCCAGCGGGTCGCCCTCGGGATGGTCGCGTTCTCGCTGTTCGGGAGCTGTCTGGGCCACCTGAGCTTCCTGGCGAACGACGTCGACTACCGCCCCCGGCTGGCGGTGGTCCTGATCGCGGTCGGGTACTGGGACGTGGCCCGGTACGTGGTCGGGCGGGCGGTCGGCGGGCCGAAGCTGGTCCCCCACACCCACCCGGACCGGACGGTCTCCGGGGCGGTGGCGGGGGCGGTGGTGGTGGTCGGGTTCGTGGTCGTGGCCGGGTGGTTCGCCTTCGCCCGGACGGGGCTCCAGGACTCGACCCGGCTGGCCGCGTTCGGCCTCCTGGTCGCGGCCGCGGCCCAGTTCGGCGACCTGATGCTGGCCGCGATCAAACGGGACACCGGGGTCGAAAACCTGGACGTGATCATTCCCGGGCACGGCGGGCTGCTCGACCGGTTCGACAGTCTGATCCTGGTCGCCCCGGTCGCGTTCCACGTGATCAACTACTACGCCGGGGTCGGGGTCGACCAGCCGGTGTGCATCTTCACCGGCGCCCGGTGAGGCCGAAGAAACACCCCCCCACCCCCCTTCCCCGGGAGGGACGGGGGTCAGCTCCCTCCCCGCCGGGGAGGGTCGGGGAGAGGCTCCCCGTATGGACGACTTCGACATCCGGCCGGCGAAGGACATCGGCCTGCACACGTGGGAGCGGTTGTCGAGCGTCCGGCGCGAGAGCGGGCCGTTCCTGACCGCCGTCCACACCGCCTGGGCGCTGGCCAGCCGGGCGTACTTCGCCCTGTGGCACCGCCTCCGGGTGATCGGCCGGGAGCACCTGCCGGCCGAGCCGCCGTTCGTCCTCTGCTCGAACCACGCCAGCCACCTCGACGCCCTCGCCCTCGCGGCCCCGTTGCGGGTCGACCTGCGGGACCGGGTGTTCGCCCTGGCCGCCGGCGACGTGTTCTTCGAGAGCGGGTTCGCCACCGCGTTCGCCGCCGGGTTCATCAACGCCCTGCCGGTCTGGCGGAAGCGGCGGACCCCGAAGGCGCTCCAGGATCTGCGGGAAAAGTTGCTCGGCACCCCGTGCGGGTTCGTCCTGTTCCCGGAAGGGGCCCGGACCCGCGACGGGGACCTCCTGCCGTTCAAGTCCGGGATCGGGATGCTGGTCGCCGGCACGCCCGTCCCGGTGATCCCCTGCCACCTGAGCGGGACGTTCGAGGCGATGCCGGCTGGGGTCCGGTTTCCGCGGCCGCGGCGGATTACGATCCGGGTGGGGGAGGCGGTCCGGTTCGCCGACGTGCCGAACGACCGGCACGGGTGGGAGCGGGTCGTCGGGGTGGTCGAGGAGCGAGTGCGGGCGCTCCGGAGCTGCCCCGCCGCGGGCGCCGATCGCCCGGAGCCCAAACCCTGATTTTCCTGTCTCCCCGTGCCCGGTCGTGGCTATCCTGGGGTCTCCATCCCACGGAGTGCTGCCATGACCCCATCCCGCCGCGATTTCCTCCGCTCCGCCGCCGGTACCGGCCTCGCGCTCGCCGGCCCGCCCGGCCTGTCCGCCATCGACCCGATCAAGCGGCCGGCCGACAAGCCGGACCTGAAGCTCAGCCTCGCCGCGTACAGCTTCCGTCAGGCGCTCGACCTGAAAAAGCCGACGATGACCCTGTTCGACTTCATCGACCTCGCCGCGGAATTACCGCTCGACGCCGTCGAACTCACGTCGTACTACTTCGCCGACACGTCGGACGAGTACCTGGACAGGCTCAAGGCCCACGCCGCGAAGAAGAGGCTCGCCATCTCGGGGGTACCGGTCGGCAACACCTTCACCCTGAAGGACGAGACGAAGCGGGCGGCCGAGATCCGGAAGGTGAAGGACTGGACCGCCCGGGCGGCCCGGCTCGGGGCGAAGACGGTCCGGATCTTCGCCGGGAACCTGGAGAAGGGCGAGACGCTGGACCAGGCGCAGAGGCGGGTGGTGGACGCGATCGACGAGTGCTGTGCGGCCGCGGAGACGGCCGGGGTGCTCCTCGCCCTGGAGAACCACGGCGGGATCACGGACACCCCGGCGCACCTGCTGGACCTGGTCAAGCCGATCAAGAGTCCGGCCCTCGGGGTGAACATCGACACCGGGAACTTCCGCACCCCGGACCCGTACGCGGACATCGCCAAGATCGCCCCGTATGGGGTGGTGTCGCAGGTCAAGACGGAGGTGTACCCGGGCGGGAAGAAGGAAGAAGCCGACCTCGGCCGGGTGGTGAAGATCCTCAAGGACGCGAACTTCCACGGGTACGTCGCGCTCGAGTACGAGGCGGCCGAGGACCCGAAGGTCGCCGTCCCGCGGCACGTCAAGGACCTGCGGAAACTGATCGGGTGAGAATTACAAAAACTCACCACAAAGGCACGAATGTCGCACAAAGAGCACAAAGAAGGCAAGAGAGTAAATTAATGACTCTTTCTTCGTGCCCTTTGTGCGATCTTCGTGCCTTTGTGGTGAATCCCTCCTCATCCCAAATCCAGCGCCAGGAGCAGGTCCCGGACGGCCGTCATGGGCACCCGCGGCCCGTCAAGGACCTGCGGAAACTGATCGGGTGAAGATTTAAGAATTACCACAAAGGCACGAAGATCACACAAAGACCACGAAGAAAGAGAATTTACTCTCTTGCCTTCTTCGTGGTCTTTGTGTGATCTTCGTGCCTTTGTGGTGAGATGCCTGGATTACCCCAAATCCAGCGCGGCCAGAAGCAGGTCCCGGACGGCCGTCATGGGCACCCGCGGCCCGGGGTTCGGCCCGTGCCCGATCAGGACCGGGCGGTCGAGCGGGTCCGCGGCCGCGAGCCCGTGGCTCCCGCGGACGATGTGCGGGTCGAGCGGGACCACGTCCATCGTCATCCGGAACCCGAGCTTCTTCTGGACGAGCCGGCGGGCGGCGTGCAGTTTCGGGAACCAGAGCTTGGGGTCGAAGAACAGCTCGCACGGGTCGAACCCGGGCTTGTGGTGGATCGCCACCGCCCGGGCGTAGTCCGGGGCGAGCCGGTCGTCGACCCAGAACGGGTAGGCGAACCACGCGTCCGGGGCGGCGAGCAGGACGATCTCCCCGGCCCGCGGGTGGGCGAGGTTCAGCTCGGCCCGCTCGTCGCCGGTCAGCACCCGGGCGATTCCCGCCAGCGGGCGGAGGGCGTCCGCGACGGACGGGAAGTCCCGCGGGTCCTGGACGTACACGTGGGCGATCTGGTGGTCGCACACCGCGACCGCCCGCGACCGGAACAGGTCGATCTGCTCCCCGAACGGGCCGGGCCGGACGTCCAGGAGCCCGGCCCGCCGCAGCGCCAGGTTCGGCAGCACCGGCCGGGCCACGTCGCAGTGGCCGTACTCGCTCACCACCCAGACCCGGGCGCCGGCCGCGGCCGCGGCGTCCAGGAGGGGCGCGCAGGCCTCGTCGAGTTCCGCCACCGTCGCCGGCATGTCGCACCCGGCCGGCCCGAACCGCTGCGGGTCGTAGTCGAGGTGCGGGAGGTAGACGAGGGTGAGGTCGGGCCGGTGCTCCCGGACGACGAGCCCGGCGGCGGCGGCGATCCACTCGGTACTCGGCCGGCCGGCCATCGGCCCCCAGAACGCCGCGAACGGGAACGGCCCGAGCCGGCGCTCCAGGTCGTCTGGCACTTCCTGCGGCGTCCCGGCGATCCCGAACACCTTGTTCCCGTCCACCCCGTACCACGGCTTCGGGGTGACCGAGATGTCGACCGCCGCCCCCTGATTGAACCACCAGAACAGTTTCGCGGACTTGAACGGCCGCCCCCGGGCCCCGGCCCGCAGCCGGGCGGTGGCGTAGACCGGGTCTTCGAGGAGCAACCGGTTCGACTGCTGCCAGAACCGGACCTCGTTCGTGCTCCGGTACAGCCACCCGTTCGCGACGATCCCGTGCTTGTCCGGGAGCCGGCCGGTGAGCAGGGTGGCCTGGGCCGTGCAGGTGACCGCCGGGAGGACCTCGGCCATGGCCGCCTGCCACCCGGCGGCCGCGACGGCCTGTAACCGCGGGGCGTGGGCCAGGAGCCGGGGGGTGAGCCCGACCGCGTTGATCAGTACGATGGGTTGCATACGAACACCGTATGGCCCGCGGGCGCGGCCGTCTCCGGGTCCGTGCGGCCGGCCGCCCGAACCCCATGGAGGCACCCGTCATGCAGACCCGCCGGCTCGGCAACTCGGACATGCACATCACCCCGATCGGGTTCGGGGCCTGGGCGATCGGCGGCGGCGGGTGGGCCTTCGGCTGGGGGGCCCAGGACGACGCCGCCAGCGTGGCCGCGATCCGCGAGGCGGTCGACCTCGGCGTGAACTGGATCGACACCGCCGCCGTGTACGGGCTCGGGCACTCCGAGGAGGTGGTCGCGAAGGCCCTGACCGGGCTGCCGCGGCGGCCGCTCGTGTTCACCAAGTGCGAACGGGTGTGGGACGAGCGGCGACAGATCGGGAAGTCGCTCAAGGCCGAGAGCATCCGCCGGGAGTGCGAGGCCAGCCTCCGCCGGCTGAAGGTCGACGTGATCGACCTGTACCAGATCCACTGGCCGGAGCCGGACGAGGACATCAAGGAAGGGTGGCAGACCCTGGTACAGCTGAAGGAAGAAGGAAAGGTCCGGTGGATCGGGGTGTCGAACTTTGACGCGGCACAGATTGCCCGGGTCGCGAAGTTCGGGCCGATCACGTCGCTCCAGCCGCCGTACTCGATGATCCGCCCCGAGGTCGAGCAGTCGATCCTGCCGTACTGCCTGGCGAATAACATCGGGGTGATCGCGTACTCGCCGATGGCCTCGGGGCTCCTCACCGGGGCGATGACCCGGGAGCGGGTCGCCGCCCTCCCGGCCGACGACTGGCGGAAGGAGAAGAACAAGCACTACCAGGAGCCGCTCCTGACCCGCAACCTGGCCCTCGTGGATCTGCTCAAGGCGATCGGCGGGCGGCACGGGCGGACGGCGGGCGAGGTGGCGATTGCCTGGGTGCTGCGGAACCCGGCGGTGACCGGGGCGATCGTGGGGGCCCGGCGGCCCGGGCAGCTGAAGGAATTGATCGGGGCGGCCGAGTGGCGGTTGACGCCGGCCGAGGGGGATGAGATAGATGGGTTCCTGGCGGCGAACCCGGGGTAAGACCCGCAGGAGGCGAACATGTTCGTTGTGACTATGGAGGAAGCCCGGGAGCATCTGGCCGAACTCATCGCCCAGGTGGCCGCGGGAAGGTCCGTCGTGATCTCGGACCGCGGCAAGGCTGTTGCGGAACTGGTCGGCCCGCCGATGTTCCCGACCACACCGGAGGAGATCGCCGCGACTCAGCCCGAGCGGGAGCGATTGGTCCGGGAGTGGCAATCCGGACGGGCTGATGCTCCGCTTACACTGCCGCCGGGGATGACATTCCAGGATTTTCTCGATCAGTGCCGGGGGCGTGAATGACTCCTCTGCCGCTTTGGCGCCAGAAAATCTCGGGAAAACCAGAGTTCGTTCTGGACGTGTCGGTCCCTCTGGCCTGGTCGTTTGCCGGAACGGTGAGCAGTTATGCGACGGGTGTAATGGCGAAGATGACCTCGGCCGTGGTCGCCGTCCCGGCCTCATGGTCTCTCGAACTGGCAAACTTGCTCCGGGCGGCGGAGAAAATCGGGGCGGGCACCGCCGCCCAGGTCAACCACTTTCTTGCCCGTTTCTACCCCCTCCACTACGCCCTTGATCGACAAACATTTGCCCGTGCCTGGGGCGATATTCTGACCCTGGCGCGGGCTCATTCCGTCTCCGTCTTCGACGCCGCATACCTCGAACTCGCCCTCCGTTACTCGGTCCCGCTCGCCACGGTCGACACATCGCTGAAAGCGGCCGCGATTGCCGCCGGCATACCGATCTACACCCCCTGACCCTCCACCCGCCTCTCCCGGAAAGACGACGTCATGCCGAGGTTCCTCCGCTGGTTGGCCCCGGTCGTCCTCGCCCTGGTCGCGTTCCCGGCGGGCGCGGTCGGTCAGCCCCCGCCGCCGACGGCGGCCGAGAAGCCGGAGCCGGTCAAGGCGACCTACACGAAGTACGAGTATCGCGTCCCGATGCGGGACGGGGTGACGCTGTTCACCTCCGTGTACGTCCCCAAGGACGACTCCCAGACCTACCCGATCCTCCTCATGCGGACCCCGTACAGCTGCGCCCCCTACGGCGTGGACAAATACCCGGACAGCCTCCGGCCCGGCACACTCTACCAGAAGGCCGGGTACATCTTCGTCTACCAGGACGTCCGCGGGCGGTGGATGTCCGGGGGCGAGTTTGTGAACATGCGGCCGTACGACCCGGCCAAGAAGACCCCGCAGGACGTCGACGAGACCAGCGACACGTTCGACACGATCGACTGGCTGCTGAAGACCGTGAAGGGGCACAACGGGAAGGTCGGGCAGTGGGGCATCTCGTACCCCGGGTTCTACACCGTTTGCGGGATGATCGACGCCCACCCGGCCTTGAAGGCCGTCTCCCCGCAGGCCCCGGTGACCGACTGGTTCGTCGGCGACGACTGGCACCACAACGGCGCCCTGTTCCTGCCGCACGCCTTCAACTTCATGGCGAACTTCGGCAAGCCCCGGCCCGAACCGATCACCAAGTCCCCGTTCCTCCCGTTCGACCACGGCACGCCCGACGGGTACCGGTTCTTCCTCGACATGGGGCCGCTCGCCAACGCCGACAAAAAGCACTTCAAGGGCGACGTCGCGTTCTGGAACGAGGTCATGCAGCACGGCACCTACGACGACTGGTGGAAGGCCCGCAACGTCCGGCAGCACGTGAAGCGGATCAAGCCGGCCGTGCTGACCGTCGGCGGGTGGTTTGACGCCGAGAACCTCTTCGGCGCACTGGAGACGTTCAAGGCCGCCGAGACGAACGACCCGCCGAAGTTCAACCACCTGGTGATGGGACCGTGGGACCACGGCGGGTGGTCGCGGGACGCCGGCGACCATCTCGGCGACGTGCCATTCAACGCGAAGACCGGCGAGTTCTACCGCGAGAAGATCGAGCTCCCGTTCTTCGAGTTCCACCTGAAGGGCAAGGGCGAACCCGCGCACCCGAAGGCGTGGGTGTTCGAGACCGGCACGAACCGCTGGCGGCGGTTCGACGCCTGGCCGCCGAAGGACGCGAAGGCGGTCGGGTATCATTTCCACGGGCACGGCGGGCTCGCCCCGGGGGAGCCGGTTCCGGCGGAACCGAACGGTTCGGCCGGGGCGGACGATTTCGTTTCCGACCCGGCCAAGCCGGTACCGTTCATCAGTAAGACGACCATCGGGATGGTGAAGGAGTACATGACCGCCGACCAGCGGTTCGCCGCCACCCGGCCGGACGTCCTCGTCTACCAGACGGGCGCGCTCAAGGAGGACGCCACGATCGCCGGGCCGATCGAGGTGGACCTGTTCGTCAGCACAACCGGGACCGACGCCGACTGGGTGGTGAAGCTGGTCGACGTTTACCCCGACGATTTCCCCGACCCGGACCCGAACCCCACCCAGGTGCGGATGGGCGGGTACCAACAGCTGGTCCGTGGGGACGTATTCCGGGGCAAATTCCGGAGTAGCTTCGAAAAACCCGAACCGTTCGAGCCGGGGAAGGTCACCCGGGTGAAGTTCACCCTCCCGGATACGCTTCACACGTTCCGCCCCGGGCACCGGATCATGGTCCAGGTACAAAGTACCTGGTTCCCGCTCGTGGACCGGAACCCGCAAACCTTCTGCGACATCTACTCCGCAGCCGAAAAAGACTTCACGAAGCAGACCCACCGCGTTTACTACTCGGCCGAGCACCCGTCGCGGGTCACCGTCCGGGTGGTGAAGTGACCGGCAGGATTCTCGTTTTCCGACTCCCGGGAGCGCGGGCGTCTCGCCCGCTTCGAGCCGGTCCCTTGAAGAGCGGCCAGGATGGATGCGGTCCCAGGAAGAATTCCCCCAGCCCCGCCCGGGCGCCACGAGGATCGCCCATGTTCGTCGTCTTCGGCGAGAAAATGTACGGGAAGGTGGACCGGGTCCCCGGCCTCTGCTACGTGATCACGAAGTTCGCCCATCTGAACTTCGTCCCGCTGTTCCCGACCGGCGGGTACATCGTGATCAAGGGGTCGGAGTCCGGCGGGGACTTCCGCGGGAAGCCGATCGGGGTGAGCCTGAAATCGGTCTTCGTCGGGTACGTGCGGTTCTGGGTGGGGCTGATCACCCTGATTTCCGGGGCGGTCGCCGGCGGTCAGCTCTTCAACCACGCGAACTTGACGCCGGTCCCGCCGCTGGCGACGGGCCTGTTGCTGGTGGTCGCCCTGTGCGCCGTCCTGACCCTCCTGATCCCCGGGAAGGTCGGGGGCGCGGTCCAGCTCACCACCCACGTCGGCTCGGTGGTTCTCTACATTCTGTTCGACGGAGCCGGCAAAGGGTTCGTTGCGGGCGAGGTTGCCACTGGGCAGGGCGTCCTCCTGGCGGCGAACGCGGCGCTGTTGATCTTCGGGCTCACCCGGCTGTGCGATCACGCCGGCCCCGCCCGGCGCCGGCAGCTGATGCAGGAGCTGGGGATGGAGGTCCCGCCCGAGGACGCGGAGCCCCGGCAGGAAGACCGCTGGGAGCCGTGGGACGAGTCCGAGGACCGAAAACGCCGATGACCGGGCCCCGGGTTGCGGGGTGTTTCAATGCCCGGTCGGGAGAGTGGTCTGCTCGCTCCGCGGGCGGTTGCTTCCGGGATGGTGGGGGCGAAATCCGACCGCCCGCAGAGCGGGCGGACCACTCTGAAAGACCCGGCCCGGGTTGGCGGGCGGCCCCAGCCGGCGATAATACCGGTATCCCACCACGGGCGTTCGCAGGCCCCGCCGCCCATCCGAGACCCCCGCCGATGACACGGGCCGTCCGCACGCTGTTCCTCCTCCTGATCGTGTCGCCCACCGCCCGGGCCGCCGAGCCCGCGCCGGTGGACTTCGCCCGCGACGTCGTGCCGATCCTCTCCGACTACTGCTACCAGTGCCACGGCCCGGACCCGAAGGCCCGGAAGGCCAAGTTGCGGTTCGACGACAAAGCTTCGCCGTTCGACCGCGGGGTGATTGTTCCCGGGAAACCGACCCAGAGCGAGCTCATTGCCCGGGTGACGAGCACCGACCCCGAGTCGGTGATGCCACCACCCGGCCTGAAGCGGGCCCTTTCCGCCCAGCAGGTCGACACCCTGAAGCGGTGGGTAGAGCAGGGGGCGAAGTGGGGCACCCACTGGGCGTTCTCGCCGGTCCGGGCGCCGGTCGTTCCGGAGATTCGAACTCCCAAATTCGAAATCCGAAACCCGATCGACGCGTTCGTCGCCGACCGGTTGATCCGTGAAGGACTCGTGCAGTCTCCCCCCGCCGACAAGGAACGGCTCCTCCGCCGGGTCACGTTCGACTTGACCGGTCTGCCGCCCACGCCGGCCGAAGTCGACGCCTTCCTCGCCGACCTCTCCCCCGCCGCCTACGAGAAGGTGGTCGACCAGCTGCTCGCGTCGCCCCGGTACGGCGAGCGGATGGCCGGCGAGTGGCTCGACGTGGCCCGGTTCGCCGACACCCACGGCTACCAGATGGACCGCACCCGGCCCGTCTGGCCGTACCGCGACTGGGTCATCACCGCGTTCAACCGGAACCTGCCGGTCAACGAGTTCGTCACCTGGCAGCTGGCCGGCGACCTTCTCCCGAACCCGACGAAAGAGCAGCGGCTGGCCACCGCGTTCAACCGACTGCACATGCAGAACGAGGAGGGCGGGATCGTCGAGGAGGAGTTCCGGGTCGCCTACGTGATCGACCGGGTGACCACGTTCGGCACCGCGTTCCTCGGGCTGACGTTCGAGTGCAGCCGGTGCCACGACCACAAGTACGACCCGGTCACGATGAAGGACTTCTACTCGCTCTTCGCCTTCTTCCAGAACATCGATGAGAGCGGGCAGACGAGCTACTTCACCGCCGCCACGCCCGTGCCCGCTCTCCTACTAACCAGCGCCGACCAGGACCGGAAGATCGCCGACCTGCGGGCGGCCGTCGCCGCGAGGCAAGCTGCACCGGCGAAGTCCCGTGAGATGGCCCGGGACGAGTTCGCGAAGTGGCGGACGAAGCGGCCGGCGAAACTGGACGTGGCCGGGCTTGTGGCGGCGTACTCGTTCGACGAGCTGAAGGGCGGCACGGTCGCGAACGCCGCCGACCCGAAGACCCCAGGGACCGCCGTTGAGGGACCGAAGCTCGTGCCCGGCAAGATGGGACAGGCGGCGGAACTGAGCGGCGAGAACGGGTTCGTCTTCCCGAACGTCGGCCACTTCACCCGCGACGACCCGTTCACCCTGAGCCTGTGGCTGAAGGCGCCGGTTCACACACCGCGGGCGGTGGTCGTCCACCACAGCATGGCCCCGGTCGACGCCGGCAGCCGCGGGTACGAGCTCTTGCTGGAGAACGGAAAGGTCGCGGTCGGGCTGCACCACATGTGGCCGGGGAACTCGCTCAAGGTGGTCACGAAAGCGGCGATCCCGGTGAACGCCTGGACGCACGTCACAGCCACCTACGACGGGTCGAGCACCGCGGCGGGCGTGACGGTGTACGTGGACGGGCGGCCGGCGGAGGTCGAGGTCGTCCGCGACAAGTTGACGAAGGACATCACCTACGGCGGCGAGCCGAACCTGGCGATCGGCCACCGATTCCGCGACAACGGGTTCAAGGGCGGGGCGGTGGACGAGTTCAAGGTCCACAACCGGGCCCTCACCGCGGCCGAGGTCGCGGAAGCGGCCGGGCTCCCGCTGACCGACGATGCGCTGTTCGACTACTTCGCCGCCGTGGTTCACGAGCCGACGCGGACGGCCGCGGAGAAGTTGCGGACGGCCCGGCGGGCACTCACCGTCTTCGTGGACCCGATCCCGGAAATCATGGTGATGGACGAGCTACCGGCGCCGAAGCCCGCGTTCGTTCTGAAGCGCGGGGCCTACGACGCACACGGAGAGTCGGTATCCGCCGATACCCCGAAGGCGATGCCGCCGTTTCCCAAGGATGCCCCGCGGAACCGGCTCGGGCTCGCGATGTGGCTGACCGACCCGGAGCACCCGCTCCTGGCCCGGGTGACCGTGAACCGGGCGTGGCAGCTGATGTTCGGCCGCGGGCTGGTCGAAACCGCCGACAACTTCGGCACCCAGGGCGCCCGGCCGACGCACCAGGAGCTGCTCGACTGGCTCGCCCGCGAGTTCATCCGGTCGGGCTGGAATCACAAACAGCTTCTCAAAACGATCGCGCTGTCCGCGACCTATCGCCAGAGCTCGAAGGCATCCCCCGAGCTACTCGCCCGCGACCCGCAGAACGACTTGCTCGCCCGCGGCCCGGTGAAGCGTCTGACGGCCGAGATGCTCCGTGACGGGGCGCTCGCCGCGGGCGGGCTATTGGTGGAAAAGATCGGCGGGCCGAGCGTGAAGCCGTACCAGCCGGCGGGGCTGTGGGAGGAGATCGCGATGGGCCGCCCGCGGTACGACCAGGGCAAGGGCGATGACCTCTACCGCCGGAGCTTCTACACGTTCTGGAAGCGGACCGTCCCGCCGCCGGCCATGACCACCTTCGACGCCGCCGACAAAAGCGTCTGCACCGTGAAGCGGCAAAGCACGAGCACCCCCCTTCAGGCGCTCGTGCTGCTGAACGACGTGCAATTCGTGGAGGCGGCCCGGTTCGTCGGCCAGCGGATGCTGAAGGAGGGCGGGAAGACGACCGAGGAGCAGGTGGGCTGGGCGTTCCGACTGGTCACCGGCCGCAAGCCGACGGAGAAGGAACGGACAGTCCTGGTGAAGCTCTTCGCGGAGCAAAAGGCCCTCTTCGAGAAGGACCCGGCCGCGGCGAAGAAGCTCCTGGCCGTGGGCGAGAAGGCGGCGGACACGGTCCTCCCCCCGGCCGATCTCGCCGCGGCCGCGGTGCTCGCGAACGTCCTCTTCAGCCACGACGAGGCGGTGACGCGGCGGTAAAGGCAATATTCGACAGGATAATAGGATCAACAGAGTGATTTACGAATGATTTCTATCATCCTGTTTAATCCCGTTATCCTGTCAAAAATAATTTGGGGCCTGAGATGATCGGCGGCACCTTTCGTTTCGACGGGACTCGTCGCGATTTCTTCGCCCAGTTCGGGCTCGGCCTCGGCGGCGCCGCGTTGATGCACCTGCTCAACGCTGATGCCGCGTCGGCCTCCCCGGAAAAGGCCAACCCGTTCAAGGGCATCCTCGACCGGCCGCACCACCCGCCGAAGGCGAAGCGGATCATTTACCTGTTCATGGCCGGCGGGCCGAGTCAGCTCGATCTGTTCGACCACAAGCCGAAGCTCAACGAGCTCAACGGCCAGGATCTGCCCGAATCGGTCCGGATGGGCCAGCGGGTCACCGGAATGACCGCCCACCAGGCGACGCTCCCGATGGCGGGGTCGATCTTCAAGTTCGCGAAGAACGGAAAGAGTGAAGCCACGGTGAGCGAGCTGATGCCGTGGACGGCGAAAGCCGTGGACGACCTGTGTTTCGTGAAGTCGGTCCACACCGAGCACATCAACCACGACCCGGCGATCACCTTTTTCCAGACCGGGCACCAGCTCGCCGGCCGGCCGAGCATGGGGAGCTGGCTGAGCTACGGGCTCGGCAGCGCGAACGAGAACCTGCCGGCCTTCGTCGTCCTCATCTCGAAGGACCGGATCGACCAGCCGCTCTACGCCCGGCTCTGGGGCAACGGATTCCTGCCGAGCACACATCAGGGGGTGCAGTTCCGTAGCGGCGGGGCCCCCGTACTGTACCTCGACAACCCGCCCGGCATCTCGGGCGAAGGCCGCAAGCTCGCCCTCGATCGACTGGCCGAACTCCAGCAACTCCAGGCCGACGACATCGGCGACCCGGAGGTATCGAACCGGATCGCCCAGTACGAGATGGCGTTCCGGATGCAGACCAGCGTCCCGGACGTGATCGACGTGAGCCGGGAGCCGAAAGAGACGATCGAATTGTACGGCGAGGACGCCCGGAAGCCTGGGACGTTCGCGGCGAACTGCCTGCTCGCCCGCCGGCTCGCCGAGCGGGACGTCCGGTTCATCCAGCTCTACCACCCGGGCTGGGACCACCACGGCGGTCTCCCCGGCGGCATCCGCCGCCAATGCCTCGACGTAGACCGGGCGTGCTACGGGCTCCTCACCGACCTGAAGCGGCGGGGGATGCTCGACGACACGCTCGTGGTCTGGGGTGGGGAGTTCGGCCGGACAAACTACTCGCAGGGCAAGCTGACAGCCACCGACTACGGCCGGGACCACCACCCGCGCTGCTTCACCGTCTGGCTGGCGGGCGGCGGCATCAAGTCGGGCATGACGCACGGGGCGACCGACGAGTTCGGGTACAACGTGGCCCGTGACCCGGTGAGTGTCCACGACCTCCAGGCGACGATCCTCCACCTGCTCGGCATCGACCACGAGAAGCTGACCTACAAGCACCAGGGCCGGTACTACCGCCTGACCGACGTGCATGGGGAAGTGGTGAAAGCGGTGTTGAAATGAAGAATGAGCCGCACGATGAACGCAGACAAGACACGATTAAGAAGGTGGAAATTCGGCTTTTTGAAACTCTTGTCACCCGGCATTTCTCGCACCCCGGCCTGAGACCTCCCGTCAGGCCGGCGCAAAGAAGTTGCGCTGCTCCTTAAGAACCGCTGGCGGGATGAAGCGACTCGGCTAAATCACTCGCCGAAACATCATGTTGCCAGCGTTTCTCAGTCATACCGTCAGGGGGGTATGCCGTGCGGATCCGGGGCCCGAGCCCCACTCCCCTTGCCGGCACGGGCCGGCGGCGTGAGCTACAATCCTGCATCGCCTGCCATCCCACCCCAAGAGTTTCCCGAACTGCGGGCCCGACCGACAGCTACCGGCTGCCGTAGTACACCGTACGGATCGGTCGCGAGGACGATGATGCACACGCCTTTTCCCCCCGCGGGCGGTCCGGCGGACGCCGTGCGAACGCTCCTCGGCGATCTGCCCGGGGTGTTCGTGAACCCGTCCGACACGCCCGAACTGTTGACCTGGCTGGCCTACCTCAGCGTCCCGCTGCTCCTCTGGTCGTACGGCCGTGGCCAGCCGCGGTCCGTCCGCCGGGTGTTCGGCCTGTTGGCCCTGTGCGTCGGCGTGTGCGGGGTGACCCACGCCCTCAGCACCGCGTCGATCGCCGCCCCGGTCCGACTGGCCGCGCCCGCGGCCATCTGGGGCGTGGGCCTCGTCCTGCTGCGCCTCCTGCCCCGGGCGGTATCCGCGGTCGAGCAGGAGGCCCGGGCGGGGGAGTTGGAGCGGCTCCGGCTGCTCGAGGCGGCGGTGACGGCGTCCGGGGACGGGCTGATGGTCGCCGAGGCGGCCGCGGACGGCCGCCCGGGCACGGAGATCGTGTTCACCAACCCGGCGTTCGAACAGATGACCGGGTATGCGGCGGACGAAACCGTCGGCCAGAGTCCGAGCGTCTTCTGCGCCGCCGACGCGGGGGCCGACGCCCTGGACCTCGTCCGGGCCGCCCTGCGGGGGTCGGAGCCGGTCCGGACGGAGATCGCGAGCCTGCGGAAGGACGGTACCCGGGTGTGGGCCGAGTGGCACATCGTCCCGGTAGCCGACGGCACGGGGGCGATCACCCACTGGGTGGCGATCCTCCGGGACACGACCGACCACCGGGAGGCCCGGGAGGAGGTCCGCCGGACCCACGACTTCCTCAAGTCGTTGGTCGACAATATCCCGGTCCTGGTCACGGTGGCCGACGCGGACGACCGGTACCGCCTGGTCAACCCGGCCTGGGAGCGGGCGGCCGGGGTCACCCCGGGCACGGCCGTCGGGCGCACCCCCGGCGACGTCCTCCCCCCGGCAGCCGCGGCGGACCTCCGCCGGCAGAACACGGCCGCGCGGGCGACCGGGCGGCCGGTCCGGGAGGAGGTGTCGGTCGATTCGGGCGGTGGCCGACGGGACTACATGAGCGTCACCTTCCCCCTCGCGGGGCCTGACGGGCGGGCCGGGGCGGTGGGCCGGGTGTCGGTCGACGTGACCGAGAAGAAGCGGGCCGAGGAGCTGGTCCGGCGGAGCGAGGAGCGGTACCGGCCGCTGTTCGATTCGAACCCGCACCCGATGTGGGTCACCGACCCTGCCACCATCCGGTTCCTGGCCGTCAACGACGCCGCGGTCGCCCTGTACGGCTACACGCGGGAGGAATTCCTTCGGATGGGCCCGTGCGACCTCGACCCGCCGGAGGAAACCGGGACGGTCGTCGGCGACACCCTCCCGCCGGGGGCGAACGGCGGCCGGCGGCAGCACCGGACGAAGGACGGGCGGGCGGTCGACGTGGAGGTGTCCTGCGGCCGGCTCCGGTACGACGGGGCGGACGCCCTGCTGGTCCTGGTCCTCGACGTGACCGAGCGGCGGCGGCTCGAGTCCCACCTGCGGCAGGCCCAGAAGATGGAGGCGGTCGGCCGGCTGGCCGGCGGGGTGGCCCACGACTTCAACAACCTCCTGACCGTGATCCGCGGGAACGTGGACCTGTTGCGCGACCAGGGGCCCGGGCCCGACGAGGCCGCCCGGCTCATCGACGAGGTGTCGGGCGCGGCCGAACGGGCGACCGGGCTGGTCCGCCAGCTCCTGACCTTCAGCCGGCGGCAGCCGGCCCGGCCGGAAGTGGTGGATCTGAACGGCGTGGTGAGCGACCTCGCGGGGATGCTCCGTCGTCTACTCGGGGCCCAGGTGTCGATCGAGACCGACCTGGCCCTCGCCCCGGTCACGGTCCGGGCGGACCGGGGGCAGCTGGAGCAGGTGGTGATGAACCTGGCGGTGAACGCCCGGGACGCCATGCCCCACGGGGGCCGGTTGCGGATCGCGGTCCGCCGGTCCGAGAGCGCGGCCGGGACCGGCCAGTGGTTCGCCCAGCTCGCCGTGACCGACACCGGCCACGGGATGACCGCGGAGGTGAAGGCCAAGATCTTCGAGCCGTTCTTCACCACCAAGGGGCCGGACAAGGGGACCGGGCTCGGCCTGGCCACCGTTTACGGGATCGTCACCCAAGCCGGCGGCCAGATCCGGGTCGAGAGCTCGCCCGGGGCGGGGACGACTTTCCACATCGACCTCCCGTGGTGTAGCGACCCGGCGCCCCGCCTGTCCACTGTCCGGCCCGGGCGGCTCGACCGCACGCGGCCGACCGGGGGGGGGCGGACCGTGCTCCTGGTCGAGGACGAGGACGGAGTCCGGGGGCTGGGGCGGTCGATCCTGAAGACGAGCGGGTTCACGGTCACGGACGTCCCGGACGGCGAGTCCGCACTCGCCCTGTTGGCCCAGGGACAGTCCTTCGACCTGCTGGTGACCGACCTGACCATGCCGGGGATTGACGGGCGGGAGTTGGCCGAACGGGTCCGGGCCGTGTATCCCGGGATCGCGGTGGTGTTCACCTCGGGATACGCCGCGGACGTGGACCGGTTGGTCGATCTGCCCGGCTCGCTGTTCTTGCCGAAGCCGTTCACCCCGGTCGACTTCCTTTGGACCGTGAACAAGGCCCTTCGGGTCCCCCAGGGGGCCCCCCTGGCCCGCGTGAGGTGAGCCGAGCGGACCCTGTCCACACCCCCCCCCGATCGGAACACGCTTCGAACACCTCGCGCGGGTGGTATTCTCCTCCGATCACCATCAATCGCTGGGAATCCAAGCAGCTGCGGCGTTGTGACCCACCGACCTGACCAGTCGATCTGTGGTCGGTTCGACTCCCCCTCGACGTCCGAGGGAAATACACCTCGAACTCGCGCACCCGGGTAATCCCCGGCGGGATTGGGGGCGCCAAAAGACTTGGGTGTACCCGGACGAGCTCGCGGGCGGGGTAGTCTTCTTCTCCCGAACTCGGTGAGGGTAATGCCGTCCCAACCGGGCAGCAAAACGACCCTTCAGAGGCCAGTTACGCACCTCCCAAGAAAGCTTTCGGAACCCCCTAACTGGATACGTCTTCCGGCAAAATTACGGAGTGAAATGGTTAAGATTGGTTAAGATTTGGCGGGTTGTCGAACCGTGTACGCGACTTGGGCGACTCAGCCGACGGCTGATTAACTCTCATTAACTCGTTAACTATATAGCTGTATAGATAATAATCTATCAGATGATCCATGCATGTCCCGTTGATGCCGCACCTCTCGCGCAAGCGCGACCCGTATCGCCACAATTCTCTCATACCCAATAAGTTACGTCGTCGACATGAACAGTCCTTGGCGACCGTAAGTCCGTTGGAGGAGAGGAAGCCGTTGGGCAAGAAAAATCGTCGAACCGATATTGGAAATAGTCAGCGCCACGCCAACATACCACCCCAGTGGCGTGGCTTGTTGGGTGTGTCGAAGCCGCCATCGCCCGGAACCGTCGAATTATTCCTGGCCCGTCATAATCCGCACAGGCGGGTTCGGCACCCGCCTGTGGGCCGGGGCGACGGCGATGGACTTCCTCCCGGTCGCCTAAAAGCGGGGACGGGCCGCCGACTGTGCCCGCGCGCCGGGCGGAAAAGAGAGTCAAGAGATGATTCGATCCCACCCAGGGCGGGTAATCCCACTCAGGAATCAATTAGGTAAGCCTTGACACTTGACCGGTGGGATAGGTAAGTTGGACAACGATTTTTAGTCACGAGTAATTTTACGATCCCGCAGGAACGGGTGCTACGGGCCGCGTCACTGGGCTCGTGGGACCGTTTCGACTCCCCACCGTTAGTGATTTTCTGGCTCCACAAAAAAGACTAACATCGCCGCGCTTGTCACGAGGGCATGTCCCCGGCCGGCGGTTCGGTTATCCCCGCCGAACCGCCCGGGCAAACGAGATAAGACAAATGAACTGATAACATTACATATTTACATTCGTGCGCTTACACCCGGAGCCTCTCCCCATGCCCCGCCGCACTCTCCCCGTCCTGTTCCGGTCCTGGGCTTTTAAACCGCGGAAGCACAGCCGGAAGAAGTCGATGGACTTCATTCCGCGGCTGGAAGACGTCGAGGAACGGCTCGCCCCGGCCACCCTGCCGGTCCCGACGGTGATCACGCCGACCGCCGCCACGGCGTCGATCGCCCTCCCGCGGATCGACCCGCCCCCGGGGAAAACCATCACCACGGTTGATTACATCAACCCGCAGGTCGTGGCGGACCCGGGCAACCCGCTCCACCAGGTGCTCGTCGCCACGAGTGTGACGACCGACGTGAACGGGATGCATCTCGGGGTGGTTTCCTACTTCTCTTCCAACGGCGGCCAGACCTGGGCGACGATCGCCAATTTCGGGGACCAGACTCTCCAGCCGCGGGACCCGGCCCTCGCGGCGGGCGCCCCCCCCAACGCCAGCTACACGAACACGTCTTCCGCGTCGGTCGCGATCGGCCGGGACGGGACGGTCTACTTCGTGTATTTGGCCCACAACGCGACGAAGACCACCGGGGCCGTCCTGTTCACCTCGGCGGGGTTCGGCGGGACCCCGGCCGCCCCGACGATCCTGTACCAGTGGAACGGGGCGGACTCGGGCGGTAATCCGGTGGACCCGGCCCTGAACCCGGTCATTTCCGTCGACAACAACGTTCCGACCTTCACCGACCCGCAGACGAACATCACGTACACCGATCCGATGGTGGACCCGACCACCTTCAAGAGCAAGGTCGTCTACGTCGCCTGGAACGGGAATACGGCTGCGAATTTGTTCCCCGGGGACGTGGTCAACCCGACGAAGAACTACAACCCGAACCCGATTCTGGCGGCCGTCTCCAGCGACGACGGGGCCACCTGGAGCAACCCCATTCCGGTGACCGACGGGGGATATTTGACCTCGCCGGTCAACCGCGGGGCGGCCCCCCAGATCGCTTTCAGCCCGGGGACGTCCGGGGCGCCCGGGTCGGTGGTGTTCGTCTGGCCGAATCAGGTCCAGACCAAGAACTTCTCGCAGATCGTGTACGACACCGCCCCATCGAAGGCGAGTGTGTACGCCCCCGACGGGGCCACCAAGAGTGTCGACCCGACTACCGGCACCGTGCCGGCCGCCGTCAACCCCGTGGTCGGCCCGCTCCCGGCGTGGACGTACGGAAACGCCACCATCCCCGACGCGGCGCTCCGCTCCCAGGGGACGGCCACGGCCACGGCCGCCGTGAGCGGCGGGAGCGTGACGGGCTTCAACATCACGTTCGCCGGGTACGGGTACCCCGCGCCCCCGGCCGTCACTTTTGCGAACGGCGGCGGGTCCGGGGCGGCCGCGACGGCGGTCATCAACGCCCAGGGCCAGGTCACCGGGTTCATCATCACGAACCCCGGGACCGGGTACACCTCGGCGCCGACCGTCACGATCGCCGCCCTGCCCGCGAACCCGACCGCGGACGTCGCCAACTCGATCGCGTTCCCGCTCGTCGTCGGTCCCGCGAGCACCGACCCGGCCGTCCTCAAACTTCTCGCCGACCCGACCTTCTCGCTCTCCGATCTCAGCGTTGCGGTGTCGATCGTGGCACCCAACCTGACCGACATGTCGGTCAGGCTCTACGCCCCGAACGGCAACTCGGTCCTGTTGATGGGCAACCGGATCGACGGGGACGGCAACGCGATCCCGACCGGCAACAGGCCGCTCCCGTTTGGGGTTCCGGCGTCCCCGGCGGTCCCGCTGCCGCAGACCGACCCGAATACGTATCAGGGCCTGGGCGTCGTGAACGGGGCCCGCCGGGACACCGTCTTCAACTCCGACGCCGACCGCCGGATCAACGACCCGAACAACGTGTTCCCGTTCATCGGCGTGTACCGACCCCAAGACACGACCGTGGTGCCCGGCGTCACCAGCATCGCCCAGCAGCTCGGCTACGACGGCGTCACCGCCGCGGGCCTCAAAGGGACCTGGTACCTCGTAATCACCGAGACCCGGAACGACCGGTTTACCGCCAATAATAACCCGTACACCGCGCCGGCCTTCCTGGACCACTGGTCGCTCAAATTTACCTCCGGGGCGCGCTCCGGGTTCGGGCTCGACACCTCCATCGCCGGCACCCAGGCCCCGTCGATCGGGACCGACTTCAACAACGCCCCACTCACCGGGACACCGGCCTATCCGGGCGTCGCGTCGACGGGGCTTCCCCCGGCCGTTTCTATCGCGTTCGACACCAGCCTCGGGTCGTTCAGCCCGCACGCGGGGACCCTCTACGTCGCGTACACCGGGGTGGTGATTCCCGACCCCAAAACCGGGGTCGTGACGGATACTAACATCAACCTCGCGGCGGGGACCCTGGGGCCGGGCGGGACGATCACCTTCGCCCCCCCGGTTCAGGTCAACGACGACAGTGCGTTCGACAATCTCACACAGGGGAATCGGCCGCAGTTCACCCCGGCCGTCACCGTCGACTCGACCACCGGGACGGTGGTGGTGACCTGGTACGACACCCGGCTGGACGCGAACGGGACCCGCGCCGCGACGTTCATTGCCACCAGCATCGACGGCGGAGCGACGTTCAGCTCGCAGTACGCCTCCACGACCGCCGGTACCCAGCCGTTCCTGAACCAGCCGAAGAACGCGCTCGACATCATCACGGGGACGACCTACACCCTCCAGCCGGTGCCGACCAACGTCCCACTCTCCAGTGTGTTCGGGCTGGGCATCCGGCAGTCGGTGATCGCGTCCGGCGGGAACATTTATGCCTACTGGGCGGGGAACTCGAACGCCGTCGGGAGTGGGATCTTCTCCGCCCACGCGGTGACCGCCGCCGGGCCGCGGGTGATCAGCGGCGACATGGGGCCGGTGACCAGGGCGTCGTCCGCCGGCGGGGTCCCGTACAACACGACCGTCGCCGCCGACGGCACCCGCCAGCTGGACGGGTTCACGATCACCTTCGACCGGCCGGTCGACCCGGCCACGATCACCACCTTCCCCTACCCAATCCAGATCCGCTACCACAACCCGTACGACCCGGTCGGGACCAACACGATCATCCCCGTGACCGGGGTGACGGCGATCGACACCACCTTTTTCGGCGCGACCACGTTCCTGATCCGCTTCGCCCCGCAGTCCAAAGTCGGCACCTACAGTTACGTGGTCGGGCCGACCGTCCGCGACCGGGTCCGGACCGTCGTCGGCGGGGTCACGGTAACCGGCAACCAGATGGACCAGAACGCGAACACCGTCACCGGGGAAGCGAACGTCGACGACTTCGCCGTGCCCACCCCGCTCAACGGCGTCCCGTTCACGCTCCCGTACGCCGTGACCTCCGAACCGTTGATCATCCCCGGCCCGTACGTGACCGGCTCCTCGGTCCCGAACGGCACCCTTTCCGACCCGCACGAGGTGTTGGCCGGGGTGGCGTCGGCGGTCGACGTCACGTTCGACCGGGACATGAACGCGAACCCGGCCAGCGGCCCGGTGTTCGGCCCCGGGAACGTCGTCCGGCTCACCGGCCCGGCCGGGGTCATCTACGACCGCGCGACGGCCGCCGGCAACCCGCTCACGGTCACCCGGCTGTCCCCCAGGAATTACCGGATCGGGTTCCCGGCCCAGGTCCTGAGCGGGACGTACACGGTCGAGATCGACCCGCAGTTCGCCGCCGCGACCGGCCTCCCGGGCGGCCCGGTCCTGGTCGACACCAACCAGAACGCCGGGGTGGACGTCCTGCGGGGGACCGCGGACCCGAACAGCGGGGTGGCGTCGAACAACACCTACTCCGTCTCCTTCAACGGGACCACGGCCCCGCCGGCCGCGATCCCCGCGAAGGTCGGCAGTGTCCCGGGGACGGCCGAGTTCCCGATCACGATCGCCGACGCGTACGTGATCACCGTGTCCGCCCTCCACCAGGTGCAGGTCCAACTGAACGTCAGCAGCACCGGCCCGGACAGCCGGAACGTGACCGACCTGACCGCCGAACTGGTCGCCCCGGACGGGACGACGATCCGGCTGTTCACCGGGGTCGGGAACCCGCTCCGGGCCCCGAGCACGGTCTGGTTCAGCAACACGATCCTCTCCGACGACGCGAACACGCCGATCCAACAAGGGTTCCAGCCGTTCGACTCCGGCCCGTACAACCCCCAGTTCGCGCTCGACGCCCTGAACGGCAAGTCGGCCACCGGCACGTGGAAGCTGCGGATCATCAACAACGGGCCCAAGACCCCGAACCTGACCTCGTGGGCGCTCATCCTGCCGAAAGTCAGTGGCGGGACCGGCCTCGGGGAGGCGATCGCGGACCGGATCTCGGTGTCGTTCCGGGTCTTCAACCAGAACCCGACCGACCCGCTCACGCAAAAGGTGTGGACGCCGGTCGGGCCGGCGGCCGAGAACGGCCAAGGCAACTCGGCCCGGACGACCGGGCTGGCGGTCGACCCGTCCGACCCGTCCGGGAACACGGTCTTCCTCGGGGGGGCCAGCGGCGGGGTGTGGAAGACGACCAACTTCCTCACCTCCGACCCGGGCGGCCCGACCTGGGTCCCGCTCACCGACAGCGGCCCGACGTTCAGCCTGAACGTGGTGTCGATCGCGGTGTTCGGGCGGAACAACGACCCGGCCCAGTCGATCGTCTTCGCCCTGACCGGGGAAGGGGACACCGGGTCCCCGGGGGTCGGCGTGCTGCGGTCGATGGACGGCGGGAAGACCTGGGTGGTGCTCGACAGTGCGAACAACGCCGACACCCCGACCGTGGGCGGGAACATCACCCCGATCACCGCGGCCTCGCGGAAGCGCGAGTTCTTCGGCGCGACCCAGTTCAAGATCGTCGTCGACCCGGCCCCGGTGAACGACGCCGACCACGACGTGATCGTCTACCTGGCCGGGTCGGCCGGGGTGTGGCGGAGCGCGGACACCGGCCGGCACTGGACGCAGATCCGGGCCGGGACCGCGACCGACATCGTCCTGGCGGCGGGCAGCGCCGGGTCGACCGGGAACCTCCAGATCCTGTACGCCGCGTTCCAGGGGGATGGCATCTACATCGCCAACCCCGCGTACGTCGCGACGAGCATGAGCCCACTCACCGGCACCCCCGGCGGGAACGGGTCGTTCATCGACGGCGACCTGCCCACCCAGCCGCGGGTGCCGATTGCCGGCCCGGTCAAATTCCCGAACGGGAGCAAGGGGCGGATCGTGCTCGCCGCCCCGGCCCTGACCGGTGTCCCGCTGGAGGACATCAACTACCAGGGCTGGCTGTACGCCCTCGTCATCACCGCCGGGAGCAGTCTCGACGGGCTCTACCTGACCAAGGACTTCGGCCAGAACTGGACCAAGGTGAGCCTGGCGGAGTACCTGACCCTCTCGCCCACGGGTGTGCCCACGGCCGGGTTCGGGACGAACAACTACTTACTCCCCGACCACGACCCGTTCGCCGCCCCCGCCGGCGTCACGAACCCGCTCGGCGGCCAGGGGAACTACGACGTCGCGATGGCGATCGACCCGCTCAACCCTAACGTGGTGTACATCGGCGGGACGAACGACACCGCCATCGGGCCGAACGGGGCGTTCATCCGGGTCGACACGACCGGGATCATGGACGCCCTGGCGGTGGTCGCGTACGACAACGGGGCCAAGGACGGGGGCACCGTCCAGTTCACCACCAACAACGGGAACGTCGTCACCAAGCCGGCTAAGACGACGTCTCAGTTCGGTGCGGCCCTCGGGCCGGGACAGGCGTACGGGGTGAACAGCCTGTCCGACGTGAATACCGGCTACCTGAACGTGCTCCGGAACCCGGACGGCCCGTTCGTGGCCAGCTCCCCGCTGTTCTTCACGAACGTGGCCAGTATCCGGAACACGGGGTACGGGTCCCGCTACGCGGGGTTCCCCGCCGAGGTCGAAACCGACGTCCACCGGATCATCACGTTCGTCGACCAGACGACCCACCGCACCAGGCTGATCGTCGGGGACGACCAGGGGGTGGCCAGCGTCGTGGACGACGGGTCCGGGAACGTCCTCGGTCAGCTCGGCTCCGGTCCGCAGAGCCGGTCCCTACCGGGCAATATCCGGAACGGGAACCTTCAGACCGTCCAGTTCTACAGCTCGATCGCCCAGCCGGGGCAGCTGGCGGCCGAGATCGCCGGCGCCATGTTCTACGGGGAGGCCCAGGACGACGGGTTCCCGGTCTCCAACAGCGGCATCCTCCAGACCGGTGACGGTGGGGGGCAGAAGTTAACCTGGAACGGGCCCGGGGGAGACGGGTCGTGGATCCTCGCCGACCAGACCGGGTCCGGAACGGTGTACGATTACAAGTGGCCGTGTTGCGGCGGGAACAACAACGAGTTCTTCCAGGTCGACGGGGTCGGGCGGACGCTGTTCCTGATCCAGCCCGGCGATAACCCGACCACGGGCGCCGGCCAGTGGCCGCGGGCGGGCGGGATCCAGTTCGCGGTCAACCCGGTCGACCGGAACGGGCTGGCGATCAGCTCCCCGGGAGGCGGCGGCCGGCTGTTCCGGTCGACCGACCAGGGGAAGACGTGGTTCGTGGCCGGGGGCGACGCCGCGGCCGGCACGACCCCGTTCGACGGCACGCCCGCCCCGGCGATCGCGTTCGGCGCCCCGGACCCGGCCAACCCGAACCAGCTCGACAACTTCATCTACGCCGGGACCAACGGCGGGCACATTTACGTCACGTTCAAGGGCGGCGGCGGGTCGTGGACCGACATCTCGAACGGGCTGTCCGGCGGCGGCGTCCAGGAGATCGTCCCGGACCCGGTCCGCGGGACCAAGGACGCGTTCGCGGTCACCGGCGGCGGCGTGTTCTACATGGCGGATTCCTCCTCCCCGACCGCCAAATGGGTAAACATCACGGGGAACCTGTTCACCATTACCAAGCCGATCTTCAGCGACCCGAACCCCGGCCCGCAGGGTAGTGAGCCGGCCGCGCTGCGCGGGCTCACCTCGATCGCCCCGGACTGGCGGTACGCCATCCCCGTGGACCCGACGAACCCGAGCAGTGGGACCTTCCCCATCCTGTACGCGGGTGGTGACGGCGGCGTGTTCCGGTCGCTCGACGACGGCAAGACGTGGCAGATCTACCCGCAGGGGACGGCGTACACCTATACCGACCCGACGACCGGCCTGCCGGCCAGTGTCAACCTCCCGGACGGCGGCTACCTGCCGGCCGTCAACGTCACCCAGCTCACCCTCTCGCTCGGGAACATCGACCCGGCGACCGGCCAGCCGCTCGAGAAGACCGGCGGGCTCAACCTGCTGACGGCGGCCACGTACGGCCGCGGCACCTGGGTGATCCGGCTCGGGACCCCGGCGAACGACCCGGCCGTCGCCGCCCTGGCGAAGTACCAGGTGGTCAAGCAGTCCGGGCCCCAGGTGATCGGGGTGGACGTCACCGGCCAGCCGACGGGGGGGACGGGCACCGTGCGGGTGGAGTTCAACGGCCCGGTGCTGGCCAGTTCCTTCACCACCGGCCAGATCCAGATCAAGGACGCGGCCGGGAACCCGCTCACGATCACCGGCGTCACCCCGCTCGGCAACCCCGTCGCCCCGGCGGCGTTCCCGACGGTGCCCGGTACCCCGGCCGATTACCACAACCTGTTCCAGGTCACATTCGCCGGCGCCGCCTCCGGGATCAAGGGCTTCGGGCAGGTCGTCATCGGTCCGAACATTGCGGACTACGCCGGCTTCTTCATGGACCAGAACAACAACGGGGTGAACGGGGAGGCGGCCGCCGACCCGAACAACGGCGGGGCGGCGGCCGACGCGTACCACGGGTACTTGTACTTCGACTCGACCGGAACCGGATCCTCCGGGAACCTGAACATCAGTATGCCGGTCGTGACCACGGCCGGCGCCCCGACCAAGGTGATCGTCTCGGACCTGAACCCGAATACCGGCCTGCCGAACGCAGGCTACACCGGCACGATCAGCCTGACGGCCACCATCAACGGCCGGCAGGTCGTGCTCACGAACGCCCCGGTGGTCGGACTGCTCACCCTGAGCGAGGCCGGGAACACGGTCACGGCGACGACGGACAGTCCGCCCGCCTTCGCGCCCGGCCAGACGGTCACGATCGCCGGGGTGACGACGGGCGGGTATAACGGCACGTTCGTGATCGGCTCCGTCAGCCCGACCGGCTTCACCTACACGGACCCGGTCGGGAGCCTGCCCGGCGACGCCCTCGGCGGCGGCACGGCGACCGGCCCGCTGGTCCCGGTCGCCGCCCAGTCTGGCACCCCGACCCCGGTGCCGACCGGCCCGCTGCCGGCCACCTACACGTTCACCGCCGCCGACAAGGGCACCCACGTCTTCACGATCTTCTTCCTGGCGGCGAGCAGCCCGCCGAACCAGACACTCCTGTCCGTGACGGACATGGCGGGCAGTCCGCCGAACGCCGCCCAGGCGTTCATCACCGTCACCGCGGGGCAAGCCACGCAGTTCATCGTGGGTGGGCCGGGTGGGCTGGCGGACCCGGTCACCGCCGGGACGACCAACAATTTCACGGTGACCGCGGCCGACCCGTACGGGAACGCCGACCCGACGTACACCGGCACCGTCACCCTGACCACCACCGACCCGAAGGGCACCCTGGTCA
Source organism: Gemmataceae bacterium (assembly GCA_028288765.1). Taxonomy (GTDB): domain Bacteria; phylum Planctomycetota; class Planctomycetia; order Gemmatales; family Gemmataceae; genus Urbifossiella. Next base: position 1,561 of record JAQGHQ010000300.1, on the reverse strand, counting down.
CGACCCCGTACAAGTTCACCAGCGGGACCGGGCCGGGGTTCGACAACGGCGTCCACGTCTTCCAGGCGACGCTGGACACGGCCGGGCCGACGAAGGCCGGCGGGCCCGAGACGATTACCGCCACCGACGCCACCAACCCGCTCCTGACGCTGACCGGGTCGCAGACCGTGACGGTCCTGCCGGCCGCGGCCGCCTCGGTCACCGTCACCGGGTTCCCGGCCCCGGTCGTCGCCGGGACGGCCGGCACGTTCACGGTCACCCTGAACGATAAGTTCGGGAACATCGCCACCGGGTACACCGGGACCGTGACGTTCACCAGCGACGACCCGTTCCCGGCGACGTTCGCCCCGCCGTCGTACACGTTCACCGGGCGCGGGCCCGGGAAGGACAACGGGGCCCACACGTTCACGAACGGGGCGACCCTCTTCACCGCCGGGACGCGCTCGATCACGGCGACCGACGCGGCCAACAGCCTGGCCGGAACGCTCACCCCGATCACGGTCGTCCCGGCGGCGACGGCGAAGCTCCTCGTCACCGGGTTCCCGAACCCGGTGGTCGCCGGGACGCGAGGCTCGTACACGGTGTCCGCAGCGGACCAGTTCGGGAACACCACCCCGGCCTATACCGGGACGGTGGCGTTTTCCACCACCGACCCGCTCGGCACGTTCAGCCCGCCCTCGGCCACTTACACGTTCGTGGCGGCCGACAACGGGGCCCACACGTTCACGAACGGGGCGACCCTGAAGAAGGCCGGGACGTGGGCGATCACCGCGGCCGACGCGGCCAACAGCCTGACCGGGTCGGAGACCGGGATCGTCGTCACCCCCGCGGCCGCGTCGACCCTGACGGTGGCCGGGTTCCCGACCCCGGTCGTCGCCGGGACACCGGGTTCCTTCACGCTGACGATGAACGACCCGTTCGGGAACGTGGCGACCGGGTACCGCGGGACGGTCAGGTTCTCGAGCACCGACCCGCTGGCCACGTTCGCTCCGACCACCTACCCGTTCGTGGCGGCCGACAACGGGGTGAAGACGTTCGCCGCCGGGGCGACCCTGCGGAAGGCCGGGACGTGGGCGATCACCGCCACCGACACGACCACCGGCACCGTGACCGGGTCGGAGACCGGGATCGTCGTGACCCCGGCGGCGACGTCCAAGTTCGCGGTCGGCGGGTTCCCGTCCCCTGTCGTGGCCGGCGTGCCCGGCCTGTTCACGGTGACCGCGGAGGACCAGTTCGGGAACACCACCCCGACCTACACCGGGACGGCCACGTTCTCGACCACCGACCCGCTGGGCAGTTTCAGCCCGACGTCGGCCCTGTTCGTGGCGGCCGACAACGGGGTGAAGACGTTCGCCGCCGGGGCGACCCTGCGGAAGGCCGGGACGTGGGCGATCACCGCTACCGACGCGGCCAACAGCCTGACCGGGTCGGAGACCGGGATCGTCGTCAATCCCGCGGCGGCGGCGACCCTGGCGGTGACCGGGTTCCCGACCCCGGTCACGGCCGGGGTGCCGGGCACCTTCACGGTCACCCTGACCGACCCGTTCGGGAACGTGGCCAC
>JAQGHQ010000280.1 GCA_028288765.1 Gemmataceae bacterium | reverse complement strand
GCCCGAGCCACCCAGGTCTGGACCGTCCACAGGCTGACCCGGAACTGCTCGGCCACCGCTCGCAACGAGGCACCTCGTCGGACCGCGGCCACCATGGCACGCCTCTGTTCCTCGGAGGGGTTTTTGGGTCACGAGAATGCTCCGGGAAAACGGGTTTCCCGTTACCATAGTGACCACCTTTGGGTGACACCTGAGTGACCACCTTTGGGTGTCATCTGTCCGCTCGGCGTGGACATGCCACCCGGGCCATTCCCCTCCCTCTCCACTCAAGGGGAAAGGGGGACCTTAAACGGACACCGTCACCGGGTTCCTGTATGAGTGGCGGCCGTGGTCGGGTATGACACGGCCGAGCGGCCGGGGTCATCCCGGCCGGGTGCGTCGTGGAACGGCGCGGGCCGCCACGGAGGGCGGCCCGTACCGGACCAAGCCTTGTAGGGGGCCGCCCTCCGTGGCGGCCCGCCAGCGACCGAGGGGTTCAACAACGCACTCGCCGTCGTCCGTCAGGCGGCCGGGATGAACCCGGCCGCCCGCCCAGATGTTCCCACCAGCCGGACGGCGTAGTTAGAATGACCACATCGGTTCGCCTCCCATCGCACCAACGGGCCACCATGCCGAGCACTCACGACGCGATCATCATTGGGGCGGGGCACAACGGGCTGGTCACCGCCGCCTACCTGGCGAGGGCCGGGTACAAGGTGCTGGTTCTCGAACGCCGGGAGGTGCTCGGCGGGTGCTGCGTCACCGAGGAAGTCTGGCCCGGGTTCAAGGTGTCCACCGCGGCCTACGTGAACAGCCTGCTGCGGCCGGAGATCATCCGCGACCTGGAACTCAAGAAGTACGGGTTCGAGATGCTCCCGCGGTCGCCATCCTCCTTCACGCCGTTCCCGGATGACCGGTATCTGATGATGGGCCCGGACCAGCAGATGACGCTCAAGGAGATCGCGAAGTTCAGCCCCAGGGACGCCGAGAACTTCCCGAAGTACGAGGCGATGCTCACCCGGGTGGCGGACTTCCTCGAACCGATGCTGGTCCAGACCCCGCCCGACCCGTTCGCCAACCGGGTCGGCGACCTGTGGAAGCTGGCGAAGACCGGGTGGGGGTTCCGCGGGCTCGGCCGGGGCGTGGCCACCGAGGCCGTGGAAATCCTGACCGGGGCCGCCCGGCCGATCCTGGACCGCTGGTTCGAGTCGGACGAGCTCAAGGCCACGCTCGCGACCGACGCGGTGATCGGGGCGTTCGCCCCGCCGTCGCACCCGGGCACGGCCTACGTGCTATTCCACCACGTGATGGGTGAGTGCGACGGCGTCCGGGGGGTGTGGGGGTATGTGCGGGGCGGGATGGGGATGATCAGCAACAGCATCGCGGCGGCGGCCCGGAGCCACGGTGCCGAGATCCGCACGAACGCGGACGTCGGGCGGATTCTGGTGAAGGACGGGGCGGCGGTCGGGGTGGCGCTCAAGGACGGGACGGAGTTCCGGGCCCGGCGGGTGGTGTCAGGGGCGGACGCGAACGTGACGTTCGTGAAGCTCATGGACCCGAAGGACCTGTCGGCCGAGTTTCTCGCCCAGGTGAAGCGGATCGACTACTCGTCCGCGACGGTGAAGATCAACGTCGCCCTGAGCGAGCCGCCGCAGTTCAAGTGCCTGCCGGGCAGCGGCATCGGCCCGCACCACCACGGGACGATGCACATCTGCCCGGGGATGGACTACATCGAGCGCGCCTACGACGACGCCAAGTACGGCAAGCCGGCCACGAACCCGATGCTCGAATGCACGATGGCGACGGCCCTCGACAGTACCCTGGCCCCGCCGGGTAAACACATCCTGAGCATGTTCATCCAGTACGCCCCTTACGAGTTGAAAGGCACGACCTGGGACGTGGAACGGGACCGGTTCGCCGACCGCTGCTTCGACATCCTGAACGAGTACGCCCCGAACTTTAAATCATCGGTCATCGACCGGATGGTGATTGCCCCGCCGGACATGGAACGGCTGTGGGGCATCACGGGCGGGAACATCATGCAGGGGGCGATGTCGCTGTCGACGATGTACAGCTTCCGCCCGGTCCCGGGGTACGCGAACTACCGGACGCCGGTGCGGGGGCTGTACATGTGCGGGGCCGCGACCCACCCGGGCGGCGGGGTGATGGGCGCGTGCGGGCTGAACGCGGCACGGGAAATCCTGCGTGACCGGGTGTAACCCGGATGGGTTCGAGACGGGCTCGCTCGGCCGCCGCCCTCGGGCGCTGGCGGGCCGGACGGTGCCGCGGGGTATACCGGTGACGTGCCGGATGCGAGTCGATTATATGGCGTTGTAAACATCAGCACGACGGAGCCGGCGGCAGGACTGAGGCCGAGGGTACGCGAGGAGTAAACCCATTCGAAGGGCACGAGACCAGAGCCGGCGGGCCGGAGCCGATCAGCCCCACGGCGGCGGTCCCGTCGGCACTGGTCGTGGAACGGGGGCTGTCGTCCGGGACTGATTTGGCCGGCCGTGACGAGGGAATTTCGGTCCGCCGAGGACAGAAGATGGCAATCCGACTGGCAGTCTACACCCTGCTCCTGTTCGCGAGCTGGGAATTCAACCTGCTCGGTCTGCCTGACGCGGTGGATTGGTCACGGTGCGAACCCCGATCCGGCTACCTCGGTACCGAATCCCATCTCATCCTTTACAGGCTCCAGCGCGCCGACATCCCCGCTCTGCACCCGCTCTTCAGTGAAGCCCCACACGGTCCCCGGCCGTATCGGTCGCAGTTCGGGGCCCAGGGAATCGCGCTCAGCGCGGCGTGCCGACTCACGGCGACCGATCCCGCCCGGTTCGCGCCACCGGCTGCTTCCGCGTTCGCACTACTGACCGCGCTGGTGGTCGCCGGGGTATTCGCGGCGGCGCACCGCGACCTCGGCCCGCCGGCCGGGGACGTGGCCTGTGTGCTGGCGGCGTTCTCGCCGGTGTTCGTGAAGTTCGCCCCGTCGCTGTACTGGGTGCCATTCCTGTTGCTCGCCCCGTTCGCGCTGGTGTGGGTCTTCGGCCCGCGGGCCACGACGGCCGGCCGCCGGGCGGTCCTCGTGGCGGGCGTCGGAATGGCCGTCTATTGCAAGGCCCTGTGTGGGTATGAGTACATCACGACGGTGATCCTCGCCCCCCTCGCGGCGGCGTGGTTCCACCAGCACCGGGCGGGGGAGTCGCCCGGCCGGAAGGTCCGTGCCGCCGCCGCCCTGGTGGCTGCGGGGTTGGCCGGGTTCGCACTCGCACTGGGCACGCACGTGGCGCAGATCGAAGCGGTGTTCGACGAGGACGGGGTCGCGGTCATCCGCGAGCGGGCGGTGGGGCGGACCACGGGCGGGGTCGGGACCGAACTGCCCGGAGTGGATTCGGCGGGCGACACCCGCCTCGGGTTCGCCGCGAAGTGTTTCCGCGAATACTTCGGCCAGCGGGTGCTGAGCACGCCGGCCGCGCTCGGCCGGTGGGCGAAGGACGTGCCCCTACTCGGGGTCGTGACGGCCGCGGCGGCGTTCGTCGTGGTCGCGTGGGGCTGGCGGCAGCGTCTCTCGAGGGACGCCGGGGCACTCGCGGGGGGGCTCGTAATCGCGCTGGCGGGGGGGGTGTCGTGGCAGGTGCTGGCGGTGAACCACATGTGCGTCCACCGCCACCTGAACCTGATCGTGTTCGCAGTGCCGTTCCTGCCGCTCGCGTTCGTGGCCGCCGGGTACGCGGTGACGGTCGTCGGCCGGCGGGTCGGGGTCGTCTTGCTCGGGTCGCTCCCGTTGCTGATGGCGGGGAACTTGGCGCACTCTGCCGCCCTCGCGCGGGCAGGGGATGTCGACCAGCGGCACGCCGAAACTGCCATCGCGGGTCGCCTGACGGGACCGCCGGCGGTCGACGACCCGCGTGCCGCCGGCGCGGTCGACCGGGTCGGCCCCGCTGCGGCGGTCGCGCCGGCACTGCTCGTGGAATGGGGGCTGTTCGACGCGAACACCGGCGGCCCCGCGGACCCGAACGCGGTCGTGGTGTCGGGTTGGGCGGTGAGTGGGTGGAGGTCGACGGCCCGGCCGTCGGCGCGGGTGGTGGCGGTGTGCGGCGGGAAGGTTGTTGCGTGTCGGGTTCAGTGGTACCGCCGCCCCGACTTGGACGCGTTGGCCGGCAAGCCGATGCACCGGGCCGGGTTCGTGGCAGTGATACCCTCTGCGGAGTTAGTGCCGGGCGAGCGGGTGCGGGTGTTCGTGCTGTCCGCGTCCGACCCGACGTGCGTGACCGAGGTGCCCGTGCCCTGAACACGAGATCGGGTTCAGACGAACGGGCGGGTGGGCCCGCTCGGGCACTCCGGTGGGGATTCGACCCCCGGTTGCGGGGAGGGATGAGGTGGGGGCCGGTACGATCCCTTGGGGAAAGGGTCGCGGCGAAGCCCGCGGGGTGAGGGGACGGCGCACTCCCATTTCCACCGGCCGACACCCCTCACTCCAGGGGACTGTGCCTGTTGCGAGACTGCTGCGGTCGGGCTGGCCTCTCTGGGACCAGCTGTCCGAAAACCGGGCGCTCCGAACCGTCGAAAAACTTCTCTTCTCGACAGGTAACCCGGTCGGATACCATGTGTACGGATGTCCACATCGGGAGGAGACAGCATCATGACCGCGCAGGCCCTTCAAACTGAGGACGAGACCCTGGCCAGTGCGCTCGCCGCCGGCCGGAGGGTCGCCCAGGCGGCCGAAACCGCCGGGATCAGTGAGAGTACTGCCTACCATCGACTCCGCGAGCCCGACGTCCAGGCCCGGGTGTTCGAGATCCGGGCGGGGGTCATCGAGACTGCCCGGAATCGGATTGCCAACCGGACGATCGACGCCTGCGACACCCTCACGCAGCTGTTGGTTAGCCGATCCGAGGCCATCCAGCTCCGGGCGGCGAAGACGTTGATCGAACTGGCCGTGAAACTCCACGACCGGGACCGCCACGCCGTGCCGCCCGTCCCGACCGAGGTTTCGCCGGTCAAATCCGATAGGCTCTCGACTACGACGCCAGCCCCCCAAGTAAGCGACCCACAAGAGCCCGAACCCGTTCGATCCGAACCCATCGACCTGCCTCGACCTGTCACAGCACGCCCGGAGGTCACCTCCACACAGGAGGAGGGTTCTACCGGGTCAAGCACAGGCCCTGTGCCCGTCTCTTCTCCCGCAAATGGTGATTCCCCTATGAGTTCCGCTGAAGTAGCCCGACGGGTCGCCTCCACCCCATCCCTTCTGGTCACCGGCGGGGGAGGCGGATCGAACAAGGCCGCCCGGGACCTGTCAAACCCTGTCAAAACCTGTCACCGCCCGGCGGACCGCCTGCCCGTGAGCGAGGTGAATCGACTCTCGACAGGGCTGACGGTCGCACTCGCAGGTATGGGCGGCGAGTAGCTGGCGCAGCTCAGGTGGGCGATCACGCCGATATGCCCGGCCGTGGGCGGGAGGCTGTGCGTCCCCAGGTCTCGCCGTTGCCCTGGTGTATGGAGGCGTTCGTCCCTCCCACCCTCCCCTGATTAGCTGCCCGGGCAGAAGTAGCCACTTCTGCCCCCCAGAGAAGCCCTCCGGGTGATTTCGAACGAGTATACGCGAGATCGGGTCCACTGGGCTGTCTTCGCCTAGACGAGCCGATGCTCTCTGCCCACGAACCGGAGGAGGGACGGCAACCCGTTCGGGGTGTCTCCTTCCAGCCAGTTGCACACCGGCTCGACCAGTTCCCGCCCGAGGTCCCGGAGCCGCGCGGGGAGCCGGTGTTCCCACCTTTCCTGATTCGGAACGGATGGGACGTTCATCCGTTCGCGGGTGTAAATCGGAGCGCGACACTTTGTTGTCCATCCGTTCGCGGGTGTAAATCGGAGCGCGACACTTTGCGGCTTGTGGTGTTGAGGCGAGGGATGAACAGAGCGCGTTTGAATCGGAACGCCCAGATAACCTGGGGACGCAAGAACCGGAGGAAGATACTCGTGGGTTTGGTCCCGTCTTTGCAATTCTTATCTCCCGCTTTACGCCCGAACGCTCGCACCTCACGGGCCCGGTTCCGTCTGCAACCGGGCGCGGTGTCAGGGTTCACAACAACCGCAGTCGACACCTCTTCGGGAATCGGTGTGGGTGCCTGGCACTCACAGGCCCGTGGTTTTGACTGGGTGCCTGGCGCATGAATGACGTGTTCGGGAGCGTTCATCACGCCGTGCCGAGGCTGGGTGAAGTCGGCCGGACCGACGAGCAGCTTTTGGAGTCCTGGATCCGGGAGCGAGACGAGGCGGCCTTGACCTGGATTACGGCCGGCGTGTGACGGGGCCGGTGCGATTCATCGTCGAGGATGGGAACGGTCAGACACTAAGGTCCGTGGAGCCGTCGGGTCAGAACGCGATCAAGCAGATCACCTACGGGGTCTTGCCGGCGGACCCAAGCTACTCCGGCCCGCAGTAGAAGTACCCCGACGGGGGTAAGCCGCCCGCGGACATCCGGGGTAAGGTCGTCCGGTTGCGGGCCGACTACCGGTTCATCCTCCCGCTCGGGCCGGGAGTTGAGATCTACGAGACACAGGTACGGGGCCCGAAGGAGTAAACGCCCAAAGGACCACATGCCGGGGGGAGTCCGAACGGTATTGAGCGGGATGACTTTAGCGAGTCCAGCAGAGAGAGGGGAACTCTAAGCGGACATCATCAGCGGGTTCCTGCCTCAGTCAGCGGGTTCCTGCCTCAGAGTGGGTTTGATGGTCGAGGCGAAGGCCCGGGAATCATGGAGGGGCGAGACTACCTCGGTGGGCCTCGAGCGCGACGGGGTGGGCATTGATCCCCGCTCGCGCTCGGTTGGGATCATGGCCTCTACTTAGGGGCGTTTCCGCCTCCTTGGACGTGCTTGAGCATCTCGCGGCAGGCCTTCTCGCACTTCCGGCATTCCTCCATGCAGTGCTTCATCTTCGCGTCGTTCTGGGCGTGCTTCTCGCAGACATCCCCACACCGTTTACAGGCGTCCGCACAGGCGTTGCAGATGATGTCCGAGAAAGGCCCGTGCTTGGCGACGATGCACCCCGCTGCCGAGCAGACCGCCGCACAGTCCTGGCACGTCTTCATCGTCTCGACGTGCATCTTCTGGCCTTCGACGGCCAGCTTCGCGCAGTGGGCCGCGCAGACGTCGCACGATCGCTTGCAGTCGTCGCACGCCTTGGCGCATTCGAGGAACATGGAGCCATGGCTCTCGGCGGTCGGCGATAGGGCCGGTTTTCTGTCCTCGGCGGGAGCGGAACTGCCCAGAGTCAGCAGGGTGGCGGCCGCCGTCACAATCAGCGCGGTCATGCTCCAGCGGAACATGATGTCTCCTTCCGGTTCGCAGAATGGTGCCAGTAGCCCGCAGCAGTAGACAGTCTGAATGCAACGCGAATGCCGTGCCCGAACAGGCAAGCGGGAAGTGATGCGGATCCGATTGAAGTAGGACGCGATCAGCGACTGGCGAACAGGATCTGTTGTGCCCGCTCGGGGCTGGCGGCGTACCACCTGAGAACATCGGGAGTTTCGATAGGGCCGGCGAGGGTCTTGGCCCAGTCGAGTAAGTTGGTGAGGTAAGTATCGCTTTCCGCGTCGCACTCTTCGTCGGTGGAAACACGGGTTGCGATCCGGGCTATCGCAGCCGCGGAAACGCCCCACGCCCACCCCGACCGGGTCACAAGGTACAACCGGTCGAGGAACCAGCTGGTGACCGGGTCGCGGCGAAAGAGGTGGAATGAGTGCGGACCGACCCGAAAGACGTTTTCACCTTCGCGGTGCTCGGACGGTCGGTCAAAATGTCCGGTCGGGAAGGTGCGAGTCCGGAAGGTCGCGGGGTCGTACCGGTCACGATCGCCGGTGAGCCAGGTGAGGTCTTCCTGCCGCCGGAGGAACCCGTGGGCGACGTCGTTGACGTTCCGCTTCGCCTCGACCGCGGCCAACACCTCGACCAGCTCATCAGGCCGATCCGGGGTTCGGACGAGGAGCAAGTCGAATTCCGCCTGCGCGGCTCCGAGCCGGACGCGCCGGAGCAGGCGAACTGCCGTGGCCGGAAGTTTTGGGACCACGTGTCGGCGGACCAACTCCTCCGCCACATCCTCGAAGACACCGCCGTTGAGGTCGGACCGTTTTCCGTGCCGGGTCTGGATCTCTGCGAGCCTGGCGTCCGCTCGGTCGAGCCCTATCGCCGTCCGGAATCGATCCAGTTCCTCACGCGCACGCAAGACCACCTGCCGCTCGGGGGACGACCTCTCCAGGGCGGCCCGCTCGCCCTCCATCGCCTGACAGGCGGCTCGGAAAGACTCCAGCTTGGTTTGCAGGGCTTCTTGCCTCGGGGGCGGAGCGTTCTGGATCGCGGCGGTCAGCCCCTCCACGGCCTTCCCGGCGTTCACGAGCTGGGTATCGAGGTCGCGAAGGCGGGCGAAGTGCGGCCCGGCCGCGTCGGCGGTGTACGCGCGGCGATATCCCTCTTCCAGCACCCGCAGCTGCGGGTGTGACCGGCGGAGGTTCCGGATGAGGACCCGCTGCAAGAACACCGGATCGTGCTCCCACCGGACGAGCTGGAGCCCGAGCCACCGCCGGAACCCGGCCAGGTCCAGCTCCCGCAGGTCGAGGATGCACTCCCGGAGCAGAAGGTCGAGTTCCTTCGCGTCAGAGGTCATATTCGTTCTGGGTTCGCACGACACGCGGAATGAGCACGTGCGACCAATGCAGGGAGAACGGCCGATGCTGCAAGAATTCCTATGCGGTTTCTCCGCCCTCGGACACTATACCTGCGGGAGGTAACGTGCTGCCGGATGAATGCCTTGACTGACTGACCGAACCGCTGGCTTGCCGGGATACCCTGGCTGACGGCCGCGACCGAGGGAGACGCCGAGCTGCTGGAGCGGTTCGCGGCCCGCCGGGACGAGGCTCTTCCGCGCCTGCCGCAGGACCCAGGAGCCCAGCGTCCGGCGGGCCGCGTCGCGTCAGACTGTCGCTCTGTCATCCGCACCCACACGGTCGCGATTCGAGACAACTCCCCGGACCACGCATTTCTTCCCGCTCCGCACCGTCCCGGCTGTCTGACATGGGCGAGGCCGGTTTTTTCCTCCAGCGAGACCTCCTTGTCCCCAGCTCCTGGCCGTTCAGATCAAGCAGTTGCCGGCGTTTTCCTCACAACCGGCAGAGTCCGACGATCACGAAAACCCGTCTTGTTCTGATTCCCTCGCTTTCCGTAACATCTCGTCCTACTCGTTGAATCGAGACTACCACGATCCTCACTCACAACTGGACCGGCGGACCCTTGCGGTCACGTCACCATCGCGGGGCAGCCCGCGGAGGCATTGCCGCGCGCCGGGCGGCCCGAGGTGCCACGATGCGGATTTCTAGGCCCCGCTCCTCGCAGACTCGCCTCAAGCCCGCCGTCCTGACACTGGAGTGGCTGGAAGGGCGTGAGGTCCCCGCGATCACGATCCAGATCGACTACTCGCACGACACGAGCGGGTTCTTCAGCAGCCACCCGGCCGCCCGGGCGCTCCTCCAGCAGGCGGCCGATGCGCTGGCCGGTCAAATCTCGGCTTCTCTACCGGCAATCGTTCCGGGCGGTTCGAAGACCTGGGGAGAGCTGTTTTTTGACCCGTCCACCGGCCAGCAGGTCACGGTCACCAATCCGGTGGTGGCGGGGAACACGATCGTGGTGTACGCCGGGGCCAGGGTCCTCGGCGGGGGTCAGGTCAGCGTCGGCGGGACCGGTGGGTATTCTGCCTCCGGGGACCAGGGGTGGCTCAACTTCCTGCACGGCCGCGGCCCGGGCGGGAGCAACCTCTGGGGCGGGGTCGTCGCGTTCGACACGACCACGAACTGGTGGTTCGGGTCGTCGGCCGCCGGGATCGGGGCTTCCCAGGTCGATTTCCTGTCGTGCGCGACGCACGAGCTCGCACACACCCTTGGAATCGGGACCGTCCCGACGTGGTTCGCGCAGGTGAAAAATGGGGCGTTCACCGGGCCGCACGCCGAGACGATCTATGGGGGCCCGGTTCCACTCACCTGGGGGGCGGGGGGAGAGTTGAACAACGTCACCGTCAAAGGCGTCCCGCCGGTGATGAACCTGAACCTCCAGGCCGGGACCCGGGTGGCCACGTTCACCCCACTCGACTGGTCACTCCTCGCCGACATCGGGTGGTCGGTCGGCGGCGTCACGGTGCCCGTCCCGCCCCCGGCTTCTCCCCCCGTCGCACCCCCACCCCCCCCGGCTTCCCCTCCCGTCGCACCCCCTCCACCCCACTTCACTCCGCCGCTCCTCAACTCCCCGGGCCTCACGCCGGTGGTGTTGACCGGTCCGACGGACGGTTCGGCCCGGGCGTTCACCCTGGGGTCGAGCGGGCAGCTGGTGGCGGCCGGCGGCCCGGTGTACCCGTTCCCC
>JAQGHQ010000256.1 GCA_028288765.1 Gemmataceae bacterium | reverse complement strand
GTGGCCAGGGACGTAAGATGGTCGATCATCGGGGCTTCCTGCCGGGACGGTCGGGTGTGGTAACCAAACCGTTAGGGGGGAAGCCCCGATGTGTCTACCCTACCACCTGCTTAAGTTGAGCGCTATGAGGGCCGCCCTCCGTGGCGGCCCGCCAGCAACCGAGAAACACAGAGCCGCGAACATTTTTTGACAGGATAACAGGATGAACCGGATCCTTTTGAGCTGCGGCTGATCCTGCGGACTCACCGCCCGCCCGTCGCGGGCCGGTGGGTCATGATCGCGTAACACCCCATCCCGACCCGCTCACCATTTGAACGTGGAACGCACGTCCGGGTTGACCATTTTCTCGGCCGGCCAGTCGCCCCGGCGGAGGGCCGCGACGGCCTCCGCGGCCGACCGGGCCATGTCCCCGATCGACCGGAAGTCCACCCCGGCGGCGTGCGGCGTCAACACCACATTCTCGAAGGAGAACAGCGGGTGATCGGCCGGCGGCGGTTCCTGCTCGAGGACGTCGAGCGCGGCGCCCGCGATCCGCCCGCCCCGCAACGCCTCGACGAGGTCGGCCTCCCGCACCAGTCCGCCGCGGGACGTGTTGATCAGGACCGCCCCCGGTTTCATCCGCGCCAGGGCGGCGCCGTTGATGACGTGCCGGGTCTCCGGCGTGAGTGGCAGGTGGAGCGAGAGGAAATCAGCTTCCGCGAGGAGGCGGTCGAACGGGACGAGCGTGACCCCGTGCTCGGCGCAGAAGGCGTGGTCGGGATGGGGCTCGTAGGCCAGCAGCTTCATCTCGAAGGCCGCGGCCCGGACGGCCACGGCCTTGCCGATCCGGCCGAGCCCCGCCAGGCCGAGCGTCGCCCCGCGCAGCGGCAGGCTCATGTGCCGCGGCCAGGCCCCCCCCCTGACGGCCGCGTCCCGCACGGGCAGGTGGCGGGTGAAGCCGAGGAGGAGGGCGAACGTGTGCTCGGCCACCGACCCCTGGTTGGTGTTCGGCGCGACGGTGACGGCCACCCCCCGGGCGGTGGCGGCGCGGGTGTCGACCGCGTCATACCCCACGCCCACCCGCGCGACCACCCGCAGGCGGGGGAAGTCGGCGAACACCTGGGCGGTGTACGGTTCGGACCCGGCGATGGTCGCCTCGACCCCGACGAGCGCGGCCCGCAGTTCGTCCGGGGTCGGCTCGTTCGCCTCGCCCGGCGGAAGAAAGGCCAGGCCGAACCCGGCGCTCTCCAGGACGTCCCGGTAGCGGTGCGAGAACTTGGCCACCTCGCGGGAGGTGATCAGAACCTTCGGCATGTGATCCTTCCATCTCGGGGGTTGGAATCCGACTCATCGTCCGGCATGTCTGCGGGCGGTCCCTCACCCGTGGGATGTACAAACAGGCAGTCGAGAAGGCCACTCGTCGCGCCATTGGACCGGCCCACCCGGGAGACCGCAACGAGATTCCACCCGGGCCGCCATCCCCCTACCCGTTCCTTGATTCCGCGCAGCTCTCCGTTTACAGTCACTCCAGCCTTCCCCCCGCCTCCATATCCGGTGGCCCTTCCCGTGTTCGCTCGGCCAACCACTTCAGGTGAACGACCATGACCCCCGCCCCGAACGGACGCGTTCCGACCGCCCGCCGGTTACTCGCCGCGCTATCCTGCCTGGCGCTGGCCGTGGGGCTCCTCACACCGGCCGTGCGGTCCGAGGAGCCAACCGGTGACCTGGCGAAGCGTCTGGCCGACGTGAGGTTCGACCATTATGCCGAGGCCCCCGGCTATTCCGAAGGCCCGACGTGGCGAACGGGGGAGGTGTTCTTCTGTAGCGGCCCGCTTATGCGGATCGACGCCCGGCGGAAGGTTCACAAGTACCTGGAAATCGGCCCGGCCGGGACCGTCCTGCGGGGCGACGGACACCTGGTGGTTTGCGACAACAAATACAAGGCCCTGCTGGACGTCTCCCCCGAGGGGAAGGTCGGGGTGATTGCCGAGCGGTTCGAGGGGCAAGCCCTGCGGAGTCTGAACGACCTCACGATCGACGCCCGCGGGAATGTGTACTGGACGGACCCGGACGGGTCGTCGGTGAAGAATCCCGTCGGGAACGTGTTCCGGGTCCGCCCGGACGGCCGGGTCGAGCAGCTCGCCACCGGTCTCGCGTTCCCCAACGGCATCGAAGTCGATCCCGCCGGCAAGTACCTGTACGTCATCGAATCGCAGTCGAAGAAGATCCTGCGCTACCCGGTCCCGGACGACGGCGACGGGCTGGGCAAGCCCGAGGTCTTCTACGACCTCGACGGGTCCGGTGGGGACGGCTGCGCGTTCGACGCCGCCGGTAACTTCTGGGCGGCCGACTTTCACCGCCCGGAAACCGGCAAGGGGCGGATCACCGTGCTCAGCCCGGACGCGAAGGTGTTGGCCTACCTGCCGGTGCCGGCCAAGGTTGTGAGCAACATCGCGTTCGGGGGGCCCGATCTCGACGAGATCTTTTGCACCACCGGAGAGCCGGCGGGCGTGTTCCACGCCAGGGTCGGGGTCAAAGGCTTCGCCGGACACCCGGGGAAGCCGATGAAGCCTACGCGGTTTCTGAACGTGGTCCCGTTGCGGCCTCACGCCGACGCAGCCGCGCTGAGTAAGATCGCGCTGGTGGCCGCCGGGGCGAAGGTGGTCGGTGGGACCGTCGACGACGCCACGAAGCGACAACTCCAGGCGCTAACCGCCGGGTTGACGGACCCTGTCGTCCGGCGCGACACCGAACAACTCCTCCCGGACCTGGAACGCGCAGCCGCCCAACACGCCCGGGACCGTCTCCTGCTGGCCGAAATCAAACGGCTGGGCGGCTCGACGACGGTCGAGGTGGTGGCCCCGGACTGGCTTCGCGCGATCGCTTCGGACGAAGGACTGGCCGTCTTCGGGCGGATCGTCGAGATCGACGTGAACGAGCGGACTGACGGCCACAAGGCTCCGACTCCCAAACCACTCTCGGACCGCGTGACCGACGACTGGCTGAAACAGCTCGCGGGTCAGGAGCAGCTGCGCAGGCTCGAATTGTCCGGTACGGCGGTCACCAGTGCGGGCCTGGTGCATCTCAAGGACCTGAAGAACCTCGAAGTGCTCAATGTCTGTCTCACGGCCGTGGACGACCGGGGGTTCGAGCACCTGGCGGGTCTCATCAAGATGCGGCGCATGGTGGTCTGCTCGTCGAAGATCACCGGCACCGGCTTCCGCCATCTTCAGGGCATGACCCGGCTCGAATCGATCAACCTACACTCATCGCCGGCGAGCGACGCGGGGCTCGAAGCGATCGGGAAGCTGACGACCCTTCGCCGTCTGGAAATCGTCCACACGAACGTGACCGACTCCGGGCTGAAACACCTCGCCGGCCTGGTCAACCTGAGGCAGCTCCACATCGCCAGTCACGACACGACGGAATCCGGCCTGCCGTTCCTCTCCCGGCTCAAGGAACTCGACCAGCTCGACGTCTACGAACGGACCGCGAGCAACCAGACGCTGGGGCAGATCGGGAAGCTACCGAAGCTCCGGTCGCTCATGCTCATCGGCGGTACGTTCGACGACGACGGGGTGAAGCATCTGGCAGGCCTGGCGGCCCTGGAGGAACTGACGCTCGATTCCGGGAAGGTGACGGACGCCGCAGTCGAGCACCTTTCGGGGTTGAAGACCCTGCGCAAGATTCATCTCGGCGGCACGAAGATCACCCCCGCCGGCCGCCAGAGACTCGCCTCGCTCCTCCCGAAGGTGGTGCTGTCGCCCTGACGCCACAGGTCGGACCGGTCGGTGAGAGGGCGCTCGCCCTCATACCCGCCGCCGGCCCGCGTCAGGCCTTGTACGCCATCAGGATCGGCGGGGACTCGACCCCCTCCGTCAGGTCGCCCTGCCCCTCGGCCACCGCCGCCCCGAGTTCCGTCAGATCGCGGAGGTCGCGGTCGGACACCCGGGCGCCCGTGAACTGGCGGGTCAGGGTCCGGCACAGGCCGTCTGCCGCCTTCCGGATCAGCTCGTCCTCATGCCGGCCGGCGTACAGACTTGTGCTGAGGATCACCACGAGCGACTGTACCCGGGCGGACAGCTCGGCCATCCGGCACTGGCGGTCGGCCAGCTTGAGCTGGTGCTTCCGCATCGTGCCGGAGATTTCCCCGGCCATCCGCCGCAGGTGGTGGGCGGCGAACTCGGCGTGGCCGCGGAGGTCCCGCGGCAGCGGGGGCAGGTGCGGCCGACGGGTCGGCCACAGCTTCAGCCCGGCGTACCAGCGGGCGTAATCCCACAGCGGCCCCTTCAGGGCCCACAGGTGGGCCCAGTTGGCGAAGTTCGGGCGGCGGATTCCGGCCGCCTGCATCGCCTTCCCCATCGGCTCGAAAAACCGCCGGCCGTGCTGTTTGACGAGCGATTTGAAGAACGCCATCCCGAGCATTTCGCCCTCGCCCTCGTAGATGCACGGGGCCAGGAACTCGTGGACGTTATCGCCGAACAGGTGGCCCTTGAGGAACGACCGCCCGCCGTGGGTCTTCATGTGCAGCTCGATCGCCGCTTCCTTCAGGGCCTCGCTGCCGAAGATCTTGGCGACGATGCACTCCATCTCCCCGCGGTAGCCCTCGTCCAACAACCCCGCGCACCACTCCACGAGGGCGTCGCACCCGACGATCAGCCCCGCCAGGTGACCGAGCCGCCGCCGGACCAGCTCCCGGGTTGCGATGGCCTGGCCGTAGGTCCGCCGGAACCGGGCCCACGGGATCATGTCCGCCATCATCAACCGCATCGTCCCGGCGGCGCTCGCGCACAGGGCCACCCGGCCGCGGTTCAGCCCGTGGTAGGCGATGGTCAGGCCGTCCCCGTCGCCCGGGTCGAGTTGGTTGGGGACCGGGACGCGGAACCCGTCGAACAGGATGCCGTAGTTGTGGCAGTGTTTGAGCGCGAGTATCCCGTACCGCTTCAGCCGGAACTCCGGCGTCTCGGCGGGCGGGAGGTCGACGACGAGGACGGACGGCCGGGAGTCGATCAGGCAGACGAGCCCGATCGTCCGCCCGGGGAGGACGTTCGTAATGAACAGCTTCTCGCCGGTCACCACGTACTCGCCCCCGTCCCGCACGGCGGTCGTCCGGAGGGCGGTCAGGTCGGACCCGGCGCACGGCTCGGTCAGCGCGAACGCCGACAGCCGACGGCCACTGGCCAGTTCGGGAAGCCACCGCCGCTTCTGTTCGTCCGTCCCGAACGTCTGGACCGGGTCGACCGCCCCGATGCACCCGTGGACCGAGGCCAGCCCGGCGACGGTCGGATCGACCGTCGCCATCCGGGTGATGAACGGGGCGAACCGGGAAAACGGTGCCCCGGCCCCGCCGTATTCACGCCCGACAAGGAGCCCCCAGTACCCGGCGTCGGCCAGTTCGCGCAGCACCCGCTCCGGGATCTTGCCGTCGGCATCGAGCAGTGTGCCCGCGGGGCGGTGGCGCCGGACGACCGCGAGCGAATCCTGCATCACCGTCTCCGCCCCGGCCGGGAGTGGCCGCGGCGGGATGCTCCAGACGTCCGCCGGGACGTCCGCCTCCCACACCGCCCGGTGGACCGGGCTGGCGGTCGTCTGGTGCTTGGCGGCGAACAACGACTCGACCTGGTCGTCGGCGGCATCGACCGCGCCGGTCCGGCGGATCTCCTCCGCCCCCTTCCCCCCGAGCCGCAGGGCCTCCTCCGCGAACGTCGTGGGGGCCCGGGCGGCTCGGGGGTCTTCCGCCGGCACCGGCTCGGGGGTGCGGGTATCGGTACTCATCGGTGGACCTCCTCGTGCTCGACCGCGGCGGGCGCCGCCGTGTAGAACCCCCGCCCCTCACTGCCCATCGTCCGCAGGAGCGGGGAGGGTTCGAATCGGTCCCCGTGGTCGCGCCGGAGGGCCTCCAGGTGCCGCACCACCCGCCCGACCCCAAGGGCGTCCGCCGTCCGGAGCGGGCCGCCGCGGAACGGGGCGAACCCCGTCCCGAGTACCATCGCAAGGTCGACCACCCAGGGCTCGGCGACGACCCCGGCCTCCAGACACTTCGCCGCCTCGTTGATGATCGGGTAGATGAGCCGCTGCTGGATATCGGTCAGGCCGCCCGACACGTCAGCCCGTGAGGGGCGGACCGATCGAGGGGTCGACGGCGTGGCCCAATGGGTCGGCTTCCCCCGCCGCCCGTTGCGGTACTCGTAGAACCCACGGCCCGACTTTTTCCCGCACCACCCGGCCCGGACCATCGCGGCGAACCGTTCGGGCGTTGGGCCCGGATCGGTTCGGAGCGGGGCGAACGTCCCGGTCACGTCCGCGGCGATGTCCACCCCGACCTGGTCGAGCAGTTCGAGCGGCCCCATCGGCATCCCGAAGCGGACCGCCTCGCGGTCGACCTCCTCACCCGGAACCCCCTCGATCACCAACCGGACCGCCTCGTCCATGTACGGGAACAGGAGACGGTTCACGAGGAACCCCGGGCTGTCGGCGACCACGACCGGCACCTTGCCGACCCGGCGGACCAGGTCGACCAGGACGGCGACCGGCCCGTCGTCCGTGGCCCGGCCGCGGACCACCTCCACTAGCTGCATCCGGTGGACCGGGTTAAAGAAGTGGAGCCCGGCCACCCGCTCGGGGTGCGGGGTCGTGTCGCCGAGGCGCGAGACCGAGAGGGCCGAGGTGTTGGATGCCAGGACGGCCGACGGGGACAGCTGGTCCCCAAGCTGGCGGAAGACCTCTCGCTTCACGTCCTCGCGTTCGACCACCGCCTCGATGGCCAGATCGGCTCCGGCGAGCGGCCCCCAATCGGCCCCAACCGGGGCAACCCGGCGGACGATGGCGGCGGCCTCGTCGGGGGAAAGCAAGCCCTTCCCCACCGCCTCGCCCGTGAGGGATTCGATCCGCTTCATTCCGCCCGCGACGATCTCGTCGCTGACGTCCTTCAGAAAAACCGGGATGCCGTTGAACGCCAGGAGCTGGGCGATCCCCGCTCCCATTGTCCCGGCCCCAACAACGGCCGCGCGTTGGACGGGCTGCGGGCGGGCCATCTCGTCCGGAACCCAGGTGGACCGCTTCCGGGCCCGCTCCCGCTGGAAGAACACCTCGATCAGGTTCCGGGCGGCGGGCGTGAACACGATCCGGGCGAATTCGTCGCGTTCGGCGGCGAACCCGGCGGCCCGCGACCCTCGGTACCCGGCCTCGATCGCCCTCACGGCCGCGGGCAGGGCCGGGTAGTGGTGGGCCCGGCTCCGGATCTGTTTCCTGGCCGTGGCGAGGACGATCGCCCGACCGGGCCACGTCCCGTCGAGCATCACCCCCACCAGCCCCCGCGTGGGGCGGCGGGCGGACTTCCCGGCCAGCCGGTCGTCGACGAACCGGTTCACCTCCGTCTCGAACTCGGCGGTCGGGACGGCCAGGTCAACCAGCCCCACGGCGGCGGCCTTCGCCGCCGAGAGGGTGGTCCCTTCGAGGATCATCCGCAGCGCCTGTCGGAGCCCGACGACCCGGGGCAGCCGTTGCGTCCCGCCCCACCCGGGGATCAAGCCCAGCTGGACCTCCGGTAGCCCGATCCGGGTCTGGGCGTCGTCCCGGGCAAGCCGGTAGCGGCACGCCAGGGCGAACTCCAGCCCACCGCCCAGGCACGGGCCGTGGATGACCGCGACCGTGGGGCAAGGCAGGCGCTCGATCCGGTCGAACAGTTCGTGCCCGGCCGCGAGGACGCCCCGAACCTCCTCCTCAGTCTGGATCTGCTGGATGCGACGGAGGTCCGCACCGGCCAGAAACCCGGACGGCTTCCCACTCCGGAACACGACCACCCGCGGGGGCTGACGCTCCAGCCGCCCCACCACCTCCTGCAACTCCCTAACGACCTCGTCGTTGAAGATGTTGACGGGTGACCCCTGAACGTCGAACGAGACGGTCGCGACCCCGCGCCCGTCCCGGTCCAGGCGGAGATGCCGGAAGTCGTCGGTCATGGCGATCCTCCCCATTGAAATTCGGAATGCCAAATCCCTCTAACATGGAATGCGAAATGCGGAATAAAAGAGATCAGACAAGCCCGGTTTTATTCCGCATTTCGCATTCCACATTCCGCATTTTCAAAGTGTCGTCTCGACCCACACCGCCGCGCCCTGGCCGCCCTCGGCGCAGAGCGTGGCCAGCCCCCGCTTCAGCCCGCGGTCCCGCAGCGCCCGCAGGAGCGTGATGATCAGCCTGGCACCCGAACTGCCGACCGGGTGCCCGAGCGCGATCGCCCCGCCGTTGACGTTCAGCCGGTCGGGGTCGATCTCCCCGACCGCCCGATCGGCCCCCAGCTCCCGGCGGGCGAACTCGTCCGACGCCAGCGCCTTCCGGCACGCCAACACCTGGGCGGCGAACGCCTCGTTGATCTCGATCAGCTCGAAGTCGGCGAGCCGGAGCCCGGTCTTGCCGAGGAGTTTGTGGATCGCGAACACCGGTGCCAGCCCCATGCGCCGGGGCTCGCACCCGGCCAGGGCGTAGTCCCGGATGTAGCCCAACGGCTCCGGCCCGGTCGCCCGTCCGGTGAGCGTCACGACCATCGCCGCCGCCCCGTCGGTGATCGGGCAACTGTTCCCCGGCGTCACCGTCCCCCCCGCCGGGTCGAAGATCGGCTTCAGCTTCGCCAGGGCTTCGAGGGACTGGTTCGGGCGCGGGCCGGTGTCCCGGTCGAGGGGCGGCCCGCGGGTGAGGTCGGAGGGCACCGGGACGACCTCGTCGGCGAAGAAGCCCCGCTTCCAGGCGGCGACCGCCCGCTGGTGGCTGGTGAGGGCGAACCGGTCCTGGTCCTCACGACTGATGGCGAACTCCTTCGCCAGGACCTCAGCCGTCTCGCCCATGTTCAGGCCGCAGGTGGGGTCCGTGAGGCCGAGTTCCAGGGCCGCGACCGGCTTGAACAGGCCGGGCCGAACCCGCCCGAGCAGCGCCAGCTTCCGCCACCCCCCAACTCTTTTCCACTCGACGAACAGGTCCTTGGCCTTGCGGTTCCAGAGCAGCGGGATGTTCGACATCGACTCGGTCCCGCCGGCGACGACCAGGTCCGTCCGCCCCTCGGCCAGGGCTTGCCAGCCGGCCACGACCGCGTCGATCCCGGACGCGCAGTTCCGGCTGACCGTGTGGGCGACCCGGTCGGCCGGGATGCCGGTCCGGAGGGCGATCACCCGGGCCACGTTGGCGGCCTCGGGCGGCCCGGCGATGTTCCCGAAGACGACCTCGCCGACCTCGGCCGGCCGGACCCCGGCCCGGTACAAGACGCCCTCGACGGCGACCCGCCCGAGCTGGTCGGCCGGGACCTTCGCCAGCTGGCCGAACGCCTTGGCGAACGGGGTTCGCGCCCCGGCCACGACCGCCAGCGGCGGGAGGCGGGTCGGGGAAACGGGTGCCGTCATGACTCACCTCGGGTTTCCGGCTGATTGGTTTTCGTCCGCCGCTTCATCCCCGCCCGGCTGGTCGCGGAGAACCCGCCGCAGCACCTTCCCGAGCGCGTTGCGCGGGAGCGGGCCGGGCACCTCTTCCACCACCCGCGGTCGCTTGTGGACTTCGAGGTGCTGGCGGGCGAACTCGTCGAACTCCCGGCGGTTGAACCGGCGACCGCCCTTCGCCACGACCACGGCCTTGACCAGTTCCCCCCGCTCCGGGTCGGGGATGCCGAGAACGGCGACGTCCTCCACCCCATCGTACTCTCGCAGCACGTGCTCCACATCGGTCGGGAAGACGTTACACCCGGACGTGATGATCAGGTCCTTCTTCCGGTCCACGATTCGGAAGAACCCGTCCCCGTCGCAGGTCGCCAGGTCGCCGGTGTAAAGCCACCCGTCCCGGATCGCGTCGGCGGTGGCCGCCGGGTCGTTCCAGTACCCGGCCATCACCTGCGGGCCGCGGACAATCAGTTCCCCGATCTCACCGGCCGGGAGCGGCCCGGCCCCCGTCTCCGGATGCACGATCATGGCGTCGGTGTCCGGCAGCGGGAGGCCGATCGTGCCCGGACGGGCGGTCCCGTCGAGCGGCCCGACGTGGGTCACCGGGCTGGCCTCGGACAGCCCGTACCCCTCCACCACGACCGCCCCGGTCCGCCCGGCGAACTCGGCGGCGACGTCCGGGGGGAGTGGGGCCCCGCCGGAAATGCACGACCGGACCGAGCTCAGGTCGTAGGGTCTCCGCCTGAGGGCCTTGTTGAAGGCGGTGAGCATGGCCGGGACGGCGGGGACCAGCGTCGGCCGCCACCGCTCGATCAGCTTCAGTACTGCGTCCGCCCGGAACCGGTGGTGCAAGATCAGAGTCGCCCCCATCGCCACCGCGGTCAGCCCGCACACGGTGAGCCCGTAGCTGTGGAAGAACGGGAGACACGCCAGGACGACGTCTTCCCCGACCCGCTGCCCGGTCCAATGAAACACCTGCCAGGCGTTGGCGAGCAGGTTGGAGTGGGTGAGGAGGACGGCCTTGGGGTTCCCGGTGGTCCCCCCGGTCGGGAGGATGTTGGCCGGGCTCTCGGGCGCCGGGCGGAACGGATCCAGGTCGGGCGAGGCCGCGTCGAGCGCCGGGTCCATGTCCACCGCAGTCTCCGGCACGTACCGGGAGCGGAACCCGAGCCGGTGGACGCGGGCGAAGGTGTACAGGAGCCGGTCCCACCACGGGAGCCGGTCCTTCAGGCTCGCCACGAACACGACCTCCGGCCGGGCTTTTTCGTCCGACCCGACCAGCGGGAGCAGGACGTCCAGAGAAACGACGAACCGGCAGGACGTCGCACGGAGCAGCCCGGACACTTCCTCGGCCACCATGAGGGGGTTGAGAGGAAGGGTCACCCCGCCCGCCATCCAGGTCCCGAACAGGGCGACCAGGTATTCCGGGATGTTCGGCAGGAGCACCCCGACCCGCTCACCCGGCTGCAAACCGTGTGCCCGCAACGCGGCCGCCATCCGCCGGGACCGGCTGAGCAGTTGGTCGTAGGTCAGCTCTTGCCGGAAATACCGGCATGCGACCCGGGACGGGAACCGGCGGGCTGCTTCTTCGAGAAGCCAGTACACCGGCTCCGGAGGGTAGTTGAGGTGGGGTGAAACGCCTTGAGGATAATGGGCGATCCACGGGTGGTGCGACAGGGGGTATGGGATACCGGCCAACATGGTTCCTCGCCCGTCGGACCTCCGACGATCGGGAAGGGGCGGCACCGGCAAACCGGACCCAGCTGGGCGGCGTCTGGATCAGCAGTAGAGGTGTGACTGCGGACGGCGGCCGGGAAGAAATCGCCGATTCATTATTCGACCCGGGTGGGTACGAAATCAATGTGCGGTGACCCTCGGACCCGGTTATTGGCCGGCGCTAAATGACTGGCGGGCATTATCTCCGCCATGCGTCCCACGACAGGGTGTCTTGGCCGGGAAGGATCGCGGTGCGAGAGAGCTCACAGCTTTCGAGAAGGGGTTACCGGTATCGACAGACTCGGGTCCGGGGGAGCCAGGTCCGTGGTAAAGAGTACTTCCGGGTGGCCGATCGGACCCGGAGTCGGCGGCTCCAAGCCCGGAGTATACTGCACCGTCGACGGATTGGTGGGGAGGGTGGTCGGCGGTTCAACGCCCGCGCGGAACCACACCTCCTCAGGCGTCAGTTTGGGCGGCGTGGGCTTTAGCGTGTCGGACTCTTCGAGCAGGCGCGCGTGGAGATGCTGACGCTCCGCCTCGTCACCGGGCGGGAGCGAGAGGCCCTGTTCTCTCAGTTGGTCGTACTGGTTCTGCAGCTGGTGGTATCTGGCGTACCAACCGAGTTCGGCGTCAATCGCCGGCGTGGCCGAATCGGCGACCGGCCCGGCAACCACCGGCCGGGCTGGTTTTCTCCCCGCGCCCGGGCCGCGATCGAGTCGAGTTCCCATGCCCCGCCCCTCCGCCTTCGTCACTCCCCTGATCAGCCCCCGGGACTACTGAATGCAGGCTTGCGGCATCGAGGCTCAAGATGGTGAGATTGATTCGCCCCGCGACCGAGCCACAGGTCCTTGACCGAGACCGGAGGAAGTGACTCCACTCGCAACCCGCCGTGACGTGGCCGGGTATCGATTGTGCATAATCCCGGCGAAATCATTCTAACAGCGCGAGGCCGTCGTTTGCCCTTACTGAATTGCGGCAATGTGTTGTCGAAATGCTTCAATCCTGGGCGGGACCCACTCCGCCCCGGCGCCGAGTTCCGCCTGCAGGTGCCAGAACCAACAATCCGGGAACACCCGGATGTCTCGGCGGAGTGGACCTGTGCTCGACGCGAGTATTGCTTTGTTGAAAGGCTCGCGTGGCACGGGCCGCCACGGAGGGGGCCCTCCGTGGCGGCCCGCTAGCGACCCAGGGGTTCAACCGAGCAACCCGCGATATCAGCCCTTCGGCTCGAGTTCCGCGACGTGACCCCACTGGTCCCCCATCACCGCCTTGCTCTCACAGCCCAGCCAGCCGTCGAGCAAGGTGGCGTAGACGCGGCGGAAGTCGGTGTGGAACTTCAGGTCACCGGCGTCGAGGTCCGACAGGCTGGGGTGACGGCCGACGACCCCACCGCGGACCGCCGGCCCGGCCACGAACAGGCAGGACGCGGCACCGTGATCCGTCCCCCGGCTGCCGTTCTCCTGCACCCGGCGGCCGAACTCCGAGAAGGTCAGGAGCTGGACGCGGCCGTCGTGGCCGGTCGTCTTGAGTGCCTGAAAGAAGCTGCCCACGGCGTCGGCCAGTTCCGCCAATAGCCGCTGGTGCGACGAAGCCTGATCGGCGTGGGTGTCGAACCCGTCGAGGCTGGCGTAAAAGATCCTGGTGCCGAACCCCCTGGCAATCAGGCCGGCGACGAGCTGGAGCTTCTGCTGAAGACCGCCGCCATACCCCCGCACGGCGTTCGGCCCCTCCAGCAGATCGCGCAGGTCCTCGACCGCCGTGAGCGTCTGGACCTGCCGCCGCTGGACGAACGACAGCAAGTCGTACTCGCCCGGGCCGCCCGCCGGGGCCGCCAACTCACCCAGTAGCTTGCGGCGGTCCGCCTGCCGGTCAGCCCCGCCGCGGCCCATTTCGAGACGGAAGGAATTCTGATCGCCGACGCTGACCGCACCGCCCGGCGCCCCGGTCAGGGCCATCGGCAGGCGGCCGGGGCCGATGTGAAGGGCCGGCACACCGCCCGAACGGTTGTCGATCCCGGCGGAGGCCCGGCCCAGCCACCCGGTCGGGGTCGCCCGTTTCGGGTCGGCCGACTGCCAGATGTCCATCGCCTCGAAGTGCGAGCGGTCGGGGTTCGGGTAGCCGACCCCCTGAACGACCGCCAGATGACCCTGGTCCCAGAGCGCCTGCATGCCCCGCATCCCGCTGTGCAGGCCGACGTGGTCGCCCAGCCGGATGACGGTGTCTTTCGTCCGCCGGAGGGTGGGCCGGGCCTTGTGGTAGAGGTCGTCGGCGTAGGGGATGACGGTATTGAGCCCGTCGTTGCCGCCGGCCAGCTCCACCACGACCAGAATCCGGTCTTTCCCCGGCGCGGCCGCCCGGGCGGTCTGGGCGATGAACTGTGGTACGACCGTGCCGAGGGCGACCAGGGATGAACCCCGCAGGGTGCGGGTCAGGAACTGCCGACGGGTGAACATGGCTTTCTCCGTGGGGATTCGGTCACTCTTTGGCCCATTACGCGAGCTGGTATTCCGGCATCGCCAGGACGGCGTGAACGGCCTCGCGGACGCGGCCGTCGAGGGCGGCCCCGGCGGGGTTGCCCGCGGCCAGGAACGCCACCAACTTCGCCCGCGCGTCCGGGCGGACGCCGCCGGGGACGTACAGGTCCAGGAGCGCGTCGGCGATGTCCTCGGGCCGGGTCGCCCGCTCCTCCGCCGGCAGCCGGGCCGGGTCGAGGGCCCGAGGCGGCGCGGCGTCCGCGGCGGTGTCGGTCGCGCTTGGCGGGACGGTCCACAGGGTTCCCGTCGCCAGTGCGGCGGCGAAGTTGGCCCGCTCTAGCATGGTCGAGGTGTTCAGCCAGGCCCGGCCGCCCGGCCAGCCCTTGACGTTGGGCGGCGCGAACAGCGACTGTCCCATCGCCGTCACCCGGGGGACGAGGACCTGCTGGGGGAGCGGCCGGTACTCCGGGTCCGTCTCGGCGTACCGGCGGTAGACCGCCCGGACCGCCCCGAGGACGTATTCCACGGGGCTCTTGATCCGCCGGCGGAAGGCGTGGTCCGAGTAGAAGTGCCGCGACGCCAGCATGGTCCGGACCAGCCCGGCGACGTCGTAGTCGGTCTTGCGGAACGACTCGCACAGCGGCTCCAGCAGGGCGTCGGGCGGCGGCGTCTCGCTGACGAAGAAGGTATAGAGTTTGCGGACCAGAAACCGGGCCGTCGCCGGCTGCTCCAGAATGACCCGCACCACGTCGCCGCCGTCCCAGCTGCCTGTTTTTCCCAGGACCGTTTTGGGGCCCCCGTCGTGTAAGCCGGGGTTGAACCGAAAACCCTCGCCGTCGGTGTGCCATCCGGTAAACGCGCGGGCGGCCTCACGGACGTCCTTCTCCGTGTAGTTTCCCACGCCGAGGCTGAACAGCTCCATCAGCTCGCGGGCGTAGTTCTCGTTCGGCTTCCCCTTGACGTTGCTGTTCGAGTCGAGCCAGAGGAGCATGGCCCCGTCCCGGCTGATCGCCTGCAGCAGGGGGCCGAACCGGCCGAGGGCGTGATCCCGAAGCACGCAGTTCTGGCGGAACATCAGGCCCGGGCGGTGGACCTTCGCGATGCTCGTGGCGAAGTGGTTGTGCCAGAACAGGACGAGCTTCTCGCGGAGCGGGTGCCCGCCCTGGAGCATGCCGTACACCCACCAGCTGCGCATCTGGTCCTCGCCGTCTTCGCGGGCGGCGGCGACCTGGCCGATGTCGACGATCGTCCGGAGGGTTTCGTCGGCCCCGGGCCGCCCGCCGAGCAGTAAATCGAGGATGCCCGCGGGGCCGAGCTGTTCGGCCTCCGTGAGGTCTTCGCGGGCGGGGCCGAAGGCCGCACGGCGGTAGAGATGCCCGGCCCACTTGCGGCCCCACGGGTCGGCCGGGGACGGCCGCCACGGCTGCCAGGCCGTGACGGGGTCGATCTTGTCGAGCGGCAGGAGCGTCGCGGTCATGCTGGGCCTCGGTTACAGGTGACCTCGTCTGCGGCCGGGAGTCACTTCCGAACGGTGACCTCGTACCGGCGGTTGTCCACCGGGCTCTTCTCCTCACCCCGGGGCAGGCTCCCTCGGATGTGGGCGGTCCCGGCGGCCACCTCGTAGGTGAACGGTTTGCCGGTGAACGGGTCGGCCGGGAGCGGGACCGGCACGTCGGACAGGCTCCCCGGCAGCTTGCCGCCGTGGCCGGCGGCGTACAGGCGGAGGGCCTCGACGTGCCGCAAGATGGCCACCCGTTGCTCCACCCGGCCCTGTACCCGCCGGGCCTCGCGGACGGCCGGGAGGAAGTCCGCGAAGAGCCCGTCCCCGCCGGCCGGCCGCCCTTCGGGGGTCAGCGTCTCGATTTGCCACGGCGGGAGGGCCAGGAGTTTCATCTCCTCGTCGCGCCGGATCTCGAACTCCCGCTTCTCGTCCAACAGGATCACCTGCCGGGGGGTGAACTCCATGACCCGCAGGGCCAAGACCCGCTGGACCAGGCCCCCCGCGGCGACGGCATCGAGCAGGCGGGCCCGGGCCGCGCCGAGCCGGGTCCGGTCCTCGACACGCGCGTTCAGTGCGTCCCGAAAGCTCCGGGGCGGCCGACCGGCCTGTTCCCGAGCGAATCCCAGCCGGCCGGAGAGCCGCCCGACCACCTCCTCGACCTGCGCGTCCGTCAAGCAGACGTCATCCCGGAGGGGGCGGAGTTCCGCGTCGACGAGGGCGCGGGCACCCTGGGCGCCCTTCCGCAGTTCGACGACGAGGCACGGCAGATCGGTCAGGGCCCAGTAGAGGTTCGGGCAGCCCGGCTGCTGCACCATCTCTTCCAGGGTGTCGAGGGCCATGTCGGCGACCGCGAGTCCGAGGAGGTTCGCGGCGAGCGTGGGGTGCTCGCCCAGATGCCGGGCGAACGCGAACATCGTCTTGGCAGTGCGGACGGCGGCTTCGAAGTCCCCCCGGGCCACCTCACCGCGGAACCGGACCCGGAGCCCCGTCGCAAGGACCCGGAACGCCCCCAACTCCGGCAGCACCAACCCCGTTCCTTCCGTCTGGATCTGCCGGAGGACCTCCCAGTCGGGGGTGTCCAGCCGGGCCGCCCAGTCCGCCTGGGTGAGCGCGGACCCGCCGTACCTCCGGAGCTGGTCCACCGGCAGCTTGGCGAGCGGGGTCGCCAGGTACCGGGCCCGGTCCGCGTTGGCTTCCTTGCTGAAGAAGAAGTTCTGCTGCTCCGCGAAGCAGCGCACGTACCACTGTACGGGGTTACCGGGGTTGAGCTCCCGGACTTCCGGCAGGAGTTGATGCTTGAGGACGGGTTTCGGGGCCGCCGCCGGGGATACGGTCAGACAGACCGCGGGCTCCGGGGCGGTGTGGGCCTGCACGGGCGAGGCCGCCGCTACTGTCATGAAGAGAACAGGAATCATCGGATACCCCGGAGAATTCGAGACGAGACGGTCAGCTGGGTGTTGCTCAGCGTCCCGGGTCCTTCCGGATGGTGACCTCGTAGCGGACGTTGAACGCCGGGATCTTTTCCTCCCCGGGCGGCGGGCTTCCCCGTAGGTGCGCGGTCGCCCCGTCGACGCGGTACGGGAACGGCTTCCCGGTGATCGGATCGGGAGGGAGAGGGACGCCGACATCGGCGAGCCGGTCGGGCAGCTTCCCATCGTGGTCGGCGGCGTACAGGCGGAGGGCCTCGACGTGCCGCAAGAGGGCCAGTCGCTGTTCCAGCCGGGCCTGCGCCCGCCGGACCTTTATCAAGGTAGGGATCAGGAAGTCGAACAGGGCCGGGTCGCGGGCCGGCCGGGGCCGGGTGGTAACCGCTTCGATCTCCCAGATGGCCAGTTTAAGATGCTTGATTTCGTCATCCCGGCGGACCTCGTACTCCCGTTTCTCGTCCAGGAGGATCATCTGCTCGGGCGGGAACCGTAGGAGCCGTTCTTCCGCAAACCCTACCTCGACGAGCCGGGCGCGGGCCGCCCGGACCCGCCCTTCGTCCTTCGTCCGCTCCGCGAGCCACGCCCGGGTTTTCCTACCCCGGGTGGCCGGATCGAAGGCGCGCAACTGGTCGACGTGTGCGATCAGCTCGCTGATCTGGTCCGGGGACATCGGGTCGGTGTCGTCCAGGGATCGCAATTCCGCGAGAATCATCACCCGCTCGCCTTCCAGCCCCTTGTCAAGGGGAACCAGCGGGTGCGGCAGGTTGGTCAGGGCCCAGTACAGGTTGGGGCACCCGGGTTGTTCCAACATGTCGTCCAGAGGAGCGATGGTCATGAACGCGATGGCGATGCCGACGAGGTCGCCGATGACCGTCGGGTGTTCGCTCATGTGGCGGGAGATGGCGAACAGCGTCTTGGCGGTGACCAGGGCGTCGTCGAACCGCTGCTGGGAGATCTCCTCCCGGAAACGGGCCTGAAGACCCGCGGACAGCGCGCGGATCTTCTGGACGTCCGGGAGCAGCAGGTTGATGCCGTCGGCCTTCAATTTGAGCTGGATCTGCCAGTCCGGCCGGTCCAGCCTGGCGGCCCGGTCGGCCTGGCGGAGCGCGGCCCGTCCGAGGACTTCCTGGTCGGCGGAGAAGTCCTGGTCCAGGAAGCACTTGAGATAGTTCGGGATCGGGTTCCCGGGGCTCATCTCCTTCAGCTCGGGCAAGAGAAGGTATCGGAGGGCCGGCTTGGGAGCAGGCATCGGCTGCACGGTCAGTCGGATCACCGTTTCCGCGGGTACGACCCCCGCCCCACTTCTCGGAGGGAGAGCCAGTGCGGCCACAACCGCGCACGAGAAGACGATTGCAGGCACGGGAGACCTCCAGACCAGCGAAGGAGACGGGATGACCACCCCACTCGGCATCCGCGGGGCGTCATCACCCGGTAAGACGACGCGGCGCGAGAGCTATTTCGCAAGAACAACCGGGCTTCGTAAGTGCCCGATCGGTTCAACTGGCTGAAATCGGGTCTCCACGGGCCGGATGCCGGGCATCGGCCCCCCTTCCCGGCCGGTCGCCGGCACGGCGTGCGAAATGTGAAGTCGGGGTCAATCATAACCGACTTGCAGTAGTCAACTCCTGTTCAGGCCGGCATAATCTGGGCATGAGCGAGCCGCCCCTTACGCTGAGCTACGACCGCGGGACTGTTGTGATCTCCAGCGGTCCGCCGGCATTCAACTACAACGAGTTGCCCGGGGTGCTGTTCGACCCGCGGACCAGCACCCACCGCGCCCAGGGGCGGCACTACCGGGCGATCGTCGAACACATCCTCCGCGAGAAACTGCCGTACACCGACGGCGCCCGCGGGTGGGAAAACAAGCCGACCGGGTGGAAGCTGAACTCCGAAAAAGAGCCCCGGCCGTATCAGCTGGAGGCGGTGAGGAAGTGGGTCGAGGGCGGCCGGCGGGGCGTGGTGGTGATGCCGACCGGCACGGGGAAGACGTTCGCCGCCTTCCTGTGCATCGAGAAGGTCGGCCGGCCGACGCTGATCGTTACCCCGAAGATTGATCTGATGATCCAGTGGGCCCGGGAGCTGGAACAGGCGTTCGGGGTAGGCGTGGGGATGGTCGGGGCCGGGGTGTTCGAGTACAAGCCGCTCACTGTCACTACCTATGATTCGGCCTACATCCACCTGGAGCGGTGGGCCAACCGGTTCGGGCTGGTCATTTTCGACGAGTGCCACCACCTCCCGGGACCGTCGTACGCCGAGGCCGCGCACGCGGGCCTCGCCCCGTTCCGGCTCGGCCTCACCGCCACCCCGGAACGGGCCGACGGGGCCGAGGACCTACTCCCCGGTCTCATCGGCCCGACCGTCTACCGGCTCGACATCACCGACGTCGCCGGCGAGTTCCTGGCCCCGTATGAGGCCCGCCGGGTGTTCGTCGATCTCACTTCGGAAGAAGAGGAGCGGTACCGGACCTGCCGCGAAGAGTACAAGAAGTTTGTCGCCGACCGCGGCATCAGCATGAGCGGGCCGGACGGGTTCCGCCGGTTCCTGTTCGAGGCGACCAAATCCCCGGAGGGCTGGAAGGCCGCCCGGGCGTTCCGCGAGCAGAAACGGATCATGCAGGCCCCGACCGGGAAGTTCCGGTTGCTGGAGGATCTGCTCGCCCGCCACGCGGCCGACCGTGTCCTCATTTTCACCGCCGACAACGCGACCGTGTATCACATCGCCCGGACGTACCTCGTCCCGGCGATGACGAACCAGACGAAGCCGAAGGAACGGAAAGCCATCCTGGAGAAGTTCCACAGCGGCGAGTATTCGGTCGTCGTCACGTGTCAGGTGTTGAACGAGGGGGTGGACGTGCCGGCGGCGAACGTCGGGATCGTGCTCTCGGGGACGGGAAGCACGACGGAAAACGTCCAGCGGCTCGGCCGCATCCTCCGCAAGTACGGCGACAAGCAGGCGGTCTTGTACGAGGTGATCACCCGGGGAACGGTCGAGGAGTTCGTCAGCGACCGCCGGCGGCAACACAGGGCGTTCCAGTAATGCGGAATGAAGGCCCGCGTTCTGGATTCCGCATTCCGAAATCCGCATTCCGCAATTGAACCATGCTGACAGGCAAACTCGTTCGCGTCCGGCACGCCCGGAACAAGCTCGTCCCGATGTACCTCGACCCGGCCGACGGCGACTGGCTCGGGGTCGCGGACCAGCTGTTGTTGGCCTTCCGCTCGGCCCCCGGCCGGACGCGCGGCGAGATCCTGGAGGACCTCACCGACCTGATCGGCGAGGGCCCCCGGTCCTTTGTCCACAAGGGGCTGGTGGACCTGCTCGAAGACCGGTGCGAGTTCGAGGTGAACTCCGAGTTCCCGCCGGACGCCGTCCGCGAGGCGGTGTTCCGCGCCGCGGTCCTCCACCGCACTGAGGCCGCGGCGGCTCGTCAACCGTTCGACCGCACCGTCGTGCTGGCCGAGATCAGTGGACAACTCCAACTCAACCCGGAGCAGATCGAGCAGAGCCTGTTCGCGGACCTGAAGGACGAGCGGCGGGTGCTCACGTTCAAGGACATGACCCCGGACCGGCTGTTGCACCGGTACAACGTCGCGCTCGCCCAGGCGATCCTCCTCCGCTGCACGGTGATGGAGGTCCGCATCTGGGGCGAATCCCCGGCCCGGTTCCGTCAGTTGTTTCGGCAGGTGAAGTACCACCGGCTCATCTGCACGATCCACGAGTCCGCCGGGCAGTCGTATACCCTCAAGCTCGACGGCCCGCTCTCGCTCTTTTCCTCGACCAACAAGTACGGCCTCCAGCTCGCCCAGTTTCTGCCCACGCTCCTCCACTGCAAGGCGTTCGACCTCAAGGCCAACGTCCGGTGGGGGGCCGAGCGGAAGGAGAAGCACTTCGCCCTCTCCGCGGCCGACGGGTTGCGGTCGCACGTCCCCGACTTCGGGGTTTACACCCCGCCCGAACTGCAACAATTCGCCGACAGCTTCGCCGCCAAGGTGCGGGGGTGGGTCATCGGCACCGACCCGGCCCCGGTCGTTCTGCCGGACGGGGTGTGGGTGCCGGACTTCCGGCTGACGCACCCGGCCACCGGGAAAGAGGTGTTCGTCGAGATCTTCGGGTTCTGGCGGAAGGGCGACGTCGAGGACCTTCACCGCCGACTGAAGAAACAGCTGCCGGGCAAGTTTGTGCTGTGCATTTCGGAGCAGTACCGGGCCGACGAGGCGGACGAGGTGACGTTCGGCAGCGGGGTGTACCGGTTCAAGCGAACCCCGCTCCCCGAGGAAGTGGCGAAGACGGCGGCGGCGGTGGCGGGCGTTTGACCCCCGATTCCTGCCCCGGATACGTCGCCCCCATACCGACCGCGACCCGTTTTTCCTTCCCCTCCCCCGCCCCCGCCCGGTTACCATAGCCGGGGTTCCGCCACCTTTCTCCCCTCTCCAGGAGTATTCCCATGTCCTCTCGTCCGGACCTCACCCGGCGCGGGTTCCTCGGCACCACCACCACCGCCGCCGCGGGCGTCCTCATGTTCGGGTCGCCCACGTCCCGCGTGCTCGGGGCGAACGAGAAGCTGAACATCGGGCTGATCGGGTCCGGGAACCGCGGCCGGACGATCACCCTGGAGGCGGTCAAGAACGGGGCCAACGTCGTTGCCGTCGCGGACGTGGCCAAGTTCCGCCAGGAGTTCATCCAGGCCCAGCTCCTCAAGGCCGGGCACACGGGCAAGCCCGCCGTTTACGACGACTACCGCAAGCTCCTCGACACCCCGGGCCTCGACGCGGTCATCATCGCCACCCCGGACCACCACCACAAGGACTGCCTGCTCGCCGCGATGGCGGCCGGGAAGCACGCGTACTGCGAGAAGCCGCTCAGCCACACCATCGAAGAGGGCAAGGAAATGGTGGCGGCGGTCCGGAAGGCCGGGAAGATCGTGCAGGTGGGGAACCAGCGGCACAGCGGCGACCACTGGAAGCGGTGTCGCGACGTGATCCAGTCGTCGGATTTCGGCGACCTCGTGTGGGTCAAGGTGTGGGACTGCCGGAACTGGATTAAACGCGACCCATTCGCCCCGCCGCCCACGTTCACCAAGGAGCAGATCGCCGGGGTGGACTGGGACGCGTTCCTCGGCAAGGCCCCGAAGCGGCCGTTCGACCCGATCCGGTACTGGTCGTGGCGGTGGTTCTGGGACTACGCCGGCGGCCTCATGACCGACATCGGCGCCCACCAACTCGACATCGTCCAGTGGCTCGGGGGCGTCGACGCCCCGAAGAGCGTGGTCGCGAACGGCGGGACGTATCACTTCAAGCACTGGGAGACCCCGGACGTGCTCCACGGGGTGTGGGACTACGGCAAGTTCGCGGCGACGTTCGCGGTCGAGTTCGTGAACGGGTACGACGGCGTCGGGGCGACGTTCTACGGGACGAAGATGACGATGCACGCCGACGCCGACTACGGCGGGGAGATCCGGTTCTACGAGACGATCGACAAGCCGACCCCGGCCCTGAAACCGAAGCTGGCGTGGAAGGTGGAGAACGAGACCCCGCTCCACGTGAAGAACTGGGTGGACAGCATCAAGGCGAACAAGGACCCGAACTCGACGATCGAGCTCGGCCACCGGGTCATCACCGCCGCCCACCTCGCGAACCTGGCGTTCCGCAAGGGGGCCAAGGTGATGTGGGATGCCGACAAGCAGCAGGTGGCCGCGGGGTGAAAGACAAAATACCGCCGCACGATAAACGCAGATCAAGACACGATCGAAATCATTGATTTTGAAATCAATCAAACGTCTTCTTCTGATCGTGTCTTGATCTGCGTTTATCGTGCGGCTCTCTTCAGGACCGGCTTCATGTTCATCTTCGATAAGGCTCCGTTCAAATCTTGCCACGCATCCACCCTCGTCGAGCACGAGCCTGGCAAGCTCCTGGCGGCGTGGTTCGGCGGGGATGCCGAGGGCGCCAGGAACGTGCAGATCTGGGCCAGCACGTTCGACGGGAAAGCATGGTCCGAGCCCACTGTCATGGGCTCCGAGCCCGGGCAGCCGTGTTGGAACCCGGTCTTCTTCAAGACCTCCAAGGGTAGCCTCGTCCTCTGGTACAAGGCCGGGCCGAAGCCCGACAACTGGACCGGCTACGTCCGGCGGTCGGGCGACGGCGGCAAGTCGTGGTCCGAGCCGGAAATGCTGCCGGCCGGGTTCTACGGCCCGGTCCGGGCCAAACCGCTGCAGCTGGCGAGCGGTACGCTCCTCGCCGGTACGTCCATCGAGAGCTACCGCAACTGGACGCCCTACGTGGACCGCTCGACCGACGACGGCAAGACCTGGACGCGCTCGAACCCGTTCCCGGTTCCCGGAAAGATGCGGCAGATCCAGCCAACCCTGTTCGAGACGAAGGACGGTCGTGTCGTCGCCCTGATGCGGTCGAGCGACCCGCGGAGGGTTTGCCGGGCCGAATCAAAGGACGGCGGGGAGACGTTCGGCCCCGCGGAGGAGACGGAACTGGCGAACCCGAGCGCGGGGATTGACGTGGCGAAAACCCGCAAGGGAGACGTATTCCTGATCTACAACCCGACCCCCATCGCCCGCACCCCGATCAGCCTTGCCCTTTCCTCGGACGACGGGAAGACATGGCGGAAAGTCGCCGACCTCGATTCGGAGCTCGGCGAGTTCTCGT
>JAQGHQ010000178.1 GCA_028288765.1 Gemmataceae bacterium | reverse complement strand
TGCCGGACCCGCTCGGCCGAGACGTAAAAGCAGTCCGCGTCCAAGTGCCCCAGCACGCGAGAATCCTCCCCGAACCAGTGTTTGGGTGTTCACCATCCGGTCCTTAACCTGTACACTCGAAAACGTGGAGGTCCAAGCCAGGAGCGGGCTCAAACGTGTTCCGGTATGCTCCGCCACGCCGAGTAACCTGACGTGCCGACCGACTCGTCCGAGCCCAGAACCGTCCTGGAGAGCGCCGCCCGCGACCTCCTGCGGGCTCTGGCCGACAACCCGATTCCTCTGACGGGATTACGGGTGGCCGAGGCCGATGGAGGACTCGCCTGCCTGATACTTGTCTGGGATGCCACCCGAGCCATGCCCGTGGCTGGAGCGGAACGGCGGCGTCGAGCAGGAGGCGGGAGAGCTGGGTGCAAGGAGGACGTGGTGGAGGTGGTGCGGGCAGCGAACAAGCCCCTCACCCGCAAGCAGGTGCTGAAGGCCCTTCGTTCAGCAGGAATGGACCACGGCTTTGGCACGATAGCGAAGGCCCTGGCCGACCTGACGGCCGCGGGCGAGCTCGTGAACCCTCGGGACAAGAGGGGCTATCGCCTGCCTAACTGGCCGCGTCGGACGAAGACCCCGAGCCTGTTCTGACAGCTCACTGCTCGGGCGCGAGCATGTAGCTGAACGCCCCGAGTAAGTCGCCCCTGTCCCCGCCGTGGCACCCGACGCACTGTTTGACGCTGCGTATCGCGCCGACGAACCGAACCCCAGCCCCGGTCCGGGCCGCGTAGATGTCCTCGCCCCGCCGCACTGCCGCCAGCCCGACCGCCTCGAACTCGTCTAGGGGACGGGTCGGCGCGGCCTTCAACTCGTCCATCGCAGGTAGACGCGCGGACAGGTACACGACCGGGTCCGGGTGCCGGAGCAGGCCCACCAACTCGACCCGCCGGACCGCCCACGCCTTGGACGAGCTCGGCACCTGGCTGAACCCATGCGGCTGAAACCCGGCCACATGCCCACGGTCCTTGACGAACCCGAACCCCCGCGGGTTCACGAAGTCCAGCACCCCGCCGGCGTGCAACCCGACCAGGGCCTCCACTTCGGCTTCGGGCAGGTGTCCGGTCCCCGCCTGATACTTGCCGGGCGGCGCGGGCGATGCAGGCTGGACGGGCGGCTCCTCCCGGGGCTTCGGGGTCAGGAGGGTCTCGGTCGGTTGGACCATCCGCATCCGGGAGACCCCGAACCCGGGGCTGTCCACGAACAACTGGACCGTGTCCCCGTGCAGGGCCTGGAGGGCGTAGGCCCGGCCCGTGTGCTGGGACGCGGTCTCGACCTCCGGCTCGAACGCGGCCAGCCGCCAGGCAACCGGCCCGGGGTGCTGCTCCGGGCGCGGGGACGGAGCCCTGCCCTCCATCGACTCGAAGGGGAACCGGTCGCGGAGCCGCGCGTATTCGGCCTGCGCTACGAGTGCCGGCCACGCCACGACCCCGAAGGCGAGGAGGGTGGCACCGGCCGAGACCGGGAGGAAGGTCGGCAGGCGGCGGCGGGCGGCGGGCCACGCGGCCAGCGCAGCCGCGAGGGCGAGGAAGAGCACCATGACCGGCGGCAGGGCGAGCCCGATGCAGACGGTGCCGAACGCCAGCCCCGCACCGAGGACGAGGAACGCGGGCCAGCGGACGGGGTGGGGAGCCCGGCGGGCGGCGACGTGGGACAGGATGACCAGGAGCAGGGCCGGGGGCAGGGACAGGTACAGCATGGGGGGCGACCTCGCTCTCCACAAGAAGGTGGCGACGACCCTCACACGGCGCGGTCATCAGCGGGCAGGGCAAACGCACCGGCGGTCGCCCCTTCGATGAGGACGACCGCGGAGCCCGTCCATCTCGGTCCGCGCCCGTTCATCCGGACGATTTCCGGGCTCCGCGACTCAGCCGCCGTCCGGTCGCAGGTTCGACGACATCGAAGAAGGTCCCATCGCTTCCCCGGCTCGTCCGCCGGCAAACGGTTCGTTCATGTGGGTGTTGCGAAGAAGGGGAACCAGCCGATAGGATGCCTGTTATCCAAGGGGAGCACCCCACCATGAGCTCGCTCGCCCAAGCCCGTTCGCACCTTGCCCTGGTCACGCTGCTGGCCGCACTCGCCCTTCCCCTCTTCATCACTCAGGAAAAGCGAACCTCACCGAAGAGTAAACGGGCAGCGTTGGATGTGGTCCAGGCGTTCCTCGGGAAGAACCTCGAAAAAGCCGGCGAAGAAGAACTCCGCCCCCTCATGGCGGCGATGCGGGTGCTCGACCCTGGACGCTTGACCAGCTCTGACGCTGAGTCCTGGCCAAGTCCGGCCCCGCTGTATGTGTGGGCGTTCGGTTCGGAACCCGGCCCGGTTGGCTGTCTCGTCTTGGAACGGGGACAGTTCACCAACATCATCCCCGGGACGACGGATATTCGCCTGACCCTCTTCGACCACACCGGCGCATGGCGTGCAAAGGTCGAATCCACCACCGGCTGGCGGTGTTACTACCGCGCCGCTCGCCTGGAATCCGTGCCCGGCATCGAGGACCCGGTGGTGGTCATCGACACCGCAGATGGCTTGGGGCCTGGGTACGCTCGCCAGTGGTATGCCCGCATAGGGTCGCGGTTCGACTTGGTCCGGGTCGAGAACTACGACGGGGCGACGGCCCGGAACCTGTACCACACTCAGAACTGGCGGTGCGGTCCTCCTCCCCCACGGCAAACGGCCAGGCAATGGGAGATGGAGCTGACCTCCCGTGACCGGGCGCGGGTCTTGCGAGCCCTGGTCTGGCTGGGCGGTCGGCACCGACCTCCTTCCACACCTTGGGAAACTCTGACCGGTGATACGGAGTCGTTCCGGGACGCCGACTTGGCCCGCCGAGCCCGACTACGACCTGCGGTCGCTACTCGGCTTCAGGAACTGGTCGCGCACGGGGACCTGTGGGAACGAGACGCAGCCGGACTCGCCCTTCAACCGGATGACGTGCCGCTATTCTCATCCGACCAATAGGTATCGCGTCGGTCACGACACTCGCCGGACCTGGGGTCGTTCGGCGGTAGCCGAGGACGGGGCCGGTCGGCCCGAGGATGCTGACAGGACGACTCCGAGCGCCGCCGCCCGGAGAGATTCGCCGACGAGCCGGAGCATCGGGGCGAACGTGACCACCGCCAGGCCGATGGCGCCCACCGAACCCGTGAGCCGCTTCACCCCTTTCGCGGCGTCCCACGCCTGCCGCAGTGTCAGCTCAGCCCCGGCCGCTGTGGCGGCGATGTCGGCGAACTCGTCGGACCGCACGATGGCGGCGAACTCGGGGTCCTCGTGCTCGTCCAGCCAGTCCGCGTAGACGAGTTGGGGGGTGCGGTCGGCGGGGGCGCCGAGGATAGTCCGCTCAAACGCGGAAGCGTCGGGGTGCATGAGGGGATTTTATCCGCCGGGACGCCGCGAGGGAGAGCGGATGACCGTAGCCCATGCTCATTCTCGGTCGCACCCCCTACCAAAAAAATCGCAGACGCGCAGGCCCTCCGGGTGACAATAGACGGTGTCCTGGAGGGAAATGGATGGCCGACCTCACTCACCGACTCAGCCGGCTGGTTCTGACGGCCTCTGCGGAACCGGATGGGAACCTGCTCGGCCGGTTCGTGGCCGAACGGGACGGGGAAGCGTTCGCCGAGTTGGTCCGCCGGCACGGCCCGATGGTACTCGCCG
>JAQGHQ010000171.1 GCA_028288765.1 Gemmataceae bacterium | reverse complement strand
GGACGAGTTGCTCGACCGGACGTTCGACTGGTTCGAGGCCCACGGGCCCTTCCAGGTCCGGTCGGGGGTGTACAACGAAAAGGCCAAGAAAACAAAGCTACTTCCCCATTTGGCGGGAGCTATTTAGTCACCTCCGCCCTCCTTCCCAATCCCGCTGACTCCAGGGGAATGACTTCTCGTGCGGTCCCGTCCGCCGTCCCACGAGGAGGTTCATTCATGACCTGCCGGCTCCTGACCCTGGCGTTCCCGCTGTCCCTCTTCCTCGCCGTCCCGGCCGCCCAAGTGTTAGTCGAACGCTACTTCATCCTCCGCACCCCAGGCGGCCAATCCGCCCTCGCAGCCCACAGGTAGTCCACCTCGATCGGTCCGACTCTCGAAGCCTCATCCGGTTCCGATCCGCTCACCCGTCCTGACCGATCCCATCCGTCACCTATCGACACTCCGCCCGGCACAACGCCTGGCAGCCCGTCTTGCTCATGTGCCCGTCCAGGAGGCAGTCGTGGACGCACTCGCCGTGACATGACGCGGGCCGAACCGCCCGATCTGCCTGATCGCGCTGGCCCGACGCCGCGTAGCCGCGTTGACCCGGCCCGGATACGGAGGCTTCTGCGGTGAATCCCGGTGTTGCCATTTCGTCTACCCCTGTGTTTACTGACTACCCTGGAAATCCGTGCGCCATCCCGCCCCGCACTTCTCACGGCTATCGCCGTCAGCAGGGTTTGAAGTAGTGGATGTGTTGAGGAACCCCTCCGGGGAATTCGGGAGTCGGGAGAGGAATGGTAATCGGGAAGGTACAGTCCCGCTGGCAGAAAAAGTAACGCCTGATTCCCAGGTCGCGAATCCTACAGACGCACGGCCCGCAGTTCGGGTCGAGGGAGACTGCGGAGGGCCCGGCGGCCCGGACCGCGTCCCCGTCCGAGGTGCCCGGGCCGGCAGCCAACCAATACGGGTCGCCCGTTTGGTCGAGCGACTCGCTCGCGGTGAACCCCGGCATGTGATTCTGCGAATGCGTCATGGTTTTTGATACCCTCAAGGTCTCGACTCGGCCGCCGAGACATGGTGGTCGTTCGGTGCCGTAGTAGCCGCGGGCGGGCGACGCCACCGACCGCGCCGGGGCACTCGGCCGCGCGGCGGTGGCCGGTTCTTTACTCGAGGAAGCAAGTCCTACCGGGCCGTCCGTTGCAGATACAGTCGCAATTTTGGGCGCAGTAGGGGTCGAGCCCAACACATTCCCGAATGCACTTCGACATACACCGGCTCCCACGGAAGGCGGGGTGGACGCCCTCCTCAGCCCGTCCGGCGTTGTACGGCGTCCGGTGGCCCCCTCCCGCGCCGCGGAGCGAGTCGTCAGCGGTAAACCCTGGCATTGTCATCAGGTTGTATCCTTCCTTGCGTTCGGCCGTCACCGGTCGATGTACGGGGACAGCTTGGTCACCAAGAACGGGAACTCCTCGGTCACGTCCACACGGACGAAGTGCTTCTCGGTCACGTCGGTCGTGCGGTGGGTAAACGAGAAGACGACGTCGAGGATTTTTCGCGCCCCGCTGAGGGGGGAGGGGCGGGCGTCCACCGCGGTCAGCGACGCGTTGCGGCCATAGGCTTCGGCCGCAGTCGCGTAGATGGCCGGGTACCGGACGGCCAAGTAGTTCAGGGCCCGGTGTTCGTCCGTGGCCCCGGCGTTGTCCGCCATCTGCAGGTACCGGGAGAACACCTCCTCCGTCGCCGGCCCGAACTTCCCGGCGTCGATCCCCTCCGGCCGGGGGATGGATTGGAGGAGGGCATCGACGCCGAAGGAGTACATCTGGTCGAACCCGACGACCGGGAGCATGAGCCCGTTGCACACCTCCGGCGGGGCGGGGGCCCCGCGCATGCCGATGACGACGTCCACGTCCGTCGGCCGCGGGACCGGGCGGACGGACTCCACCAGCAAGTGGAAGTCGCCCGGATCGCGCGGGTACAACAAGTACGTCTCCACCCCTTCGATGGCGAGCACCCAGCACAGTTGGCGGGCCAGGTAGCGGTTCTCGCGCTTCGACAGGACGGCGTGGAGCGCCTGCCGGTCGCTCAGCCCGTCGGTCCCGGCCCGGCCGGTGGCCTGGGCGAACTCCTTTTCCACTCCCGGACTCGGGAACCGCGGCCCGACCCGGCCCAGGGCGTACACGTAGGACGCGGCGACCCGTTGTGCCCCGCCGGCGTCGGCCCCGTTCGCCCGGCCGCACCCGCACCCGCCGTTCGCCCCCTGCGGGGAGATGGCTGGGCCGGAGCCCGACGGGGGGACTCCGAGCGCGGCAGCGCCGTCGAGATCACCCAGACTTGGTACCAGCAACTCGTTCAGCTGCATATCGGCCGTCCTGATAGAGAGCGGACTCCGCCCATGATTCGGTACGATGCCCAGGCGTCCAACAGCGCGGGGACGACCGTTCTCCGCCGCGGCTCCCGTGCCCGAGTGACGGCGTCCCGGACCTCCGCCGCAGTCGCGTCGGGACGTTCCGACCACAACAAGGCGACGGTGCCGGTCACGAACGCGGCGGCGGCGCTCGTCCCCCCGGACGTGACCGTCCCGCCCGCCGCCCCGAGGCTCGTGATCGCGTCCCCCGGCGCTCGCAACCCGCGCCGGCCGATCGAACTCCCGAGGTTGGATTGGCCGGCGGGCCGGCCGATGAGATCGCAGGCCGCCACCGGGATGACCCACGGGTGGCGGGTGATGGCCGAGATGCCGACCGTGGCCTGATTCCCTGCCGCCGCGACGACGATCACGCCGTGTCGGGCGGCCTGATCCAGTGCGTGTTCCAGTTCGCGCTCGTCCTTGGACGACGGCCGCGCGAGTGCGACGCTCAAGTTCAGCACCCGCGCCCCCGCGTCGATGCTCTCGACGACAGCCGCGGCCAGTTCCTCGGGCCGCGCGCCGGGCATTTGGCCGTCCCCCCGTACCGCCTCCGCGAAGATCGGGCGGATCAGCAGGGTGCAATCGGGACAGATGGCTGGGGCCGTAGAACCGCGCCTGCCGCACAGAATCCCTGCCACGAAGGTTCCGTGGGCGCAGGCGGCGCTTTCCGCCCGAACGCACTGGCCCCGCAGTTTTCCCGTGACCTCGCGGATGCTCGCGCCGGCGAGGTCAGGATGGCCCAAGGCGACGGGGCCGTCGATCAGTCCGATCGCGATTCCCGTCCCGCGGGTGCGTTCCATCAGGGGGCGTAGCTTGACCAGATCTAATGGGGTCATGACTGGCCCGGCCGCCGCGCAGGAGTTCGCCCTGGAAGTTCAGGGGGCACCATTCCTCTCCCCGAGTCGCGGGTGTGACTGTTGCGGAGCGGATTGAATATAACCCGCTCTCGAGTCCGCACTTGTCAGGCGATGACGGAATCCCTGCCAGGGAAAGTCTGATACCCACTCAGCCATCACTTCCACCTTTGGCGGGAGCTATGTAGGGCGAGTCTAACTGACTAGAATGGGGACTGCAACTCTCTATCGGACTGAATTTGGATATTTCCTGGCCAGGGGTTCACCAGATACATCTGGCCGCCCCCCGTCGGAGCAGGGGCTTCACCCCGAACAGTTGGGCCCTGACCGCGGCCAGTGCATGGTCTGGTCGCCTTCGCCCAGCCCAGGATCTTTCCAGGAGGTCGGGGTGTAGCTCGCCCGCGATCGTCTCGTGGTCGGCGTATAGTGCTTCAGGTCCCGGGCACATCCGCCCGGACTACCCCCCGAGGTTACGACCATGCTCCGGTACATCTCCCGCCTGATCGTTGTTCCCACCGCGAGCGGGAAAGTCCGCCTTCGGTAAAGGTCGGCGACGGAACAGTAGATGGGGCGTGCATGGTGGTGGCCGAAGCTCGAAAGCCGTGCGCGGTGGTCGGAACCCGGCCCAGTTGGTCAAGTTGCCAGGACGTTCACTTGCTTGCGGGCGACGTTGAGCTGAACCGTGACCCCGATCTTCCGTACCTCGGCCAGTGCTTTTAGGGCTGATACATACCGCTTGTGCGCCCGGTCGATGCACTTCTGGTAGTGCTCGGCCAGCGGCACGCTCATGGACCCCTTCCCGGCGTACACCGCCTCCAGGTGGTACACGTGGAGCCAGCACGCGACCGCCCGCTCGGCCAGCAGCCGCTCGACCGCGGACGGGTTCGGGCCGGCGAGCTCCGCCCGCAGGTTGGCCATCTTCCGGCCGATCGCCTCCCGCCGGAACAGGTTCTGGCCGCAGTGGGCCTCCATCAGCACCCGCTGAGCGGTCTCGGCCAGGTTCCCACCGAGTTGGTCGACCGCCGCGGGGTTGCCGAGCAACCTCCGCAGTGGCGGCATGGCCGCGGCGTCGCCTTGTTCGGCCCGGGCGACCAGGTCGAACGTCTCCTCGGTCGAGGCCGGGAGGTCATCCCCCTTCGCCGGTGGGGTGGTCTTGTCGGACACGGCGTTTCCTCCACGGCCCGCGGTGGTGCTGGTGGTATCCCGCGGCGAGCAGTGCCCCACGGGCGAGGGCGTCGGCGAGCTCGTCGAGCGCGACCAGGGCGGCGTCGAGGGCGTCCAGGTCGGCACGGGCCCGCCGGAGTTCGGCGGCGGCCTCTTCCCGCATCGCCCGGCGGTCCGCATCGACCAGGGCCCGAGCGGGGGCGACGAGCGGGTGGACGTACTCCTTGACCACTCGCCCGTTCACCCGGCGGGCGGTGTAGTAGTAGCTCTGGCCGCCCCGCTGTTCCCAGCTCATGCGCCACCTCTCCTACAC
Source organism: Gemmataceae bacterium (assembly GCA_028288765.1). GTDB lineage: Bacteria > Planctomycetota > Planctomycetia > Gemmatales > Gemmataceae > Urbifossiella. The sequence continues at coordinate 857 of JAQGHQ010000171.1, read as the reverse complement.
TCTACCCGCTACCTTGTGCAACACCCCGGCGACTGCCCCACTTCATCGTGTAGACGCCGCCAAGCAGCCCGGTCAACGGGCCTGCGGGAATCCTCTGGTCGCCGATCAAACCATCTCACGAGGATAACCATCAAGTAGCCGGGCGGACTGGTCACGAGGGGTCAGAGACTGTCACCGAACCACCCGGGGAGGGAACCTCCACAGTAGCTGGAAGGGGCTGAGCCTGCTGGTCAATTTCGTTGTCCCGGATCTCCTCGGAGACAACCGACTTCGCTACATGAACTTACTCTCGCCTTTCGGCAAGATTCGCCTTTACTGGGCAATCCGTGCTTGCAAACCGAAAGGGAACGGGAGAGGCTACACAAACCGCGCGGAACGCCAGACGCACGCCTCTAAATCAAAAGAACAATCATCAGATGCTGACCGGTGACATTCGCAACCAGATCGACACTATCTGGAACGTTTTCTGGACCGGTGGGATCTCCAACCCGCTCGAAGTAATCGAGCAGATTACCTACCTGCTCTTTATCAAGCGGTTGGACGACCTCCACACCCTCGAAGAGAACAAAGCCACCCGGTTGAGGAAGCCGATCGAGCGGCGGGTCTTCCCGGCAGGGAAGGACGACAAGAAGCGGCCGTACGACGACTTCCGCTGGTCCCGGTTCAAGCACTTCGCACCAGCCGAGATGTACACCGTGGTTAGCGACCACGTCTTCCCGTTCCTCCGGACCTGGTATTCCCCAAGAAAAGTGGACACGAAGTTAACGGTGGGTCTGGTTGTACGTCCGTTCAAATTCGTCCGGGGAGACATACCCCAGGGCGGAATGACGGCGGACGCGGTTGTAGAACACTTCCAG
>JAQGHQ010000123.1 GCA_028288765.1 Gemmataceae bacterium | reverse complement strand
GATCGACGGATCTGGGATTTCAGCCTGAAAGGCTGGGACAGGATAGCCCAGGGCAACGCCCTGGGTTCTTGAGCCCGGCCGCCCAGGGCGTTGCCCTGGGCTATCCTGTCCCACCCCATTCAGGGTGAAGACCGAGGTCGAACCGACGATTTCGACGGCGAGTCCTGAGGCGGGAGGGGGCGACGGGCAATCCCGGGATCTCCTCACCAAACCGGATGTCTCGACAGATCACAGGTCCCACGTCCCGGGCTCGGGTTGCTTCTTCTTCCGCGGCCTCGGGGCGGGCGGCGGAACTTCACTTTCCGCCAGTTCCACCTTCGCCAGCTTCTTGGCCGGTTTCTCGGGCTGCTTACGGACCACCGGCATCTCGTCCGTCCCGTCCATTGACTCGACGACCAAATCCTCGTCGGACAAGTCCGGGGTCACCTTCCCGGCCCCCTCCCCCTTCGCCCGGAGGACCAGCTTGACCGCCACCTCGGAGAACGAGAACGAGTCCCGCAAGACCTTCGTCAGATACCGGACGTAAGTGGCGTCGAACAGCTCCGGGCCGTTCGTGAAGAGGACGATCGTGGGCGGGTGGGTGCCAACCTGGGTGGTGTAGAAGATCTTCGGCTGCCGGTTCTGGTTCCGCAGGGGCGGGGAGTTCGCCTCGAGCGCCTGGCGCATCACCCGGTTCAGGTCGCCGGTGCCCACCCGCGTCCCGGCCTGCTTGTGCAGCTGGATCGCGAGCTGGAGCAGCCGCAGGACGTTCTTTCCCTTTTTGGCCGTCACGAACGCGATGGGCACGTAGTCGAGCATCGGGAACACGGCCCGGAGGTAGTTCCCCATCTTCTCGGTCGGCATCACGTCCTTGACGAGGTCCCACTTGTTGACGACGAAGACCGCCGGCTTGTGGTGGTCGAGGATGTATTCGGCGAGCTGTTTATCGACCCGGCCGACCCGGTGCCGGGCGTCGAAGAAGTGGAGCACCACGTCGGCCCGGCGGATCGACCGCTCGGCCCGGTGGGAGCTGTAATACTCGATGTCGTTCGCCAGGCTCGTCTTCTTCCGCACCCCGGCCGTGTCGATCGCGACGAACTCCTTCCCGTCCCGCCCGAACCGGACGTCGATACTGTCCCGGGTGGTTCCGGGGACCTCGGACACGATCACCCGCTCGGCGTCGGCGAGGCTGTTGATGAACGTGCTCTTCCCGACGTTCCGCCGGCCCACGATGGCGATCTTCAGGGCCGGGTCGCCGGGCGGGGCCTCGCCCGTCTCGACCGGGAGGCGGGCGAGGATCGCGTCGAACAGGTCCTGCTTGCCGAGTTTCTGGTCGGCGCTCACGACGACCGGCTCGCCGTAGCCCAGCCCGTAGAACTCGCCCGCCTGGGTCGCGAGCTTCCCCGTATCGGCCTTGTTCGCGACGAACACGACCGGCTTGTTGACCGCCCGGAGCTTGGTCGCGACCTCCTGGTCGAGCGGGACCACCCCCTCGCGGATGTCCACGACGAAAACGACGACCGCGGCGGCATCGATCGCGTAGTGGATCTGGCGCTCGACGTCGGCGGTCAGGTTGTCGACGTCCTGGATCCCGAGCCCGCCGGTGTCGATCAGCTCGAAGTACCGGTCCCCGGCCTGGGCGACCGTGGAGACGCGGTCGCGGGTGACCCCGGCGGTCGGGTCCACGATGCTGATCCGCCGCCCGGCGAGCCAGTTGAACAATGACGACTTGCCGACGTTCGGCCGGCCGACGATCGCGACGATGGGGAGAGCCACGGGACAGACCTCAGAATAAATCGAATAGCCACAAAAAGGCACAAAGAGTCACGAAAAAGAAACCAGATCGAAAGTCATTTTTTGTGCATTTTCGTGCCTTTTTGTGGCCATTGTCTTTCTGATCACCAGAGAGTAAATCCGCCGTCGACGACGATTGTGGTCCCGGTGATGTAACTGCTCGCGTCACCCGCCAGGAACACCACCGCCGGGCCGACTTCGTCCGGATCGCCGAACCGGCCGAGCGGAATGTGGGCCTCGAACGACTGCCGGAACGCCTGCTTCTCCCCGAACCAGCGGCGGTTCGGGGCGGTCAGGAACACTCCCGGGGCGATCGCGTTCACCCGGACCCCGCGGTCGGCCCAGTCGGCGGCGAGGGCTTTCGTCAGGGCGGTGAGCGCGGCCTTGGCCGTCTCGTAGTGCCGCCCGCGGATTCCCTTGATCGCGATCGGGCCGGCGATCGAGGTGATGTTCACCACCGCCCCCCGCCGGCGGTCGAGCATCCCCTTCCCTATCTTCTGGCAGCAAACGAGCGCGCTCGTCAAATTCAGGTCGATTAATTTCTGCCAGTCGGCAAGTGGGATGTCCTCCGTCGGCAGGTCGAGGCGGCGGCCGCCGACGTTGTTCACTAACACGTCCACCGCCCGGCCCAGTTTCAGGGCCGAATCACACGCGGCCTCGGCCCCATCGGGCGTCCCCACGTCCCCCACCACGACTTCCACCCGCCGCCCGAGGGCCGCGAGTTCCACCCGGGCCGTCTTCAGGCTGTCCGCTTCGCGGCCGACGAGGATCAGATCGGCCCCGGCCTCGGCCAGCGCCTGGGCCATGGCCCGGCCGAGCCCGCGGCTGCCACCAGTGATCAGGGCGGTCCGCCCGTCGAGCCGGAACCGGTCTAGCACATCCATCGGAAAGACACTCACGGCGGTCGCGGCAGGCAAGTCTTACTGTGTATCATACAAATAAAGTAAACCCATGTTGGTTGCCTGCCATCGGGCGAAAACAGGCGACGGAGGCCGCGTGGCGAAGTGCGACGAGGGCTACCGGTGCGAGGTATGCGGTCTGGACGTGCCGGCGATCACCGACTCCGACCTCTACCTGCGGTACGTACTCGGGGAAGTTCCGCTCGAACAGCTTCACCTGTCCCGCGAGCGGCATATTCGCTGTAACCCCGCCCTCGCCCAGTACATCGTCGATCCGTCATTCGAACCGGCCGGGTGTGACGGCCCGTTCGGGAAAGCGCAATTCGACCCGGCATTCGTGGCCGAGGAAGAGCGCCGGGTGACCCACGGCTGGCGGCGGCTACAGGCCGTCCCGACGCTCGGCCTGACGATCGCCGAGTACCCGTTGTCTGTAACCCCCGACGAGGAGACACGGTCATGAAGATTTTCGGGTTCGCTCTGTGTCTGGCCGTCACATTCGGTCTGGGCTCGTTCGCCCGAGCCGATGTGGAATCCGGACCGGTGGCGGGGGAAAAGGTTCCGGTACTGAAGGTGTTCGGGTTGGTGGGGACCGCCGAGAACAAGGAGACCGAGTTCGCGGCCGACCGAAAAGACGCCCCCACGGTTTACCTGTTCGTGCAGACCGAACATTTCAGCCGGCCGATGGCCCGGTTCATCAAAACGCTCGACGTCGATCTCGGGAAGACGGACGAGAAAGCCGCGGTGGTGGCCGTGTGGGTCGGGGAGAAGACCGCGTTCGAAAAGAACAAGGAGTACCTTCCCCGCGTGCAGACGTCGCTCAAGTTCGAACACACTTCCCTGGCCGCGTTCGAGGGCGAGAAGAGTGGTCCCGAGGGATGGGGGGTCAACCCCGACGCCCATCTCACCGTGGTGGTGGCGAACAAGGGTAAGGTGGTGAAATCGTTCGCCTTCACCTCGGTCAACGAGACCGACGTAAAGCCCGTGTTGGCCGAACTGAAGAAGGCTGTCGGGAAATGACAGCGGCGACGGTGCCCCAGCGCGGGCCGCCTCTGGGGCATCGCCCGACTTCAACCCTCCGGCGTCTGCCCCAGGACGATGTCGAAGGTCGCAGCCAGTTCGCCGAGCTTCGAGTCCTTGATCGGGGTGAAGTCCGTGGTCACCGCGGCCGATGAGCCCCGCAGCCCGCGGTAGATCCCGTCCCGCTCGTTCCCGGGATGGCCCTTGACGTAGCACTGGGTCGTGAGCAGTTCTTTGCCCGCCTTCTTGACCTTGAAGTGAATGTGGGGGGTCCGGCCGGGGTACGGAACTGGTTTGATCGTCCGGAAGTAGTATTCACCGGTCGAACTCGTCACGAACCGGCCAAACCCCTGGAAGTTCTTGTCCTGCTGCGCCTTCTTCCGGTCACTGTCGGCGGTGTGAAGGTACACGCCTTTCGCGTCGCACTGCCAGATCTCGACCGCCGCGTTCTTGACCGGGTTGCCCTTGAGGTCGAGGACCTTGCCGGTCAGGTGGGTGATCTCGCCGACGGCCGGGGTAATCCCGTCGTTGATGACGAGCAGGTCGTTGTCGGTATCGAGCGGGAGCTTGTTCGGGTAGAACGGGCCCTCGGTCTGCGCCGGGGTCCTGACCAGCTCTTCGGCGAACGCGCCGCGGACCGTCCACATGGACAGGCCGAACGCGCCCGAGGCGAGGAACAGACGGCGGGACGGGAACACGATGCGATCGCTCACGGGATCAGCTCCTTCGGAATTGGGGAGAAGTGTTATTCTGACGAGCCGGTCGTCGCCGGCCAACCAGCTCGTTCCGAAGTGTAACCGCCCTCTCATGAATTGCCAGGGAGGGTCACCCCACCGTATTCCCTGTCGCCCCCTTCCCGGGGCTCACGCCTCTTATTCACCACTGGTTTGAGGAAACCAGCCAGTCAAACCCCGACCGGGTGATCGTACACCGATCGGGTGTCAGCCGAAAACACGTCCTCTCACCCCGCGACTGTGGCCCGCCTCGCTCATCCACCCCGACCACCCGCCGATCGCCCGACTCATCCGGGAGAGAAGAAGTCTCTTTTTCCCGAGCATTTTGCTTGCGGGTTCGTCGCCCCGTGGATACTGTTATCGTCACTCTCCCCTCTACCCCGGTCCGGGCGAACGATCATCGTCAATATCGCCGGACCGAAAGAGTGAGCGTTTTGTTTCTGTTGTGGTCGGACGTAAGCATATCCCGACCGAGTTCACCGGACCTGCCGTGAGTTACGGCACGACGGCAAGGACAGCTGACCTACGGACCGTACTCCCCGGGCCCGTTCGTACCAGGCAAGGATGCCGCAGTCCCTCCGGTCCTCGGGCGGGTGCCTGCACTCCTGACCCCTGACGCTACCGGTCCGTCGGCCTTCCCCGCGGGATGGCCACCCTGTTGTCCACTCTCCCACAAGACGAGTCGATCCAGACCCGGGATCGGGCACGGCCTCACGGTCCGTGGACCGGTTCTCGGACGAACCCACGCCGATCGGTCCCCGTGCGTCCCCCGGACCGCGGCGGCCGGCCGGCTCTCCCCGAGCTGGAGTACAGGAGAAGTACCATGAGGACCATGATCGTCCGAGCGGCCCTTGCGGTCGCGGTCGCCGCACTGGTCGCGACCACCGCCCCCGCGAAGCCGTACGCGCAGCTGTCGAGCACCGAGACCCAGCCCGCGGGGGCCGCCCCGAAGGCGGTCACTCTGAACTCGACCGATTCGGCCAAGGGGATCACGAACACGAACGGCGTCGTCAAGTTGCCGGAGGCGGGCACGTACTTCGTGATCGCCGCCGGCCAGGTCGGGAGCACCAACCCCGCCGGCAAGGGGACCGTCCGGCTGTGGATGCGGCAGAACGGGAAGGACGTGGACAACTCCAACACCGTCCAGAAGATCGAGCCGGGCGGGTTCACCGCCGTGCTCGTCTGCCAGGGGGTGGTCGAGGCCAAGGCCGACGACAAGATCGAGCTGATGATCTCGAGCGGCCAGTCGGACCAGGGCCTCGGGCTGATCGTCAAGAAGCCGGCCGGTGAGCCGGTCATCCCGAGCATGATCTTCACCGCGTTCAAGGTCGGGGACACCGGGTACGCCCAGCTCTCCAGCACCGAAACCCAGGCCGCCGACGGCGCGCCGCACGGCATCACCCTGAACTCGACCGACGCGGCCAAGGGGATCGAGAACGCGAAGGGGATCGTGACACTTAAAGAGCCCGGGGTGTACTTCGTGATCGCCGCCGGCCAGGTCGGGGCCACCGCCCAGGACGGGAAGGGGTCGGTCAAGCTCTGGATGAAGCAGAACGGCAAGGACGTGGACAACTCGAACACCGAGCAGACCGTGACCGAGGGGTACACGGCAGTCCTCGTCTGCCAGGGGGTGGTCGAGGCCAAAGGCGGGGACAAGCTCGAGCTGATCGAGTCGGCCACCGGTAAGGGGGTCGGCATGGTCGCCTCCAAGCCGGCCGGGGAGCCGGTCGTGCCGAGCATGATCTTCACCGCGTTCAAGGTCGGGGACACCGGGTACGCCCAGCTCTCCAGCACCGAAACCCAGGGGGCGGCTGACGCCCCGAAGCCCGTCACCCTGAACTCGACCGACGCGGCCAAGGGGATCGAGAACGCGAAGGGGGTGGTGACGGTCAAGGACGCGGGGGCGTACTTTGTGATCGCGGCCGGCCAGGTCGGGGCCTCCTCCCCCGAGGGCAAGGGATCGGTGAAACTGTGGGCCCGGCAGAACGGGAAGGACGTGGACAATTCGAATACTGAGCAGACCGTTACCCCGGGATTCACCGCCGTACTCGTATGCCAGGGGATCGTGGAGGCGAAGGCCGGGGACAAAGTCGAACTGGCCCAATCGGCCACCGGTAAGGGGGTCGGGCTGGTGATGTCCAAACCGGGTGGGGAGCCGGTAATCCCGAGCATGATCTTCTCCGCCTTCCGGATCGACTGATGATCGGAGGCGGCATGAGGATCGCCAAGGAAGGCGCGCAGGAACCGGCGGCCCGGGACTTCGTCCCGGGCCGCCGGGGTTTTGACCCCGGGTCGAGTCACGTGGTCTGCGTGCTCCCGTACCCGGGCGATTTTTACCCACCGCCAGTCACGCCAGCAAGGCCGCCGAGTACCTTCATAGCCTTCAGCCGAACCAATCCCAGCCCACGCAATTCGGAAGAACCGGCCGCCAACTGATACACGAACCGACTGATACACGAACTCGCTGAGCCTGTCGCATTGGGTGGCATGTCCACCGCTCGGGGTGGACCTGCGGGTGCCCCGGAGCCCGGGTCGGGGTGAGGTTTCCGCCCGACGAGAAACACCCATGTCCACCCAAAGCTGTGGACATGCCACCCGGGCCATTCCCCTCCTCCCTCTCCTTTCACGAGGTAAAGGGGGACTCGAAACGGACACCGTTACCGGGTTCCTGGATGAGAACGGAGCCAGGAAAAAACCGCGTCGCACAGAAGCGAGGCGGTTTTTGGGTTTGGCCGGCCGAAGCATTCCGGCGCATCCGTGCGCCGGTCGAAAAACCGAACCGTTGCTCCGGATCGACTTCGGCACCGGAGGTTCGCGAGCTCATGCCTTTTCCCGATCCGCGGACGCTTTTCAGGCGAAATCGGGAGCTTGTTGGCAAACCGACCTTTTCTGAACGCAAGTACACTAGTTAATTATGGCGGGATGAAAACCCTCGTCGGGTTCGGCGACGCCGACAGCTTCTATGCCTCCGCCGAGGTCGTGCGCCGTCCCTGGCTCCGCGGGCTGGCCGTGGGTGTTCTCGGGAACCAGGGCGCGTGCGTGATCGCCCGCAATTACCCGATGAAACGGCACGGCGTGAAGGTCGGCGAGCCGATCTGGGAAGCCAAGAAGAAATGCCCGACGGGCGTTTACGTCAAGCGGGATTTCCGGTGGTACGAAACGCTCTCGCGGAAGATGCTCGCCGAGGCCGGATTATTCTCACAAAAAATTGAATATTATTCGATCGACGAGTTTTTCTGGGAAGGCTCCGCGACCAGAGGACGCACGTTCCGGCAAACCGCCGAGGACATCCGGGAGCATGTCAAGCTGTCGACGGGCCTGCCGATGACCGTGGCGTTCGCAAGGACCAGGACCCTGGCCAAGCTCTTCGCGGACACGGCCAAGCCTTACGGGGCGGTCGCCGTCGAGGATGCGGATCACGAAACCGAGATCCTGGCGAAGCTCCCGGTGACCGAGATCGCGGGCATCGCGCGCGGGAGCGCGGCCAAATTAGAGCCCCACGGCATCAAGACGTGTCTGGACCTGCGACAGGCGAGCGGACTGCTCGTGCGACGGCTGTTGACCGTGACGGGCCACGACATCTGGCGGGAACTCAACGGCTACCGCGTCACCCCGATCCGCACCACCCGGACCCCGCACAAGATGCTGAGCCGCGGCGGCAGTTTAGCGGGCCGGGTGAAGGACGCGTATACTCTGTACGGGTGGCTGGTCAGAAATGTCGAGCGCTTGATCGAGGAATTGCAGTTCCACGAGGTTCGGCCCTCGACGCTCACGGTCGCCGTGAGTTATTTCGACGCCGATTCCGCCACGGGGGTCGCGAATCTCTGCGTTCCTTCGGCCCGGTTCGACGTCCTCCTCGACGCCGCCAAGAGGGGGCTCCGGCGGGCTTGGCGGCCGGGCCGGGTCGCGACGCACATGCACCTGATCGCCTCGGGCTTGAAGCGCGGCCCGTGGCAGCAGAGTCTTTTCGATCCGGCCGACCCGAAGCGCGACGCGGTCGCGCGCGCGAAGCGGACGATCAACGACCTGCTCGGCCGCTGGAAGCTCCGGAGCGGCGCGACTCTCTTCGCCAACGACTGGTACGACGACCCCGCGAACGAGCACGAAGTCTGCGACGTCAGGGGCAAATTCTGCTTTTAACCATGTGTACCGGCACCGCCCTCGCCCGCTCCGAACTGCCCCTCGCCCTCGTGAGCCAGCACCGGCTCGCCGAACGGCTGTACGACCGCGACGGGCGGGAGGAGTTTCAGTTCCAGTGGTGGCAGTCGCCGGCCGTGCTCCCCGTCCGCCGGAACGGGCGAATCGAGATCATACCGTGGGGCAGCAAATCCCGTAAGGGGCCTCTTCCCTACGGCGGGTGGGTGTCACAGGACCACGTCGCCGAGGGCTTATTCGCCCACGCGAACCCGGAAGAGGTCGTGATCCCGGCCAACCTCGGATGGCAAGCGGGAGCGTGGTTCCTGATCGTCGAGGGCATCAGGGGAGTCGTAGTCGAAACGAGGTCCGGCCCGGTCGTCTACATGCTCATGGAACCCGCCTCGAACTATTACCGGAACATGACGGAGCAATCCCCCATGATGCCGATATTCGTGCGTCAGGTGATCTAGCGCCTTCATCTGCTCGAAGGCCACTTGCTTGACCTCGTCGGCCCGGCCGCGTCCCAGATCTCTTCGAACGTCTCCCCGGCCAACCGCCGTTCGGCGATCCCCTGGGCCCGCTCGGGTAACTCGGCAGCCTCGATCGCGGATCCGACTTCCGGCCTGCCAATAGTGATCTGATCATACGGGTAATCCGTGAGAACGGATTGACCTGATTGTTAACCTGTGGTCCTCCGGCACCGGCTACCCCGCACCGATCTAATCCTGTGATCATCCGTAGAAATCGCGGCCGCGCCTCATTTTCCCCCGCGATTCGTTCAGTTTCCTCGGGCGATTGCGCCATGTCCGCCGGATCTCGTAGATCCGGCACCCGTGTTGCGTTGGAGTACGGGCCGCCACACAGGCCGGTCGCCCAAGACCGGGGGCGGGCCTTCCCAAGAAGGGGGAACTCGTGCGTCGACACTTTTATGCGGCAATTCTGGCGGTCGGCGGGACTCTGGTGATCGGTGGGGAAGCGGCGGCGCAAGACCCGCGGTTTCCGTTCGTCCCCCGGTTCGGGGCTGGCGGCGTCCCCACCGGCATGGGTACGAACTTCTTCGGTTCCCGCTTCAGCCCGGGGACTACGAGCCGGGGCGTCGGGTTGCTACCGATGACGGGTACCCAATCACTACCGATGGCGGGTACCAGGGTACTACCGATGCGAGGTACCAGGGTACTACCAATGGGGGGTACCCGGTCGTTCGGGCAGGGCTTCGGGGGAATGCGCGGAACCGGGATGATGCGGATGGGGGGGAACGGGATGATGCGGATGGGTGGAATGCGATTCGGTGGGCGCCGCTGATCGAACTTCCATTACCATTTGCCCTCGTCACGACAGCCGGTCAAGCGGACGCCGAGCGGTAACCGGGGAGAATCGTGGCAGGACGGGACGAACCCACCCTGGAGACGGGAACGGCCGGCGAGGTTACTTGAACTCCATCTGATCCATCAGACCGGCGATCCCCTTCGCGATATCGCGGGCCGGGGCTCAGGGAGAAAATGGAGCCTGGCCCGGCGAAAATCGGCATGGCATCTCCGCACCGCAGATCGCTATGGGAAACGCACCCGCGGCCAGTGATCCCCGGTAAGATGAGAGCCACCGACGCCCGCGCACCAGACCCCAGGGCGTTTTCCTATGGGGGAATAGGGGCCGTGTGCCCGCTCGACCTGGCGGGGTTCGCCTCCGGATTCCGGACGGTTCTCATGTAGGGTGGGCACCGCCCACCAAGACCTGAAGGCAAGAGGTGGGCGGTGCCCACTACAACGCTCACTTGAACGCGCGACCCCCGGTTTAGGAAACCCTTCGGGCAAATCCCCACACGTCCCATATTGCACCAAAACGCCATAGATCATGGTGTTCCCGATAAGGCTCCGACCCACAGCGTCCCACCGATTCCCCGCTGAAAGGGGGCGGTAAGGGGGCGGGGTTCGGTAACTGAACCAGCCCCCCTGAGCGGCACCTGTCCGCGCCATCAGTCCACCATGAAATGCTACCTCTGCTCACACCAGGGTCCCCGCCGGTTGCTCGCAACGGCACAACGCGCGGCGGAGGAGGAGGTTCGGGTTGTTAACTTACCTTATGCCATCGGTTGAAATGACCACGGCTGGAGGATTCATCCCCCCGGCCGTGTGTCTCGACCTCAGTCCGCCCGGTTGCTTCGTCCCGTCGGGCTTGATCGCCTGAATCGCGTGTGGTTAGTCTATGGCGAAGACCTCCCCGCCGGCCGGGGTGACCATACTCCAATAGACGGAGACAGGAAGGTCCGATTTCAGGAACCGGACACTACCATCCCATCCATCAGGGCCACGGGCATACTGGACGTATGGGAACTCTGGGCAATAACGGGTAGGCAGTTACCTCGACTTTTGCCCTTTCTGGCCCGCTCATTTGGCGCGGGCCGGAGCTCACGCGGCGGGAGCCAAGGCCCGCAGGAGCAGGGCGCGGACCGGCCGCGGGAGGTTCTGAAACCCCGCCTTGTGCCCGGGGGTTGCAAAAACCCATTCCATCCACCGCCCGAGCC
>JAQGHQ010000101.1 GCA_028288765.1 Gemmataceae bacterium | reverse complement strand
GACCGCGGCCGCCGGCAGGAAGACCGGTCGGTCAAATCACTAACTGGCTCCCATCAAATAATTATTACGTATTTTTGAGTGATATTTAGGCGTTCGGTGTAGTCGTGACCCCTGGGCCCCGCCCCCCGGGCGGCCAGCGCCGCGGACACCCGAAGGCCACCCGAGCCGAATTGATCGACGTCGTCGACCGCACCTTCGGGGTCCGCGTCTCCCGGGTCGCCCTGTACCACTTCCTCAAGAAGTTCGGGCTCGACCGCCCGCCCGGTTCGACCGACACCCCGGCCGCGACCTCGGTCGCGACACTCCGCGACGGGGTACTCGAGTTGCCGCGCGGGATTCCCGAACTCCCCGCCGGTCGGCCGATCCCGGCGTCGACGCCCCCCTTTTCGCCACCCGGACGCAATACGCCGGGGCCGTCCTCCTCCTCCCCACGGCGATGAACTGGCTGGACGCCGCACGCGCCTGCGTCCCCGATCCCGAGGACGTCCTCCGACCGGGTTTCCTGACCAACGCCTTCCACCTGATCGTCGGGATCGAACGCCTGCTCCACCTCGACCAGATGGACGACCTCGGGTTCGCCTTGCTCAGTGGCGGCCGCCACTGCCCGTCCCGCCACACCGTCGGAGGCTGGCGGCGGCACCTCGGTTGGCAGTCGGTCGATGCCTTTTGCCGGCGCACCAGCCCCTGGCACCTGATCCGCAACGGCGTCGCCCTGGTCCGCTACGACGAACACACCATCCCCCGCTGGACCCACAAGTTCCGCATTCCCAAGGGCTCCGTCACCACCCGCAACAAGCACATGCACTGCGAGAAACTCTTCTCCGCCTTCGACCTGGGTAGCCAACGCGACCTGTCGGTCCGGGCCACGCCCGGCGACCGCGGGCGGATGGGCCGGTCGGTCCCCCTGGTCCGACAGACGCTCGAGTGCGGCCGGCCCGAGTACCTGCACGCCCTCTTTGACGCCGGGGCCGGACAGGCGGACGCCGGCGTGCGGGCCCTGTGGAACCTGGTCGCGGAACACCACCCGCAACTGGACGTCACCATGCGGGCTTGCCCGTCCTGGTCGACCTGGACCGGTCCGCGGACGACGACCGGAAGCGGGGCCGGCCCCATCGCACCCCGGCCCAACGGATGTGCCGGCTACTCCGGCTCCGGCGGTCCCCGGGCCGGGCGTTCGTGTTCGCCGGGGATTCGAGCGACGGGACGCACGAGGTCGCCCGGTTCTGCGCCCGCCACCGGGACCGGCTGACGCTGGGGAGCAAGCTCCACCCGGATGCGAACCTGTACAACCCACCCCCGCCCGACTCGGGCCACGGCCGGCCCCGGGTCAAAGGCGACCGCCGGCCCAAGGCCCGCCGGGCCGGCGCGGCCGCCCCGACCTTCGCCCCACTCGCGGTCGGCTGGTACGGGGGTGGGACCCGCCGGGTGGCCGTCCGCGACGGGGCCGGGCCCGCCGTCCGCGATGGTCGACACCCGGCCGGGCGACGAATGGGCCCCGGGCGGGTCACCACGGCCACACCAAGCCGGGCAGACGGAGGAAGGCCACCTCACTGAGTGGGTACGCCCCTGTAGTGGCCGAGTGCGGCCGAACGAATTTATCTACGGCGATATCCGGGTATCGGCATCCGGTGATCGGCCAGGCGCTGGTCGGCAGGGCGGAGGAGCATAGCGACGACCGCCTGATCGTGATCGTCCTCGGGTCTACGGCGGCGGACGGGCGGTAGGTGGACGCACGGAACCTGTTCCGGTGGGCGTGGCGGGATCGAGGGGGGGCACAAGCCCGGGGGTAACGGGCGGGAGATGAGGGATCGGCTCGCCGGCTCGGGATGGGGAAAGTGACCGAGAACAGGGACGACCCGGAGCCGAAGAAGGACCAGAGACTGGCCCCCGTTCGATGCCGGCCGCCGAAAACGCGAGGAGGCCCTTCCACGCTCAACTCCGGTGTTGGGGCCAAAGGGTCCCGGCCGTGTCCCGGAGTGCTTCCACGACCTCGGCGGCTGCACCGGAGAAACCCGCGATGAGCCGCAGGCGATCAGGGAAGGCTCGTTCGGCCGACCACCTCCGAGCCGGGTTCGGGGGAAGGTTCTCGGCGTTCGGTGAGGTCAACGTGACGTAGTCGACGAACCGCTGGAGCCCGTCCGGCTCACGCCGCCGGGGATGGAGGGTCAGACCCGCGGTGACCCGCCACCCCGGGCGGTCTTCAGGGGTCTCGATCCAGAACGCCAGCCCGGGAACGTCCACCAGAGTGATCCGCTCGACCGGCCAGCGGGCCAGCGCGGCCGCCCCGCTCGTGACTCACTCGTCGAGTGTCACTGCCAGTTCGGCCAGCATCCCCCGGACGAACACCCCGGCGGCCGACCTGACCCTGCGCATCCGAGGCTCCGACGGGTTTGTTACCTCCTCCGTCGCTCGGATTGCTACCGGCTGGAGCGACCCAGTTGCCGGTCGGGACGTCCACCCGCACGATCTCCCCGACTTTCCCCGGCGCACTTCGAAGCGTGTTCCACTCGGGGAGGGTCCGGACCGACGTGCGGTTGATCGCGGCCACCCACCGCGACCTGAAGGCGTGGTCGGCGGAGGGGTATTTCCGGGCCGACCTGTACTACCGGCTGAGCGTCTTCGTCATCCATCTGCCCCCGTTGCGCGAGCGGGGCGACGACCTGCTGGTGCTGGTGCTGGTGCGGCATTACCTGCGGCTGTTCAGCCGCGAACTCGGGCGGGAGGTGGAGGAGGTCGCCCCGGAGGCGCTGGAGCGCCTGCGCGGCTACACGTGGCCGGGCAACATCCGGGAGCTGCAGAGCGTGCTCAAGCAGGCCCTGCTGCAGGCCCGCGGCACAACCCTGCTCCCGGCTTACCTACCTGCCCTTGCGGGAGAGCCTGGAAGCTCGGTCCCGGCGTGCCAATCAGCGGGGGAAGACCCCACCCTGGAGGTGTTCATCCGTCTGTGCCTGGCCGGCGACGACGGCGACCAGTACGCGGAGGCGCACCGCCGCCTGGACCGCCTCTTCCTGCTTCGCGTCCTGGAAGCAACGGGCGGGAATCAACAGGCGGCCGCCCGTCGGCCGGGGATCGCGCGGGAGACCCTGCGCCGCCGGTTGCGCGAGCTGGGACTCCACCTCACCCGCCGGGTTGAAGTCGAACAGGACGAGACGTCGTAGGGCGCTGTCTCCAACTCGCCCTCGATACGCGAGCGGCTCGCCCGGCGCCGCCGGGGGTCAATTCTGAGGCGAGTATCTCAAAGGTCGCCACGCAACGAGTGGTGATTTCATCTGTTCTCTGTTCCGAAATCCCTTGCCGGCTTGACCAACACGGCAAGAACGCTCTTCTGGTTCACGTTCGTTCCGCCAGACCGTGGGTACCTTCGTGCCGATATCCCCGGCACGGGTTTTGCTCTCGCTATTCCTCAACAGAGGACGTGGAGAATCACTGAAGGACCTTGCGGCCAACGGTGGGACCGCAGGAGAACGAGCAGGCGCGGGACGGTTCCGGCCTGCTCCCGTCGGCGCCCGCCCGGGCAATGAGGCTGACACCTCCATTTGGGGCCCGGTTCGATGGGCGATGAACCAGGGTTACAAGTTGGGCTGTGAATATCCGCCCAAGTTGTCGCCGCAAGACAAGACAAGTTGTCGCCGCAAGACAAGAGTTGACTCCGGTGAGCTTTCCCCATTTCCACCGCGCGGTCTGGCTCTGGACGTATGAGCCCGCCCTGGACCAGTCCTTGGCCGGCAGCACCGGAGCGGCTGACCCAGGCGAGGAGGCCGTGACGGAGCTGGCCGCGCGGCGAAGGTCTCCTCGTCCGCACCGCGAAGTGCGCGCCGACCGGAGTCGAAGTCATGACCCGATCTCTCGACCACCCGTCCGCCACCATCCCAGTCCTCGACCGGCGCGCGTGGCTGCGCGGGGCAGGTGCGGCCGGCCTGCTGCCCGCCGGCTGCGCCCGCCGACCGCAGGGGGCGCCGCCCGACGCGGCGACCCTGATGCGCTTCCCGCAGAAGGTCGCCCTCCGCGCCCTCAACGACCGTGCCCCCTGTCTGGAAACACCCTGGCAGTATTTCCGCCACGACCTGACACCCAACGAAGCCTTTTCGTCCGCTGGCATCTGGAGGCGATCCCGACCTCCGTGGACCTGCGGACCTGGCGGCTCCGCGTCGATGGTCACGTCGAGCGCCCGCTCGAACTGTCGATGGGAGACCTCCACCGAATGGAAGCCGTCTCCGTGGTGGCGGTCAACCAGTGCCCGGGTAACTCGCGGAGCTTCTTCGAGCCGCGCGTGCCCGGCGGGCAGTGGCTGAACGGGGCGATGGGCAACGCCCGCTGGACGGGGGTCCGCCTCCGCGACCTGCTGCAGCGGGCGGGCCTGCGGGCCGGGGCCGTGGCGCCGCGAGCGAAGCATCAGAGGGTCGTGCTGGAAATACCAGCTGCCTGGCCGGATGCCGTCGCCGACAACACCTGATCTGATCCGAGAGCGGCCGCCCGAATGACACTCGAGCGGCACGGAGTTTGGAGGACCATCCTCACCCGGTCGCCGACCTCCCGGAGGAGAACGTTATGCCGTCCGGCCAGAACAAGATGGGGAACCATCAGGCCAGGCCCTCCAGCCCGCGGCCCGACGCCGTCACCGAGGTCGTCCTGCTGCTGGCTGAGGATCAAGTGAAGGCCCTTCTGGCCGCGGCGAAATCTGGGGGCGTGACCGCCGGGAGCCTGATCCGGCGCATCCTGAACAAGTACCTGTCGGCCGAACGGGATCGTGCTGGTCGGGCCGCCCGCCGGGCAGGCGTAGCGGTCGAGAGTGCTACCCGCCTCGAGCACCCGGGGGCTGAAGGCCGGGAGGACGCGACGGGGGGCCAGGAGTCGCCTCCCGTGCCCGAACTGAGCTCTCGGGTGTGGGAGTTCCTGGACCGTGCTTGGACCGAACTCGACGCCGCGACGGACATGTCGGCGGTGTGTTCGGCTGTGGTCAGGCTGGGCGTGCCGGTGCTCGGCCGGAGCTGCGAGGTCACCCGATGTCCGGCGCGGTCGTGCGGGTGAAGCGGGACGGCCTTCGAGAGTACATCGCCCTGCGCCGGGAAGCGTTCGGGTTCGAGCTGACCTCGCTCCCGCAGAGCCTACAGGTGTCGGCAGGCGATAGCCGGCTAGACGGCGTCACCCTGCCGCACACGCGGGCGAATCCGTCCCAGGATACCGAGCCGCACCTCGGCAAACAGTTCGAGCCGTCCGCCAACCGGGAAGGACACGAAGTCAAGTGGTGAGGCGTCCGATGCCGTGGAGCGGCTGGCGTAAGAGAGGCAGAAATCAGTGGCGTTGCAATAGACAATTAAACCGGACGAGTATTATTTTAAGGGAGACAAAAATGCCGATGGGAGTGCTGTTTTGGGTGTTGATGCTTCTCTGGTTGGTGTTCAGCCTTTACTGGAACCGCAGCGAGTTGCGGGGGGGCAACTACGGGGTGATGGGTGGCAATCTGTTGCTGTTTATTCTATTGGGATTGCTTGGATGGAAAGTTTTCGGCGCGGCCCTTCAGTGATCAACGACAACACCCCGGTGATCCCCCTACACCGGGCCCTGGCGCCGGCCGAGCGGGCTGAGGCCAAAAGGGACATGAGCGGCTCCGACGAAGGGGACTCATGGCGGGGCCGACCCCGCCCGTACGTCCGATGACGTGGGCGAACCGAATGGATAAACCCGGCGTGCGCCTTCACAGATTGCCTGATACATCCAGTGTGCGTACTCGCCCACAACTGGTGGCCACGACGGGCAAGTCAAGTTCACGGGTATGCACCAAGGGCGGCACAACGGAAGCCGGACGGCATGCAGCAGGTGAAGGTGAACGGCGGCGACCAGATCGAGGCCGACGGGGAAGCCCATTTGATAGATGTCTGGGGCGTGTCGTGGAAGCAACCACCGTCAACGGGGTGAAGCTGAAAAGCGAGCATTGAACCACATCAGCGACAACCACGAGCGGGCGTCCACGTGGGACGCCCGCTCCTTTCGAAGCGACGCACGCCTGGGCCGACCCCGCCCGAACTTCATCTCCCTGCTATCCATGACCGCGAGCCAGCCGACTGGACAATCCCGGTGTGCGTCTTCGCACATCACCTGACACATCCGGTGCGCGTCTTCCCCCATCACCATTGGCCACTCCTGGTGAGCGGCAACTACGGTCTACGGGTATGCAACACGCGCGGCATAATGTAAGCCTCGGAAGAAGTCTGGGGGGCGACAGCGGTCCGCCAGATTGCCTCCGTCATGTGCGGAAATGTTGTCCACGGGTTCGCCGACGGGGCGGTCGGTGGTTCGGGCGGGCCGTCGGCCATCGGGTTGTCATCAAGTCGGGGCGCGGGGATCGGCCGGAAAATGGCCGGGAGGTCGCTCAGGTCACTCGGGTAGCGCGTCCGTGCCGGGATGTCCATGACCCGAGGGTAATATCGCACCCGACCCCGGTGGAAGCCGAGTTTCTAGACGGCCAGTTACAGAAGAGCGTCTTCCCCGCCGCCCGGTTCGCCACCCAGTCTTCCAGCACGCCCTTCAGGAATGGACTGAGCGGCACTCGACGGGTGGTGTGCTTCCGCTTGCCGCGTTTCTTCTCCCGGATGGTGACCACACCCCCGGCCAGGTCGAGGTCCGAGGGTAGTGCCCGGACGATCTCGGACCGCCGGGCCCCGGTGTGGGCCGCGAAGCAGATCATCGGGTACACCCACGGGCTGACCGGTCGAGCCTTCACCCACGCGAGCAGATCCCCGATCTCCGCGGGCCGGAGGTACACGCACTCCCACACCTTGTCCGGGTCGTCCCCCGCCCGGACCCGCCGCTCGGCCTCCTCCCACGTCATGAACGGGAGGCTCTCCTGCGTCTTCGCGTAGTCGAGGTCCCGGCCCGGGAACTCCTCGCCAAGCCCGAGGTGGCTCCGGGCCCAGTTCCACGCGGTCCGCAGGCTCACGACCTCCTTGCGGATCGTGGCCGCCGACGGGTGCGCGTGTGAGGCCGGCCATTGCCCCAAATGCCTTCTCTGCGATCTGCATTGCGTGTGTGAGCCGGCGCCCGTCCTCGCCGAGGCCCCCTATGACCCCGTCGGCGGGACCCTCGAACGAGTCGGCCCGGCGGTGAACAGGGGTGCGGAGCGACGGGCCGGAGTGCATTGCCACGGTCGGTGCATAACTCCCATTGTTGCGGGTCCGTGGACGAGAAGAACGAGGGGAAGGAAAATCGGGATGTTTTATTGCCCGGCTGTCGGTGCCGGTGCGGACATGACTGGTTGCCCCGCGAACCCGACGAGAAGCCCCGGGCGGTGGAACCGCCGCAGGTAGGCCGCGAAGGCCGGCCCGAGATCGGTGATCTCCTGCTCCGTCATCGGTGGTCCTCACGACGACCACCCGAGACACGGTTCAGACGGGGCCGCCCAAGTTATCCCACGCCACCCCGGGGAGGAGAACGCCACCCTCCGCGAGACTCACCCCGCGGCCGACACCGGGGGTTGGGAACGGCAAGCCTCCGCCACCCCCCGACGACCGAGACTCCGGGACCTCGTCGGTGTGGACGACGAACCGCTCGAGGGTCGTCGGCCCGAACGTGGTGGTCAGGGCCACGTCGACGGCGTCCCGGCCCCGGGCCATCACCACACGGCCGATCCGGGGGGCGTTGTGCCGGGCGTCGAACGTGTGCCAGCGGCCGCCGAGGTAGGCTTCGAACCAGCCGCTGAAGTCCATCGGGGCGCCTGACGCGGGCACCCGATGTCCCCGAGGTAGCCGGTCGCGTACCGGGCCGGGATGCCGAGGCGGCGGCAGAACGTCAGGGCCAGGTGGTTCAGGTCGCGGCAGACCCCCGCCCGCTGCTGGTAGACGTCCCAGGCGGTCTTGGACTGAGTGGCGAATTGGTACCCGAACAGGACGTTCCGGTGGACCCCGTCGCAGACGGCCTGCACCCGCGGCCACCCGGCCGGCGCGTAGCCGAAGAGGGACCACGCGGCGGCGGTGAGCTTGTCGACCTCGCAGTACCGGCTGCCCAGCAGGAAGGATAGCACCGCCGGCGGCAACTCCTCGACCGGCTGCTGGCCGGCGCCCCAGGCGACGGGGTCGGGCACCCCGTTGTCTTCGACGATGGTCGTGCTCCAGAGGCGGAGCCGGCCGGGGGACGCGACGAGCCGGCCGCAGTAATTCCCGAAGGTATCAGTGTAGATCTCGACCGGCGTCTCGGGCTCGACCCGGACCCAGTCCCCCGTTCGGAGCGAGGCGGCCCGCGACGGGTGGGTGTAGAGCATCAGTACCACGGGGGTGCGGGCCGGGACCAGGAACACCAACTCGTAGCCCACGCGGATGAGCACCGAACACCTCCCGCCCCACCCGGGTCAATACCCCCTACACTATGATTGTATCAACACCGAACAACCGACCGGCCGCACGCGCTGGCGTCCCGCGGGAACACCGGAGGAGCCGTGACCTACTGTCTGGGAATCCTGACGCGGGAGGGCCTCGTCCTGGGCTCCGACTCGCGGACCAACGCCGGGTACGACGACGTCACCGTCTGCCGGAAGATGCACCAGTTCGTGACCCCCGGGGAGCGGGCGTTCGTCCTCCTGTGCAGCGGCAGCCTGTCGCTGTCGCAATCGGTGCTGAGCCTGCTGGACCGCGACTTCCGGCGCGGGGCGGGGCTGGCGGCGGCGGCCACCATGTACGACGCCGCCCGGGTGGTCGGCGAACAGGTCCGGCACGTCTCGGCCATCGACCGGGGGGACCTGGAGCGGGACGGGTACCGGTACAACGTCCACATCATCCTGGGCGGGCAGATCCGGGGGGAGCCGCACCGGCTGTACCTGGTCTACCCCCAGGGCAACCCGCTGTCGGCCGCGGAGGAGTCCCCGTTCCTGCAGATCGGCGAGTCCAAGTACGGCCGGCCCATCCTCGACCGCGGGATCCGGTACGACCGGACGACCCTGGAGGAGGCGGCCAAGTACGCCCTGATCTCACTCGACTCGACGATGCGGTCGAACGTAACGGTCGGGCCGCCGATCGACCTGGCGGTGTACGTAGCCGACGAGTTCCTGGTCACCCGGCACCGCCGGTTCGGTGCCCTCGACCCGGTCTTGGCGGCGGTCCGGGTGCAGTGGGAGCAGATCCTCCGCAAGGGGGTGCAGGAACTGCCGGCGGTGCGGTTCGATGGGGACACGGAGTAGACCCGGCGGGCCCGTCGGCCCGAATGCCGACGAAGCGAAGCGGACCGGGAGTCGTCAACCTGGTCAGTGCGGCGGTCCTCGCGAACACGCTGGACAGCCCGAAGGACGCCACAAAGCGGTCCGGCCGCCGACACATCACCGGGGCCGATCTCGCTGAGCTTTGTCAGTATTCGCCCGTCCACCGCCCCATTTCTAGCCAACCCAGGGTAAAAATTGACAGAATGGGGCGGGGTGGTTTGGCACCGGAGGTTAGGGCGAGAAAATGAACTGCCCTGTTCACTCGAACGGCGCCTTGCCCGGTTTCGCCTTGCCCTTCTTTACCAGCTTCACCGGCTCCGGCGGGGTGAAGGTCTCGTTCGTCTGCGGCTGCGGGGCATCCGAATCCGGTCGCCGCGGTGCAGCATCTCCTCGATCGTGATGATCTGGCATCGCGGACTCGGGTATCCTCTTAGCGCCGCAGTACCGCCGCCAAGTCGCTGTCGGTGTCCGTCAGAGGCAGCTCCTCCGGATCGTCTACCCCCGCATCTCGGGTTCATCCTCGGCCAGGCCGGCCAACTGCTCCGTGTCGATCGCCTGCGCGAGCAGCAACGGGTTACTCTCGGGCTGCATGAGCCGGACAACACGCGCCCGGCGCCACCGCCGCAAACGGGCCTTGTCCCGATCCCGGAGTCGGTCATCCTCTTCGAACGTCCCCTGCTCGATCAGCCGGATGAGGAGCCGTTGCGTCGGGGGCACCTGTTCCGGAGCGATGGTCGGGTAGTCGGCCCTGATCGGCTGCAGGCCGAGTTCCTCCTTTCGGGTGCGATGGTAGAACGGGACGAGCCGTTTTCCGAGTTCGGCGCAGAGCGTCGCGGCGGCGGTCTGTTTGCGCCGGAGGGCGTACTGGGTCGCGTTACCCAGGAGCGATTCAGTGGGCCGCAGGAACGTGAAGACCCTTTGTTCAATTTCTCGGGGACTCCAGACCGAGGTGGGGTTGCCCCAGGCGATGGCCTTGTACGGGCTGTCCTTGGAAGGAACACACCACTGTGGGCATGACGACGCCTGGAACATCGCCGGGGTGCTCTGGGAACTCCTAAAGAAGCTCCACGGGAAGTGGAGGAAACCGACCGGACGAAGGCTGGCGGACATCACCCAGGTGTACGCGGAGCGGACTTTGGTCCTGGCGTTGAAGGAGGCGGCCGAGGCCGGGTAGCCCCCTCGGTTTTGTACTGGATGACGACCGGGACCCGATCGCGGCATCCGACTGTGGTCAGTCGGCACCCCACCAACTCAGGCCGCTGGGGGCATTTGCCGGACGGCAACCCGCCGCCCCCCTTCGCCCGCCAGGGCCGAACCTGCCCTCTGTACTCCCGCCCCTGCCGGTCCCTCTTTCTGAACCCCCGTCCAGCTACCGCGCCCCCACCACGCCGGTTACCCTCGGTGCTCGCGCCCCCCGTGGGGCGCGAGCCCCCCCACGGAGAACTGCGATGGCAGACACACGCGGCGAGAATGAGTCGGAATTGGTTATCACCTATTGCGTCGGATACGGCTACGACTTGAAGGCAAGCGACGAGTACGACCGACTCCAAAGGGCGTTGAAAGAGGGATGTCGGGTGGTCGACATCATCACGAATCCGGTGTCCGGCGGCGGGGCTTCCACGGCCTATGGGCATACCTCCGTCACGGTGCTACTCGAACGGCCGACCTCCTCCGGCGACAGTAAGTACGTGCGTCGCCCCCGGTCGTAGTCCGCCAGGGGCGGGGTCTGGTTCGCACCCCACCATTCACCCGCGAGGGGCCAGTGAGTGCCGGGGGTGGGTACTGTTTTATGAATCTCTCGAACTACGCCGCCATTGACCAAGAAGAATGAGGCCTCCCCGTGGTCACCCAAGTTTCCCGCAACCCTTCCCCACCTCAGCATCTATAATATTATGATACACTACTGACAGTAGTTGATTGGAAGTTGTTCAAATTTTTCGTTGACCGGTCTGAATTCATGTCGCACAATACACGTGTTTACCCGTTTGTTCGCTCTCGCCTGAACCCGGCCGCCCTTACAGGACCACTCCGCGTCGGACCGGGCCGACACCCCCGGGCCGCCGGGCCGCCGGGCCGCCGACCGCGCGAAAGGACTGATGTGATCCGCCCCCCGTTCGACTCCTACCTGTCCGAGATCAACCGCACCCCGCTCTTGACCGCGGACGAGGAACGGCAACTGGCCGCCCGGATCGCCGCCGGGGACCGGGCCGCCCGGGACCACCTGGCCCGGGCGAACCTGCGGCTGGTCGTCCGGATCGCCCGGCAGTACGCCGGGGGGGGGCTCGCGCTGGAGGATCTGATCGCCGAGGGGAACCTCGGCCTGATGCGGGCGGTCGAGGGGTTCGACCCGGCCGCCGGGACCCGGTTCTGCACCTACGCGGCGTACTGGGTGAAGCAGAGCATCCGGGTCGCCTTGAATAAGTCCGGGCACGCCGTCCGCTTGCCGCAATACATGGGCACTCTCCTGGGCAAGTGGTGGCGGACGGAGACCACGTTGCGGGACGAATTGGGCCGGGACGCGACCCCGCCCGAGGTGGCCGACCGGCTCGGGCTGAAGACGAAGCAAACACGGGCGGTGGCCCAGGCCCAAAAGGCGGTCGCGTTCCGGCGGCCCGGGGTCGGAGCCGGGGCGGAGGACGTCGACCTGGCCGAGCTCCTCCCAGACGGGCGAGTACCGGCCCCGGACGATCACCTCGCCGGGGCGGACGAGGTCCGGGCGGCCGTCGGGTTACTCGACCGGTTGGGGAAGCGGGAGGCGATGGTTCTACGGCTCCGGTTCGGGTTGGGGGGCGGGGACCCGGCCACCCTCCGGGAGGTCGGGGACCGGCTCGGAGTGACCCGGGAGCGGGCCCGGCAGATCGAGCGGGACGCCCTTGCGAGCCTCCGCGATCGACTGACCGCCTGACCAGGTTCCCGATCGACGTCAACCGCCGGTCCAGGATCGGCAGGTTCGGCAGGTTCGCCCCCGCCGGCAGGGCGCGAGCAGTTGCCGGGCGATCCCCGCGGGCCGGGGCGCTGGCCGAGACATTTCGACAGCTTGGCCCGCCGGTCAAGTTCCTCGTCGGTCCAGTCCTTCGCCTCCGTCCCCTCTGCCCCGGTCCGGCTCGCCTTCAGGTGGGCGGCTTTGCTCCCGGGGGTCGGGAACTTCCCGCCGGTGGTGAACCGCTTCCGCCAATTCCAGACGGCTTTCGTGCTGACGCCGAACCAGTACATGAGGACAGCCGCGCTCTCCGTTCGGATCACCCGGACCATCTCCGTGTTGACCAGCAGGCTGGACCCGCCCTGTGTTTTGAGCTGGTTCACCCGCGGCCACGGGATCGGGGCGTCCGTCCAGGCCGTCACCCGGCACCAGGCCCGCCGGTAACGGCAGTAGACACGATCGCCGGGTGTGACGGCCGGTGGGTTGTTGTTGCCGATGAGTGGCGGGAGCATGCCCGGGCTACCGGCACATCCAAATCTGCTCCACTTCCCACCCGCCGGCCGACCGCACGAAGTCGATGTGGATGTGCCCCAACTCCTTGGCGTGCCCACCGAGCTTGAACTCGTCCTGATCGAGTGGGAACTCCCGTCCCGCGTACAACTCCACCAATGGGGTCGCGTCATTCCGCTCCCGGAGGCGGTCGATCACCCAACTCGGGGGCAGGGCGGTTCGGCTGGCCGAGGCCAGAGCCTCGTTATTTTTCGTCTCGACGGCCTGGGCGAGGAAGTGGGTGGCCTCGGCTAGACGGGTGAAGATTCGCATCATACCGGCATCGAATGTGAGCCGGCGCCTCCTGTTAGGTTGCTGTTTCGGGTCGGTCGCGATTCCTCGGACCACTCCGGACCGCGCGGCGAACCGCTCATCCCAAGTTTCCGCGCGGGGGTTAGTTCATCCACTACGCCCGTCGATCGAGACCGCAGTTCGCACGGCGATGCTCCGCGGAAGGCCCTTCTTCCGCTGAGATGACTAATCGGGTCGCGCCACAGGGTTCGGGAGTTCGCCGGCGAGGGCGTGGCCAAAGTGTACCCCGGTGGTATCCTGCGGCGGACGGGATCATGGCCCGACCGATCGCCACACGATCAGCACGGCCTCAACCACCGGAGGTCGGGCCGCTCACTCTTTGACTGGTGGGGATCGGACCGCGGTGGATGCCTCAGGGGGGCGGGAGCGGCGTAAGGGCTCGCGACGGCGAAGGGCATATCGCCGTCTCCCGCGTGAATCGTGGCTTGGGGTCGCCCGCCCTCCCCCGGGCCAGCCGCTCGGCGATGCCCTCGGTCGCGATCCCGAACTGGACGACCGTTTGGGCCCCCGGGCGGAGCCGCTCCATCTCGTCCCACTCGGCTTGCTCGCAGACGGCGTTCGGCCCACC
>JAQGHQ010000049.1 GCA_028288765.1 Gemmataceae bacterium | reverse complement strand
GTCTCGGCCGCTTTTCGGCTTACCAGCGGCCGAGACGGCCGCGCTCCCAGGGAAAACCCGGCTTCGTCGGATCTGGTGATCGCGTCTCGGTCCCGCCGACGGTCGGCGGGACATCCCGTTCGCGAAGAATTTGGGAAGTTGTTGCTCGGCAGAAAGCCGATGGGTATAGTACGCGAGACCGGTTCGGCTGGTGCCGCCCATAGGGGGCGGACGACTGCCCGGGCCGGGCCCACCACACAAGGGCACTTCACATGCTGCGTTACGTTCTGGCGCTGGCTCTGGGTTTCTCGATCGTCGCCCTCTCGGGCGTGACCGTATCCGCCGAGGATAAGAAGAGCGAAAAGAAGACCCTCGAAGGCAAGCTGGTTTGCACCAAGTGCAAGCTGGGCGAGACCGAAGCCTGCGGGAACGCCCTGGTGGTCAAGGACGGCGACAAGACCGTGACCTACTACCTGAAGGACAAGGGCAAGGGCGAGAAGTACCACAAGTGCTCCGGTGAACAGGACGCCAAGGTGACCGGGAAGGTGACCGAGAAGGACGGGAAGAAGACGATCGAGGACGCCAAGGTCGAGAAGCAGTAAGCTCCGGTATCACTCCGGACCCAGAGTAGACGCCACCCGATCCCGGGTGGCGTTTCGCTTTTTCGGGAGCGCCGGCCGGTCCCGTTCCCCGCCGGATCGGGTGAGGGCGGTGCTCCGTTTCTCGTCCGGCAATCCCCAATCGGGGCGTCCCATGGATGTTGCGTCACCCACCCGGGCTGCGGTTGGCGGTGTAAAGTCGACGGGGTACGATACCCACATCTCGGGAGGGAAAATATGAAGATCATCCTGGCCAACCCGCGCGGGTTCTGCGCCGGCGTGAACATGGCGATCGAGAGCCTGGAAAAGGCGCTCGGGTTGTTCGGCGCCCCGCTCTACGTCTACCACGAGATCGTCCACAACCGGCCGATCGTGGAACGGTTCCGGGCGCTCGGGGTGGTATTCGTCGACGACATCTCGGAGGTCCCGACCGGGGGCACGGTGCTGTACAGCGCCCACGGCGTCGCCCCGGCCATCCGCGAGCAATCGAAGACCCGCAACCTGCGGGCGATCGACGCCACCTGCCCGCTCGTGACCAAAGTCCATATGGAGGCCGTGAAGTTCGCCCGGGAGGGGTACACGATCGTCCTGATCGGGCACGAGGGGCACGACGAGGTGATCGGGACGATGGGCGAGGCCCCGGCCAACATGGTCCTGGTCGAGGACGAGGCGGACGTCGCCGCCCTGACCCTCCCGCCCGATACCAGGCTCGCATTCCTCACCCAGACGACCCTGAGCGTGGACGAGGCCCGGGTGGTGATCGACGCGCTGAAGCGGAAGTACCCGCAGGTCGTCGGCCCGAACAAGGACGACATCTGCTACGCCACCCAGAACCGGCAGGAGGCGGTGCGGACACTCGCCCCCGAGGTCGACGTGGTTCTTGTCCTCGGGAGCCGGAACAGCTCGAACAGCGCCCGGCTGGCCGAACTCGCCACCCAGACCGCCCACCCGGCGTACCTGATCGACCGGGTGAGCGAGTTGAAGGACGAATGGTTCGGGCCGACCGACACGGTCCTGATCACGGCCGGGGCGAGCGCCCCGGAAGAGCACGTCCAGGCGTGCGTGGAGTACCTGCAGGCGAGGTTCGGGGCGGAGGTCGAGTCCCGGGTGGTCCGGGAAGAGCACGTCAGCTTCCCGCTCCCCCGCGAACTCCGGGTGTTGGTGACCAGCTGAGAGGGGCCGTCATGGCGACCGTCCACCTGAAGCTCGGGCCGGCCGACCACGGCCGCCCGCTCTCCCTCGATGACTACGAGTCCGCGGACTACGAGCCGGGGCACAAGTACGAGATCATCGACGGGAGATTGTACACCTCGCCCGAAGCGAATTTCGCCGAGAGCATGCTCGAAAACTGGCTCCGTCGGAAGCTGGACCGGTACTCGGACGACCACCCGGATGTGATCAACTACGTCGCCCCCAAGTCGCGGGTGTTCGTCCACGAACGGCAGAAGGCGACGGTTCCGGAACCGGACATCACCGTTTACCACGACATCCCGCTCGACCAGGATTTCCGCGACCTCCACTGGCGGGACCTGAATCCGATCCTCGTCGTCGAGGTGCTCGTCGAAGGGGACGAGCACAAGGATCTGGAGCGGAACCCCGGCCTGTATTTCGACGTCCCTACGGTGAAGGAGTATTGGGTACTCGACGGGCGGGACGACCCGAACGAGCCGACCCTGATCCAGCACCAGCGGTACGGGAAGCGGTGGGTCGTGCGCGAGTACCCCTACGGCTCGACGTTCGCCACCAAGCTCCTGCCAGGGTTCGCGCTCCTCGTCGACCCCCGGAAGTGACACCCTGATGTTCACCCCTCTCCCGCCCGAGCTGTTCCCGAACTACCGCCCCCAGCTCCCCCGCCGGCACGACTGGCGGATCGGGATTGCCGGGGCCGGGTTCATCGTCCGGGACTGCCATCTCGTCGCGTACCGGGAGGCCGGGTTCAACCCCGTCGCGATCGCCTCCCGCAACCCCGACACCGCGCGGGCCGTCGCCGACCGGCACCGCGTCCCGCGGGTCCATCCCACCATCGACGCCCTGCTCGCCGACGTCGAGATCGAGATCCTCGACGTGGCCGTCCCGCCGGACGTTCAGCCGGACCTGATCCGCAGGGCCGTGGACGCGGGGCGGGGCCGGCTCCGGGGCATCCTCGCCCAGAAGCCGCTCGCCCTGTCCGTCGCGGACGCGAAGGACCTCGTGGCCCGCTGCGCGGCGGCCGGGGTCGTCCTGGCGGTCAACCAGAACATGCGGTACGACCAGTCGGTCCGGGCGGCGAAGGATGTGCTCGCGCGGGGGTGGCTGGGCGAGCCGGTCCTGGCGACCATCGACATGCGGGCGGTCCCGCACTGGATGCCCTGGGCGCAGGGGCTGCCGAGCCTGTCCACGTTCGTGATGAGCATCCACCACCTGGACACGTTCCGGTACTGGCTCGGGACGCCGGACCGGGTCCTCGCCAGCACCCGCCCCGACCCGCGGACGAAGTTTCCCCACGCGGACGGCATCAACCTTTACATCCTGGAGTACGAGAGCGGCGCCCGGGCCAGTTCCTGGGACGACGTGTGGGCCGGTCCGTGCAAGGAAGGCGTCGCGGGCGACGTCGGGATCCGGTGGCGTGTCGAGGGTACGGACGGGCTCATGCAGGGCACGATCGGCTGGCCGAAGTACCCGGCCCGCGAGCCGAGCACGCTGGACTTCAGTACGACGCGGCACCCCGGGATGTGGTTCCGCCCGCGGTGGGACGACGTCTGGTTCCCGGACGCCTTCGTCGGGACGATGGCGCAGCTGCTGGTCGCGGTCGAGGACGGTACCGAACCGGAAATCGGCGGCCGGGATAACGTCGAGACGATCGCCCTGTGCGAGGCGGTGTTCGCCGCCGCGACCGAACACCGGGTAACGACCGTGAAGGAGTTTCTGGCCCATGATTGAAGCCGTTTTCGGGCGAGAGTGGCGGGAGTAACCCGGGCCGCCCTCCGGGGCGGCCCGCCAACCTTTCACCCGCGCCAAGACCGGTCCCCCACATGACCCCCGACCTCCACATCTCCCAGGCTCTCCTCGTCGCCGACGCCCGCGGGGTGCGGGCTGTCGCTCACTCGGACGGATTCGACGTCCCGGAGGCGGAGCGGATCGTGGTCCTGTTCGGCCCTCGGCCGGCGGGGGTGGCTTGCCCGCTCGCCCACTTCGCCTGCCCGTTCGGGCGCAACCACGTCGCGGTCGTTCAGGTCGCCGAGCGGCCGGGCAGCGGGTCACCGCTCGCGTTCCGATTTCTGGTCCTCGGCCGCGACCTGTACCGTCACCTCGGCGACCCGTTCGCCATCGCCGACCGCTACCCGCCCGACTGGGCCGCGGGGGGCCCCCTCCCGGCGCTCGCATGGCCGCTGGAAACGCTCCCGAAGCGGACGGTCGATGTGGTGCAAGCCGTCTTGAAGGACGGCGACATGGCCTTACTACTTGGGAGTGCCCAGGCGCTCGTCGACGGTGGGCGGGTCGTGATCCAGCGGCCGGCTCCGGACGAGCCGTTCCTCCGCGGGCTCTGGCAGCTCCTCCCCGACCGGACTCGCGCCGAGCTCTGGCCGGCGTCGTTCGCGTTCTCGGACGAACTCGGGTTCCACGCGGTCGCGATGCCT
The DNA here is from genome assembly GCA_028288765.1 of Gemmataceae bacterium. Taxonomy (GTDB): domain Bacteria; phylum Planctomycetota; class Planctomycetia; order Gemmatales; family Gemmataceae; genus Urbifossiella. The sequence continues at coordinate 1,990 of JAQGHQ010000049.1, read as the reverse complement.
ACTGTCCCGGCCGACCCGGCCCGGGTGCGGCACACCGAGGACGGGCTGCGAGATTACCCGCAAAGTAGCTACGAGCTGGGGCTACAGATCGCTGCGGAAGCGGGCGACCAGCGGGATCTCGACCGCCTGTTCGCCCGGCGGACGAGCGGCGACACGATCCGCCTCGGCCTGGCGATCATCGGCGTGGCGCTCGTGCTCGCCGTGCTGGCCAAGTTCGTGATGCCATGAAGGAAGTCGAGGGATGAGTCATAAAGTCGTAACGTCGAAAGTCGTAACGTCGAGAGCTGCAAGGGCGTTGTTGTTGACGTTACGACTTTATGACGTAACGACTTTATGACTCATATTTCGACTTTACGACCGCTCCGGGAGTTGCGATGCCGACCGACGAGCGCGTCCTGGTGATCCGGACCGACCACTTCCGGGCGGCCGGGTACTTCCACGGGTTTCGGCGGGCCGATGATGGCTACCGGGCCGCGATCCTGGACCCGGCCGCGTACTCGTTCCGCGCGCGATCGGAGGTCGAGACGGACCCGGGATTCAAACAACTCATTCCGTACATCGTCCTGAAGTCCGGCCCCGATCTGTTCCACTACCGCCGGGGTGCCGCCGGGACGGAGAAGCGGCTGGCCGCGCTGCTCTCGGTGGGGATCGGCGGGCACATCAGCGAGGCCGACGCCGCGGGGGAGGGCGACCCGTACCGCAACGGGATGCTGCGGGAACTGCACGAGGAGATCGCGATCGGGTGCGGGTTCGCGGACCACTTCCTCGGGTTCATCAACGACGACCGCACGCCCGTCGGGAGCGTCCATCTGGGGGTCGTTCACCTGCTCGAACTGGACCGCCCGGCGGTCGCGGCCCGGGAGGACGCGATCTCCGCGGCCGGGTTCGCCCCGCTCGTCTCGCTCCTCGCCCGGAAGGACGGGTTCGAGACGTGGTCGCAGTTCGTCATCGAGGATCTGGCCGGGGCACGAGATTTCAGGTAGGCCCTTCCCTCCGGGCCGTGCGACCCGGATAATCGTCGTGCCCAGTCGGGTCCCGTCCTTTCCAACGGAGAGCGCACCATGAGGAAGCCGATCGCCGTCATTCTCGGGCTCGCGGTTGCCGCCGCCGGCCTCGCCCCGGCCACGGCCGAGGACAAGAAGAAGGAAGATCCGAAGATCATCGTGCCGTACGTCCCGACCCACCCGAAGGTGGTGGCCGCGATGCTCAAGCTCGCCGCCGTGAAAGAAGGGGAGACGGTGTACGACCTGGGCTGTGGGGACGGGCGGATCGTGATCGCCGCCGTCAAGGACTTCAAGGCCAAGAAGGGGCTCGGGATCGATTTCAACCCGGAACGGCTGAAGGACTGCAAGAAGAGCGTGGAAGAGGCGAAGCTGACCGAGGAGCAGACCAAGGCCCTCACGTTCAAGCAAGGCGACGTGCTGAAAATGACGCCGGTAGACTTCAAGGACGTGGACGTGGTGACCCTATATCTGCTGCCGTCGGTCAACCGGGAGCTGAAACCCCATCTCCTGAAGGGGCTCAAGCCGGGCGCCCGGGTCGTGTCGCACGACTTCGACATGGGCGAGGACTGGAAGGAAGACAAGAAGGAGGAGGTCGAGGCCGACCGAACCCACACCATTTACCTGTGGACGATCAAGGGCGAGAAGGGCAAGTAAGCCGGCTCCCGGTCTTTGTGAGCCCGCAGGCCGCCGGCCCGCGGGCTCCGTTCGTTTTTTCGCCCGGCCTGATACACGAACCCACTGAGGCCGTCACCTTGGTCTGGGTGGCATGTCCACAGCTTTGGGTGGACATGATTGAGCTCGGTCGGGCGAATACCCGATCCGGATCCGGCATCCGGACGTTCACATGTCCACGGCTCGGGGACAAGTGTCACTCAAAGGTGGTCACCGTTCGTGTCGCGCGGTGACCACGTGTCAGTCAACGGTGGTCACTCATAGAACTTCTTTTTCGGGGTCGCATACGGGATGGTCTTGATCAGCGGCTGTTC
>JAQGHQ010000048.1 GCA_028288765.1 Gemmataceae bacterium | reverse complement strand
CACGAGACTGGCCCGTGACGTCCGGGGGCGGGATGACGCGGTCGACGCGGATCACGCGGCCGTCCTCCGGGAGGTGATCGACCGGATGAAGGAGTGTCCGGAGCGGGTGGAGGCGGGCCTGTCCCTGGTCAGCGCGGTCCGGCACCTGGAGCGGATCGCGGACCACGCGACGAACGTGGCTGAGGACCCGGTGTTCGCGGCCGAGGGGGAAGTCATCCGACACCGCCACCCGGACCCGGCCGGGAACGACTCGTACGTCCGCTCCACTTCACCCCGGGCTCTCCGGCTGGTAACGTTCACCTGTCCGCCCACCCTGGACGGGCAATACGGGGAACCGTCCCACGCAAAGTTGCCACGAGTGTGTCTTGAACAACGCGCACGGGTCCGAAGAACAACTCCGCGCCACCCGCCCCGACCAACCAGGTGCTGATCGCTCCCGGGTCGAGGAGGTTGCCCGGGACGCTCTCCCCCAACACCGCGGCCTGTCCATCGACCGGTTGCCGCTGGCGTACGTCCGGTTCGACGCGGACCACCGCGTCCTCGACTGGAATCCCGCCGCGGAGGCGATGTTCGGCTACACCCGGGACGAGATCGTGGGCGAGGTCCTTCCCGACCGGATCCTCCCGCGGCCGGTGGACGACCGGGTGAGTGACATCCTCCGCCGCCTCCACGCCGGGGACATGCAGGCCCACAGCGTCAACGAGAACCGGACCAAGGACGGCCGGGTGATCACCTGTGAGTGGTTCAACACCCCGCTCGCGGACCCGGACGGCCGGTTCGCCGGGGCCGTCTCGCTGGCCCGGGACGTCACCGACGAGCGGCGCACGGCCGAGCAGCTCGCCGAGAGCCAGCGGCGGTTCCGGGCCGTCTTCGAGAACTCGCTGGAGGCGATCCTGTTGATGGACGACGCCGGCCGGTACGTGGACGCCAACCCGGCCGCCTGCCAGCTCCTCGGGTACACCCGCGACGAAATCGTGGGGCTTCACGTCTCGGACGTCACGCGCGGGGTGGACCGCGGGCGGATCCCCGAGCTGATGCGCCGGTTTCTGGCCGCCGGCACCCTGAACGGCGAGTACACGCTCGTGTGCAAGGGCGGCGCGACCCGGGAGGTCGAGTACCGCTCGGTCGCGAACATCCTCCCCGGGTTGCACCTGGGCGTCCACCGCGACATCGCCGACCGGCGGCAGGCGGAGCGGACGCTCCGGGAGAACCACGGGCTCCTGACGGCGGTCGTCGAGGGCATCCCCCAGGCCCTCTTCGTCAAGGACCGCGGCGGCCGATACCGCCTGCTCAACTCCCCGGGGGCCCGCCTCGTCGGCAAGGAGGTCGAGGACGTCATCGGCCGGGACGACACGGCCCTGTTCGACGCCGAGACCGCCCGGCGGTTCGCCGAGGCGGACCGCCGGGTGATGGAGACCGGGGCGGCCATGACCTACGAGGAGACCGGCACGACGGCCGGGGTCACCCGCACCTACCTCACCACCAAGGCCCCGTTCCGCGGCCCGGACGGGGAGATCGGCGGGGTGATCGGGGTCGCGCGGGACGTCACCGAGCGCCGGGCGGCCGAGGAGGAGTTGCGGCGTCAGAAGGAGATCCTCCAGACGATCTTCGACCACATCCCGGTGATGATCAACTTCGTGGACCCCTCGGGCCGGGTACGGCTGGTCAACGGCGAGTGGGAGCGGGTGATGGGCTGGACGCTGTCGGACGCCCAGGCCCGGGACATGTCCGCCGAGTTCTACCCGGACCCGGACGAGCGGCGGCGGGTTTTGGAATTCATCCGGAACCCGCCGCCCGGTTGGGCCGACTTCAGGACGCGCACCCGGGACGGTCGGGTGATCGACACCTCGTGGGCGAACCTCCTGCTCTCCGACGGCACCAGCATCGGGATCGGGCAGGACGTGACCGACCGCAAGCGGGCCGAGGCCGAGCGGGAGCGGCTGCACCGGGAGGTGGCGGCCGGCCGGGCGGAACTGGAGGTGCTGTCCCGTCGGCTGATCGAGGCCCAGGAGGCGGAGCGGGCCCACCTCGCCCGGGAGTTGCACGACGAGATCGGCCAGGTTCTGACCACCGTCAACCTTACCCTGGAGGCCGTCCGGGCGCGGTCGGGGCCGGCCGTCGCGGACCGGCTCGACGAGAGCCGGCGGGTGGTGGACCGGGCGATCGAGCAGGTCCGCAGTCTGTCGCTGGACCTGCGGCCCGCCTCGCTCGACCTGCTCGGGCTGGAGCCGGCCCTCCGGGCCTACCTGGCCCGGCGGGCGGCGCACGCCGGGCTCGCGCTGGCGTTCACCGGTTCGCTCGGAGGCGAGCGGCTGCCGCCGGCCCTGGAGACGGTCTGCTTCCGGGTCGTTCAGGAGGCCGCCACGAACGTCCTGAGGCACGCCCGGGCGACCCGCCTCGGGGTGGATCTGAGCCGGACCGACGAGGAGGTCCGGGTCACGATCCGCGACGACGGGGCCGGGTTCGACGTGGCCGCGGCCTGGGAGCGGGTGCTCCGCGGGGAGGGGTTCGGGCTGGCCGGCATGCGGGAGCGGGCCCAGCTCTTCGGCGGCCGGATCGGCGTCGAGTCGGCCGTAGGTAGCGGCACCACGATTGTGGTACACTTTCCCGTAGCCGGGGGGGCCGAATCGCGGCCCCAGTGACGTGCCACTTTGCCCGAGCCGGGGGGCGGACCATGCGGCCGATCCGCGTGCTGCTGGCCGACGACCACGACCTGTTCCGGGCCGGTCTGCGGGCGCTGCTCGAGGACCTCGGCGGGTTCGAGGTCGTGGCCGAGGCGGGCGACGGGCGGGAGGCCCTGCGGCTGGTCGGGGAACACCGCCCGGACGTGGTCCTGATGGACCTGATGATGCCGGGGCTCAACGGGCTGGACGCCACCGCCCGCGTGGCCCGCGAGTTCCCCGGCGTGCGGGTGCTGGTCCTGTCGATGAACGCCGCCGAGGAGTTCGTCCTCCCGGCCGTCCGGGCCGGGGCCAGCGGCTACGTCCTCAAGAACGCCCGCCCGGCCGAGCTGGAGCAAGCGATCCGCGCCGTCGCCCGGGGCGAGACGTACCTGACCCCCGCGGTCTCCGGGCACCTCATCGACGACTACCGGCGCCGCACCGCCGGCGAGGCCGACTCGCTCGACAAGCTCACCCCCCGCCAGCGGGAGGTCCTTCAGTTGGTCGCCGAAGGGCACAGCACCAAGGAGATCGCCCGGCGGCTGGGCGTGTCCGTCAAGACGGTCGAGACGTACCGCTCCCAGTTGATGGACGCGCTGGACATCCACGACATCGCCGGGCTGACCCGCTACGCCATCCGCAAGGGGCTGGTCAGCCCGGCCGCCTGACCGCCGGCACCGGCCCCCGACCCAGACTTTCCCCCCTCCCGACTCAGGGTTTCACCCGATTCCCCGTCCGGCCGGTCGGCCCCATACTTCCTCCAGGCCCGACGACAACATCCGCACCATTCCCCGCAGGGAGGCCGTCGGCCATTTGCCCGATCCGGACGCTCCTGGTCGACGACAGCGTCACGTTCCTGGTGTCGCTGCGGCGGTTCCTGGCGGACCACCCGCGGGTGCGGGTGGTCGGGGCGGCCACGTCGGGCCGCGACGGGGTCGCGGAAACGGTCCGGCTGCGGCCCGACCTGGTCCTGCTGGACCTCGTCATGCCCGGGATGACCGGGCTGGAAGCCCTCCGGTGGATCAAGGCCATCCCGGACCCGCCGCAGGTGGTCGTCCTCACCTTCCAGGACGAGCCCGGGTTCCGCGACAGGGCCCTGGCCCTCGGGGCGGATGGGTTCGTCACCAAGGCGGAGATTGCCCGGCACCTACTCCCCGCGGTCGGGGTGCTGTTCCCCGACGGAGGCGAGGCCGTGAGCGAGTTCGGTACGCCGGAGTACGCCGAGAGCATCTTCGCCACTGCCCGGGAAGCGTTCGTGCTCCTGGACGACGAACTGCGGGTCCGGGCGGCGAACCGGGCGTTCTACGACACCTTCTGCGTCACCCCGGCCGAAACCGAGGGCCGGATCCTGTACGAACTGGGCGCCGGGCAGTGGGACATCCCCGCCCTCCGCCTGCTGCTGGAAGAGGTCATCCCCCGCGACGGCCAACTGCGCGACTTCGAGGTCGAGCACGACTTTCCGCACCTCGGCCGACGGACCATGCTCCTCAACGCCCGGCGGGTGTCGCCGGCCGGCGTACCCGGCGGGCGGATCCTCCTGGCGGTCGAGGACGTCACCGAGAAGTACCAGGCCCGGGAGGAGGCCCGCCGGCTGCGCGAGGAGCTGGAGGATCGGGTGCGGCAGCGGACGGCCGAGCTGGAGGCGTTCAGCTACTCGGTGTCCCACGACCTGCGGTCCCCGCTGCGGGCCCTCGACGGGTTCGCCCGCATCCTCCTCGAGGAGTACGCCGCGGGCCTCTCCGCGGAGGGGCAGGAGTACGTCCGCGACATCCGCCGCAACGCCCAGAAGATGGGGCAACTCGTCGACGACCTGCTCGCCTTCTCCCGGCTCGGTCGTCAACCGGTCCGGCGGCGCCGGGTCGCCCCGGCGGCCCTCGTCCGCGAGGTCCTGGAGGAACTGCGACCGGAGCAAGCGTCCCGCCGAATCGAGGTCGTCGTCGGGGACCTGCCGCCCTGCCACGCCGACCCGGCCCTGCTCAAGCAGGTGTGGGCCAACCTGCTCGGGAACGCGTTCAAGTACACCCGCAGGCACGACCCGGCCCGGGTCGAGGTCGGCTGCCTGGAGCAGGCCGGGGAGCGGGTGTACTTCGTCCGCGACACCGGGGCGGGGTTCGACATGCGGTACGCCGGCAAATTGTTCGGCGTCTTCCAGCGGCTGCACAGGGCCGCCGACTACGACGGCACCGGGGTCGGGCTGGCGATCGTCCAGCGCATCGTCCACCGCCACGGCGGACGGGTCTGGGCCGAGGCGGCCGTGAACCGGGGCGCGACGTTCTACTTCACCCTGCCGGACCCGGCGGAGGGTCAGTCGTGAGCGAGGCCGAGCGGGCGGCCCGGCGGGTGGACATCCTGCTGGCCGAGGACAACCCGGACGACGTGAAGCTGGCCCTGCACGCGTTCCGCCGGAACAACCTGGCCAACGCCGTCCACGTCGTCGGCGACGGGGCCGAGGCGCTGGACTTCGTCTTCTGCCGCGGGGCGTACGCCGGCCGGTCGTTCGACGAGCCGCCGAAGATGCTGTTGCTCGACCTGAAGATGCCGCTGGTGGACGGGCTGGAGGTGCTCCAGGCCGTGCGGGCGGACCCCCGCACCCGGCTCAACCCGGTGGTGATGATGACCGCCTCCCGCGAGGAGCGGGACCGGGTCGAGAGTTACGCGCTGGGGGTCAACAGCTACATCGTCAAGCCGCTCGACTTCGACCAGTTCGTCGAGGCCATGCGGCTGGTCGGGATGTACTGGCTGCTGCTCAACCAGCCCCCGAAGGGGTAGCGGGGACGGTCCGGGTGGACGACACGAGGGACGAAGAGGAGTGCATACGCCGATGACGGTGCCGATCCGAGTGTTGTTTCTGGAGGACCGGCCGGACGACGCCCGGCTGCTGGCCCACGAGCTGCGCCGCGCCGGGTTCGAGCCGTCGGGCGGGCGGGCGGAGACCGAGGCCGAGTTCGTTTCGCTGCTCGACCCGCCCCCGGACGTGATCCTGTCGGACTTCTCGCTGCCGCAGTGGAGCGGCCTCGACGCCCTGCGGCTGGTCCGCGCGCGGGGGCTGGACGTCCCGGTCATCATCGTGTCGGGGACGATGGGCGAGGAGCGGGCCGTGGCCGCCATGCGGGAGGGGGTGGCCGACTACCTGCTCAAGGACCGGCTGGCCCGGCTCGGCCCGGCGGTCGCGAGTGCGGTCGAGCGCCGGCGGCTCCTCCAGGAGAAGCAGCGGGCGGAGGACGAGGGCCGCCTCCTGGCGGCGATCGTCCAGTCGTCCGACGACGCCATCATCGGCAAGACGCTCGACGGCACGATCACCAGCTGGAACCCGGCCGCCGAGCGGCTCTACGGCTGGACGGCGGAGGAGGCGGTCGGCCGGCCCATCTCCCTGATCGTGCCGCCCGACCGGCGCGACGAGTTGGCGGGGATCATGGACCGGCTGCGGCGGGGCGAGCGGGTCCGGCACCACGAGACCGTCCGCGTCCGCAGGGACGGCTCGCGGGTCGACGTGTCGCTGACCATCTCGCCCGTCCGGGACGCCTCGGGCCGGCTCGTCGGCGTGTCCAAGATCGCCCGCGACGTCACCGAGCGGAAGCGATGGGAGGAGGCGGTGCGGGCCAGCGAGGCCCGGTTCCGCGCCCTGGTCGAGAACAGTTGGGACGGGGTCACCCTGCTCGACGCCGACGGGGTGATCCGGTACGCCAGCCCGGCGACCACGCGGGTTCTGGGGTATGCCCCGGAGGAGTGCGTCGGCCGGCACGGGGCGGAGTTCGTCCACCCCGACGACCTGCCTGCGGCGGCCGAGGTGCTGGCCGGGGTCGCCTCCGCGCCCGGCCGGTCCGCGATCCTCTCGTACCGCTACCGGCACAAGAACGGGTCGTGGCTCCGGGTCGAGACGGCGGCGACGAACCTGCTGGACGACCCGCACGTGCGGGCCGTCGTCCTCAACTCCCGCGACGTGACCGAGGCCCTGGCGGCGGACGAGGCCCTGCGGCGGAGCGAGGAGCAGCACCGCGCCCTGGCCGAGAGCATCCCGAACCTCGTCTGGGTGTACCGACCGGACGGCACCGCCGAGTACTTCAACCGCCGGTGGACGGAGTACACCGGGGTCGGCACCCAGGACCTGGCCGCCGGGACGCGGTCCGAGATCGTTCACCCGGACGACCGGCCGCGGATGCAAGAGGTCTGGGAGCGGGCCCTGCGGGACGGGCACCTGTACGAGATCGAGTACCGGCTGCGGCGGGCCGACGGGGCGTACCGCTGGCACATCGGCCGGGCCGTCCCCGTCCGCGACCCGGAGGACCGCGTCGTCCGGTGGTTCGGCACTTGCACGGACATCCACGACGGCCGGCGGGCCGAGGACGAGCGGTCGCGGCTGGCCCGGCACATCCGTCTGCTGCTGGAGTCGACCGGCGAGGGCATCTACGGGCTCGACCACGAGGGCCACTGCACGTTCATCAACCGGGCCGGGGCGGCGATGCTCGGGTACACACCCGAGGAGCTACTCGGCCGGGAGATGCACTCGATCATCCACCACCACCGGCCGGGCGGCGCCCCCTACCCGACCGACGAGTGCCCGATCTACACCGCCTTCCGCGAGGACCGCGGCGTGCGGGTGGAAGACGAGTCGTTCTGGCGGAAGGACGGGACGACGTTCCCGGTGTCGTACACCTCGTACCCGGCGGCGGAGGGGGGCTTCCGCGGCGCGGTCGTCACCTTCCAGGACGTCACCGAGCGCAAGCGGGCCGAGGAGGAGCGGGAGAAGTTCGTCGCCTTGGTCGAGCACTCGGCCGACTTCATCGCGATGGCCGACCTGGACAGCCGCTTGCTGTACGTCAACCCGGGCGGGCGGCGGATGGTCGGGCTGGACCCCGCGGCCGAGGTCCGTGGTCACCGGATCGACGAGTTCGTCCCGCCGGACGTGGCCGCCCTGTACCGGGAGACGGTCATCCCGCAGGCGCTGGCGGGGGCGCCATGGGTCGGCGAGGCGCGGTTCACGCAGTTCAAGACGGGGCAGCTGCTCGACATGCAGCAGTGCGTGTTCGTGGTCCGCAAGCCGGGGGGCCGGGAGCCACTCTGCCTGGCCACCGTCGCCCGGGATGTCACGGGGGCGAAGCGGCTGGAGGAGCAGTACCGCCAGGCGCAGAAGATGGAGGCGGTCGGCCAGCTCGCCGGCGGCATCGCCCACGACTTCAACAACTTGCTGACCATCATCAACGGGTACAGCGACCTCCTCCTACAGTCCCTCCCGCCGGCCGACCCGTCCCGGGCCCTGCTGGCCGAGATCCACCGGGCCGGGGAGCGGTCGGCCGGGCTCACCCGGCAGTTGCTGGCGTTCAGCCGCCGGCAGGTACTCGCCCCCCGGGTACTCGACCTCAACGCGGTGGTCGCCGACACCGAGAAGATGCTCCGCCGGGTGATCGGCGAGGACGTCCGGCTCGCGATCGCCCCGGGCCACGGGCTGTGGCCGGTCCGGGCCGACTCCGGTCAGGTCGAGCAGGTGCTGCTGAACCTGGCGGTCAACGCCCGGGACGCCATGCCGACCGGCGGCCGGCTGACGATCGAGACGCGGAACGTGGAGCTGGACGACGAGTACGCCCGGGCCCACCCCGGCGCCCGGCCCGGGCCGCACATCCTGCTGGCGGCGTCGGACAGCGGGTGCGGAATGACCCCCGAGGTGAAGGCGCGGATCTTCGAGCCGTTCTTCACGACCAAGGGTCCGGGCAAGGGGACCGGGCTCGGGCTGGCCACGGTGTACGGCATCGTCACCCAATCCGGCGGGCACATCGGGGTCGATTCCGAGGCCGGGGTCGGGACCACCTTCAAGGTGTACCTGCCGCGGGCGGACGGGCCCGTCGGTGGGTCGAAGGTGAGGGCCGGCGCGCTGGCCCCGCCGCGGGGGGCGGAGACGGTGCTGCTGGTGGAGGACGACCCCGGGGTACGGGCGCTCACCCGCCACATCCTGGCCGGGTGCGGGTACACGGTCGTGGAGGCGGGCGACGGGGACGAGGCGGCGCGGGCGGCGGTCCGCCACGCCGGTCCGATTCACCTGCTGGTGACCGACGTGGTGATGCCGGGCCAGGGCGGGCGGGCGGTGGCCGAGCGGCTGCTCGAGCGGCACCCGGGCCTGAAGGTGCTGTACGTGAGCGGGTACACCGACGATGCCGTGGTCCGCCACGGGGTGCTGCACGAGGCCGTGAACTTCCTGCAGAAGCCATTCTCGCCGGTGGCCCTCGCGCACAAGGTCCGCGAGGTGCTGGACAAGGTGGGCTAGCCGGCCTGGCAAAGTGGCCGGACGATTGACCCGCCGCGATGACCGAGGCCCGGCCGCCGTCGGTCAGGAGAACCCGCGTGAGCGAAGCGATTCTCGGCGCCGACGACGATCCGACGTGGCCCGCCGCGCGCGAGCGGTTCCTGCAGCCCCGTTAGCCGAGCGGTGGGTGAAAAGTGACCCTTCCTGATACAGGCACCCGGTGACTGTGTCCGTTTCGGGTCCCCCTTTCCCCGTGAGGGCGAGGGAGGAGGGGAATGGCCCGGGTGGCCTGTCAATGTGACGGCCTCAGTGGGTTTGTGTCTGAGTCATCGACTGGGCCGATCGGTTGTGACCCTCTCCCCGCTGGGGCGAGGGTCGCGGCGAAGTCCGCGGGGTGAGGGGAGCAAGAGGGCCTCTCGACCGCACCGCCGAGGCCGGCCCCGGGCGATGCCCGCTGGGCCCGCTATGGGTATCGGTTTTCCTGCCGGTCGTCGTTCCGCAGTCACGACTGCGGCCGGGGCGAGGCGGCCTTGGCCGTGATAGCCGAGCGGGGGCCGTTCGCGGTGGCGGGCGGTACTCGGCTCGCGACCCTACGAGGAAAAGGTCCTCCCCGACGAGAAGACGATCCTCGACCATGCCCACACCCTGATACTGGTTGGAGACCAGGTCGAAATCATCCCCGGTCGGGGGTGGGCGTCACTTCAGGGTAATTGTCAGGTCGGGCGCTCCCTCGGGGGGGACGTCGACCGTGAGCGGGGTAGGGTGCACCAGGGCGGAGGCACTCGGCATGTACCGTCCCGCGATTTGTCGAACACTCGCCAAGCCACGAAGGAAATCAACAGCAATGCCACACCATAAGCCAGTTGATTCGGAAACACTCATCCAATCGGTTCGGAAGATCGAATCGCTGGAACAACAAGCCCGCGATTTGGCTCGCTCGGTCGAATCCGTACGTCAGGAGACCCTGGAACAATCGAATAAGAGGATCGAGGCGCTCGAACGAAAAGCCCGCGACCTGGCTCGTCTGGTCGAAACGACACGGCAGCAGACCCTCCTGCAATCCGACAAGAAAATCGAAGCCCTGGAACAGAAAGCCCGCGACCTGGCCGATTTCGTGGAGACCTTGCGAAACCAGACACATCTGCAATCCACGTCGGAAATCGAGGCGTTGGGGAAACAAGCCCGGTATTTGGCGCTGTTCGTCGAGAACGTGCGCAAGGAAACACGTTTGCAATCCGAGAAGGAAATCGCTGGGCTGCGGCAGCAAGCGCGGGATCTGGCTGTTTCCGTGGAAACCGTGCGCGAAGAGGCACTCCTGCAGTCGGACACGGAAATCGCCGCGCTGGGGCAACAAGCGCGGGACCTGGCGGTTTCCGTGGACGCCGTGCGCGAAGAAACCCTCTTGCAGTCGGACACGAAAATCAACGCACTCCAGCAGCAGGCGCGCAACGTGGCCTTTTCCGTGGAAGAATCTCGCCTGGCGACCCTGTTCGAGTCGGACAAGGTCAACGAAGAACTGGAGCAACGCGTCCTGGAACGCACCGGGCAACTGGAGGCTGCGAACAGGGAACTCGAATCGTTCTCCTATTCCGTCTCACACGATTTGCGTGCGCCGCTCCGCGCGATCGACGGTTTCTCCCGCATTTTGCTTGAAGACTATTCCGCCCCCCTGCCGGATCAAGGCAAAGCCTACCTGAAGTTGGTGCGCGACAACACTCGCCAAATGGGGCAGCTGGTGGATGACCTGCTCGCGTTCTCACGCCTGAGCCTCCTGGCGCTCACCAAGCAAACTGTAGATCCGGGCAAGATTGTACGTTTGTGCCTCGCGGAGTTGCAGACGGACCATGAAGGTCGAAAGGTGGAGATCGTCATCTGCGACTTGCCGCTGTGCCAGGCCGATCCGACCCTGCTCAAGCAAGTCTGGATGAATTTACTTTCCAACGCCCTGAAATACACGCGCAAGCGCGAGGCCGTGCATATTGCGATCGGCTGCCGAACGGAGCCGCGACCGCACGCCAACGGGCATGTGCCGCCCACCTCCGTGCCTGGAACAGAAACGGTGTATTTCGTCAAGGACAACGGTGCTGGCTTCGACATGAAGTATGCCGACAAACTCTTCGGCGTGTTTCAGCGGCTTCACCGCGCCGCCGATTACGACGGCACGGGCGTGGGCCTCGCCATCGTGCAGCGGATCATTCACCGTCATGGGGGCCGGGTCTGGGGCGAGGCCCAACTCAACCAGGGTGCCACGTTTTCTTTCACTCTCGAATGAGGAGCGAACGATGACCGAGAAAAGCGTTGAGATTCTGCTGGTCGAGGACAATCCCAACGACGAAATGCTGGCGCTGCATGCGTTCAAGAAGCACAACCTTGCCAACAAAATCCATGTGGTGCGCGACGGGGCCGAGGCATTGGAGTTCGTCTTTTGCGCGGGTGCCTATGCCCAGCGCCGCTTCGAGAACCCCCGGGTGATCCTGCTCGACAAGAAGTTGCCGCTGGTGGACGGCCTGGAGGTGCTGCGCCAGATTCGCGCCGACCCGCGCACCCGATTGGTTCCCGTGGTGATGCTCACGTCGTCGGCGCAAGACCGCGACATCATCGAGAGCTACAAGCTGGGCGTCAACAGTTACATCGTCAAGCCGGTGGACTTCGAACAGTTCAGCGAAACCGCCAGACAACTGGGATACTACTGGCTGCTAATAAACAGGCAGCCAACAGACTGTAATGACGGGTGTTGATATCGATCGAGAGGAGCAGTCGAATATGGCCACGCCGCTTCACGTCCTGATGCTCGAAGACAATCGCTCCGACGCCGAGTCGGTACTGCACGCGTTGCGTCATGCCGGCTACGATCCCATTGTCGATCGGGTGGAGACCGAGCAGGATTACCGGACCCACTTGCAACGGGTTCCCGAGATCATCCTCGCCGATTTCACCATGCCGGAATTCGACGCGCTGCGCGCCCTCGAGATCATGCAAGCGTGTCAGCTGGACATTCCCTTCATCATCGTCTCGGGTACCATCGGCGAGGAGCGGGCGGTTCAGGTCATGCAACGAGGCGCGACCGATTACATCATGAAAGATCGGTTGGCAAGGGTCGGCCAGGCGGTGGCGCACGCCCTGGAGAAAAAGGTCCTGCGGAACGAGAAGCGACTGGCCGAGCACGAACTAATCCAGGCCAAGGAGGCGGCAGAAGCCGCCAGCCGCGCCAAGAGCGAGTTCCTGGCCAAAATGAGCCATGAGATTCGCACGCCCATGAATGGCATCCTCGGCTTGACGGGCCTGGCCCTGCGCACGGAGCTGACTGCGGAACAAAGGCAGTACCTCGAGGGCGTGAAACTGTCCGCGGACGCTCTCCTGCACGTCATCAACGACATCCTCGACTTTTCCAAGATTGAGGTGGGCCGACTCGACCTGGAGTCGCTCGAATTCGACTTGCGTGAGACGTTCGGCAATGCCGTGAAAACTCTCGCCCTGGGCGCGGAGGCGAAGGGTCTCGAACTGCACTGTGAAGTCCGGCCGGATGTACCCCATGCCTTGATCGGCGATCCGGCCCGGCTCCGACAGATCATCGTCAACCTGGTCGGCAATGCGGTCAAGTTTACTCCTCGGGGGGAAATCGCGGTCGTGGTGGAAATGGAATCGCCAGCACAGGGCGCGACATGGTTGCATGTCAGCGTGCGCGATTCCGGTATCGGTATCCCGATCGACAAGCAACGGATCATCTTCGAGGCCTTCACCCAGGCGGACAGTTCCACGACTCGCACCTACGGCGGCACTGGTCTCGGCTTGGCCATCTCCACGCAGCTCGTGCAAATGATGGGAGGCCGCATCTGGGTCGAGAGCGAGTTCGGCCGCGGCAGTACGTTCCATTTCACGGCCCGCTTTGGGCGGCAGAGCCCGTCCGCCGAAACGAGGTCTCGGCAACTGCCAATCGAACCGGAGGGCACTCGAGGGTGTTGCCGCCTGCGCATCCTGGTGGCCGAGGATAATGCCATCAATTCCATGGTCGTGGTTCGCCTGCTGGAAAACGTGGGACACACTGTCGCGGTGAAGATCAACGGCCAAGAAGCCCTCGGCGCACTGGAACGATCGCCGTTCGATCTGGTGCTGATGGACGAGCACATGCCCATCATGGGCGGTTTCGAAGCGGTGGCCCGGATCCGGGAGAGGGAGAAAGTCACCGGCCGGCGACTCCCGATTGTGGCCCTGACCGCCAATGCGATGAAGGGGGACCGCGAGCGGTGCCTGGAGGCGGGCATGGATGGCTACGTCGGCAAACCCATACAGGAAGAAGCACTCTTCGCCGCCATCGCCATCGCCGTTTCCGGCCCAGGGCGGGCGGAAGCGGACGTGGAGGGGATGGGTGCCGGGTCCACCGCTGTGGACCCGTTGGAGGCAGATAACGCCTTCCGGCGTGGACTCGCCGGGATGTTCCTCGAAGACTGCCCGAAGTCCCTGTCGGAGATCCGTGCGGCCGTGGCAGATCGCGATGGGCGGGCATTGAAGTTCGCAGCCCACACACTCAAAGGCTCGGCCGGAGCTTTTAATGATCGAGAGGCTGTCGAGGCCGCGCTGCGGATGGAAATGGTCGGTCGGTACGCCGACTGGGAGCACGCGGAAGCCGCCGGCCTTGTTCTGACCAGAGAAATGAGCCGGCTCACGGCGACCCTGATGGACGTTACCGCGTCGGCGAAGACCTGAGAAACATCTAACAAAAGAACACGCACTCTGGCGGACATGACCCCTTTGGCTGCCGAGTAACAACTCAAGGATCCGATAATGTCGCAACCCCTGACTGTACTGCTAGTCGAAGACAACCGCATCGAAGCGCGTCAGGCTCAACGATGGTTGGCCGACGCCAAGGAGGGTGCCTATGAGGTGGAATGCGTCGATCGCTTGAGGTTCGCGCTGGAGCGACTTGATCGAGGTGGGATCGACATCGTGTTATTAGACCTCAACCTCCCGGACAGCCAGGGGCTCGAGACCTTTCTCACACTCCACAGTCAAGCCCCGCAGGTTCCCATTGTCGTTCTCACAGGCGAGGACGATGACACTCTCGGCGCAGCGGCTGTGGAGAAAGGCGCTCAGGACTATCTGGTCAAGCGCCAGGTTGACGGCACGAAACTGGCTCGCGTGTTGCGATACGCACTCGTCAGGCAAAGATCGCAGAGCGGGCCGATCAACGAGCCGAGCTCCGGCAACTCCGCTCGCGTGGTTGGCTTCGTGGGGGCGAAAGGTGGAGTGGGCACCACGACGGTCGCCCTTAACGTCGCGTTAGCTCTGGCCAAGAAACAGAGGTCGGTCATCCTGGTCGAGATGCGTCCTTCGTTCGGGACGCTTGCATGCCACTTGCGCCAGCAGCCGGCCAAGAGCTTACGCACCGTGTTGGACCATTTTCCCGAGCGCCTGGTCGAGCACGACCTGCGGGTGCTTTTGTGCAACGGTCCCGCGGAGTTGCGGATTCTGTTCGGTCCTCAGCCGGAAGATCTGTTTAAGGAGATCGATCCCGGCCAGGCCGAAGCCGTGATCAAAGGGCTGGCCAAGATGGCGGAGTTCGCCATTCTGGACTTGCCCAATCAACCTTCGGTCGCGATGCAAGCGGCGGTTCGACTCTGTAACTTCGTCGCCGTGGTGACGGAGCAGACACTCGGCGCAGTTGTCTGTGCGAAGGTCGCTCTCAGCCAGTTCCAGACTTGGGGGGTCGGCGGCAACCGCGTTGGCACGGTCATCGTAAACCGAACCGAGAATCCCTCCCCGATCAAGCTAACGGAGATTCGCACACGTCTAGGTTGTGACATCGTGGGCGTGGTCCCTCCGGGCACCTCGGCTTGCTTCCAGGCCCTGGAGGTCGGGTCACCCGGGGAGCTGACCATGTCCGACCACGTCGCCGCAAGCTTCGGTGGAAAGCTGGTTATCGAGCAGACTCCAGAAGGCAACGTGCTGACCCGGGTTAACAATGTTGCTGCAAGTTTCGTGGCAATCGCCGACTACTTTTCCGCCGACCGTCATGTGGGAATGTGATGACAATTGGTTCTCGCAGGACACCTGCAACTGCTCTACATCGATTCTCCGCAGACCGCGTGAGTCGACCGTTATCCGAATTGCTCGATCGACCCGTGGGCACCTGAACATGGTCATACCGCTTCGCCTTCTCATGCTCGAAGACAATCGCTCCGACGCCGAGTCGGTGCTGCACGCCCTGCGCATCGCCGGCTACGACCCCATCGGCGATCGGGTGGAGACCGAGCAGGATTTCCGGGACCACTTGCAACGGGACCCCGAGATCATCCTCGCCGATTTCACCATGCCGGAGTTCGACTCGCTGCGCGCCCTCGACATTATGCAAGCGTGTGACCTGGACATTCCCTTCATCATCGTTTCGGGCACCATCGGCGAGGAGCGCGCGGTGCAGGCCATGCAACGCGGCGCGAGCGATTATATCATTAAGGATCGGTTGTGTCGCTTGGGTCCGGCCGTCAAACAGGCTCTCGTTCGCCGGCGATTCAAAGACGACAAGTTGAAAGCCGAGCAAACGGCGGCGCGACTGGCGGCCATCATCGAGTCGTCCTCCGACGCGATCATCGCCCAGACGCTCGACGGCAACATCACGAGCTGGAATCCAGCAGCGTGAGATGCTGCCGATTTGACGGACAGTCCGAGTGCTTACGTGCTGGTCATCATTCGGGTGGCGAATTGGTGGGGGGTGAGGTATCCGATCGACGAATGCTTCCGCTCGAACCGGTAGTACCTCACGAACTCGGCGACGATCGTCCGGGCCGCCGCCTCACTCGGATACTCGGTCATTTCGAGTTCCCGCTTGAGCGTTCCCCAGCACGATTCCATGAACGCGTTGTCGTAGCAGTTGTCCGCTCGACTCATGCTCTGCCGGCTCCCGGCCCGCCGGAGCACGGCCCGGTACTCCGCCCCGGCGTACTGGCCCCCGCGGTCGCTGTGGTGGATCAGTCCGGCCGGCGGTTGCCGCTCGCGGATCGCTTGCCGGAGGGCGGCCCGGACCAACGGCTCGGCCATCGACGACGAGATCGACCACCCCACCAGGTCCCGGGAGAACCGGTCCATCGCCCCGGCCAGGTAACAGAACCCGCCGCCCCGCAGCGGCAGGTAGGTGATGTCCGCCACCCACAGCTCATCGACGCGGGTCGGGTCCGGGGCATCGACCAGGAGCTTCGGGCTGTACCCCAGGCCGTGCCGGCTGTCCGTCGTCCGCGGCACGAACGACCTCGGCTTGATGGCCCGGAGGCCTTGTGCCCGGAGGATCTTCGCGACCCGCTTCGGGCTGCACACGATCCCCCGATCCTTCAGCTCGGCCGCGATCCGCCGGGCCCCGTACCGGCGGCGGTGCTGGCGGAAGATGTCCACCACGGTCGGGGTCAGGTCGCGGAGGTCCCGTTCCCGGGCGGTCGGCTCGGCGGCGTGCCAGGCGTAGAACCCGGACCGACTCACCCCGAGCACGTCGCAGACCGTGCCCGTCGGGAGGGCCCCGTCCCGGGCGATGGCCTCGACCGCGGCGTACACGTCGGTCACTCGTTCCGGCCGAAAATGGCCAACGCTTTTTTTAACACGTCCCGTTCCCGGGTGACCCGGACCAGTTCGGCCTCGAGCGCGCGGACCCGATCCTCCAGGGAGGAGGCGATGGGGCCACCGTGTCGGAGTTGTTGGGCCTTCCACCGGTACAAGAGGGTGGGGCCGGACAGGCCCGAGTCGGTCGACGATGGACGCGGCCGAGTGCCCATCCAGGAGCATCTGGACCGCGTCTCGCCGGAACTCGTCGGTGAACTGGCGACGGGATTGCGGGCGAGCTGGGTGGGGTGCTTTCCGGGCCATCACTGGACTCCTTCCCGAATGGCCATCTTAAGCACTCGGACTGTCCGTCAAATCAGCAGCACCCCAGCGGAGCGCCTTTACGGCTACGCGGCGGAAGAAATCCTCGGCAAGCACATCTCGGTACTTTTCCCGCTCGCCCGCCGCCGCTCCGACCCCCCGGAGAGTTTTCACGGAGTGGCGCAGCGGTTATCAACCGGAGACCACATACCGCCTTATGAGACGGTGTGCGTACGGAAGGGCGGGCGACGGGTCGAGGTACTCCTGAGCATTTCCCCCGTGTGTGACGCGAACGGAGCCGTGAACGGGGCCTCGGCTATTGCATATGACATTACGCAGCGAAAGCGATCTGAGCGTTTTCTGAAAGCCGAGCAGGCCGTCACTGGTATCTTGATCGAGTCCAAGAATCTGGAGCAGGCCGGTCCGAGGCTGTTGCCGACTCTCGGCGAGTGCTTGCGCTGTGAGGTCGCTGTACTCTGGACGGTCGATCGGAGGGCCAACGTACTGCGTCGGATGCACATCTGGCACTCTCCGTCTGCGGATGCGAGTTTCATCCAGGCCTTGTATCAGAAGACGGTCTTCGAACGGGGCATCGGTCTTGCCGGGCGTATCTGGCGTACTGGCGAACACGCCTGGGAATCAGGCATCAGGACCGACAGCCACCCAACGGACACTTCAGCGGTTACGCGTGAGGGGTTGTGTTGCGGGTTCGGCTTGCCAATGCGTCAGGGTACGGAAATGGTGGGGGTCATCGAGTTCTACAACCCCGAGCTTCGTGAGCTGGACAACTTACTCGTCGCCACGCTCGACAATATCGCCTGCCAGATCAGTCAGTTTTGTGAACGGCGTCGGACCGAGGCCGCACTCCACGCGAGCGAATCGCAGTTCCGGCAACTTGCCGATGCGATGCCGCAGATCGTGTGGACGGCCCGGTCCGATGGAACAATCAACTATTCAAATGTGCAACTGCGCAAATTTTCCGACTCCTCGCGAGATGCGGATAACGAAGAAACCTGGATCTCCATCATTCACCCCGATGATTGGCAGCGGGCCCAGGATGCGTGGGCCCATTCTGTCCGGTACCGTACCCCTTTCGAGATCGAAGCCCGCCTCAACGAACGCGATACCGGGCATTATCGGTGGTTTTTGGTCCGCGCGATCGCCGCCCCAGACGCAGCGGGAACCGATTCGCACTGGTACGGAACCTGTACCGATGTCGATGGCCAAAAAACAAGTCTCGAAGAGCTTCGGATCAGCGAGGAGCGCTTCCGCAACTTGGTCATGGCGCTGCCGGCGGCTGTGTACACCACAGATCAGACGGGTCGGATCACGCTCTTCAACGAACACGCCGTCGAGTTATGGGGCCGGCGACCAGAGCTCGGCAAGGACCGTTGGTGCGGATCTTGGAAAATCTTTCGACCAGACGGAACCCCGTTACCGCCCGATCTCAGCCAGGTGGCAGTGACGCTACGCGAAGGCCGTGGCGTCCGTGGCGAGGAAATCATCATCGAGCGTCCCGGCGGTTCCAGATCTCATGTCCTGCCGCACCCCGAACCCCTCCGCGGTGCCGCAGGAGAAATCGTCGGAGCGGTCAACATGCTGGTCGACCTCACCCAGATGAAGCAACTGGAGGAGCAGTTCCGGCAAGTCCAGAAGATGGACGCGTTCGGGCAGTTGGCCGGCGGCGTCGCTCACGACTTCAACAACCTCCTAATATTGCTTTGTAACTTCTGGGCGGTTGGCCCCCTCTAACGGGGTATGAACGCGACCTCCCGTATCCCCTGGGCACCGGCGGCGGCCCTGCCGGCGTTAGCCGAGTTCCTCGAACCGTTCCACGT
>JAQGHQ010000006.1 GCA_028288765.1 Gemmataceae bacterium | reverse complement strand
TATGGAGCCAGCCGGCGACGGACGGGGATCCCGTCAGCCGGGTGGCGTTCCGGGCGAGCAGGAGGAAGGTGCTCTGGAAGGCGTCGTCGGCCGCGGCATGATCCCGGAGGGCGTTCCGACAGGCCCGTAGGACCAGCGGGCCGTTCCGGCGGACCAGCTCCGCGAACGCGGCTTCGTCCCGGGTCTCGGCGTACTGGCGGAGGAGGTCGGCGTCCGTCGGTGGGACTTCGGCGGGCGGAAGGTGGCGGAGCAGGGCGCGGGCTGTGGCGGCCATGAGGACCTCCGGCGGCATCGGGCTGTCGCCGATAATAAGCCCGCCGGCGCCGACATGCGCGCGCTATGCTGGTGAAATGTTAGACCGACGCTCCCGAAGCGGGCACGAGGGCTGACGCGCTTCTTGTGCGCCGGCATTCACCGGGGTACCGTGATTCGAGTCCGAGACGGGGCGACGACCCGGGGACCTGCTTCACACTCACGCGGGGGACGCACGCCATGCCGCCGGAACCGGTACCTGCCTACGCCTACCTGAACGCCCGCGTCCTGCCGCTCGATCGCGGCGACCGGTACGAAGAACCCCTGGCGGAAGCGCTGGCAGAAAACGGCTTCGCCGAGATCACCGGCGGCGGGACCGGTCAATCAGAAGCCGGTGAAATCGACTATTGTGGAATCGACATCGATCTCCACGACCTCCCGAACGGGGTTCCGTTCGTCTGCGATTTCCTCGCCGGGTGCGGGGCGCCGAAGGGGTCGAAACTGCAATACGAAGAAGACGGACAGCCGGTCGAGGTGCCGTTCGGAGTCCTCGAAGGGCTGGCGATCTACCTGAACGGGACCGACCTGCCCGACGAGGTCTACGCGACGAGCGACGTCAACGAGCTCTATCAGGAACTGAATCGGCTTCTCGGTGACCGGGGGTCGATTCAAGGGTACTGGCAAGGGCCGACCGAGACGGCGTTGTACCTCTACGGGTATTCCGTGGACGAGATGCGCGGCCTGATCGATGCGTGTGTCGCCGCGTATCCACTCTGCCAGCGGGCGAGACTGGTCCAGATCGCATAAAAGCTCACGCAAAGACGCCAAGTCGCAATGATCGGAATGAGACTTGGGTCTTCTTCGCGAGTTTGCGGCTTTGCGTGAGCTTTTCTACCCGGCGTTCTTCCGCGAGGTCCACTCCTCGGGCGTGATGAGTCTTGTAGGGCACGCACTGCGTGCCGGTTCGCTACGGGATCGCGGGCGGGGCGGCGGTTATCCGGACAGGGGAGGATAAAAACTCACGCAAAGACGCGGGGTCGTAGATAATCTCACGCAAAGACGCAAATACGCAAATACGCAAAGGAGATCGAAGTCACAATTCCGATCTCCGATCTTTGCGACTTTGCGTGAGATTCTCTGACCGGCTCACCCCG
Organism: Gemmataceae bacterium; assembly: GCA_028288765.1. Taxonomy (GTDB): domain Bacteria; phylum Planctomycetota; class Planctomycetia; order Gemmatales; family Gemmataceae; genus Urbifossiella. Next base: position 1,739 of record JAQGHQ010000006.1, on the reverse strand, counting down.
CGTTCTTCCGCGAAGTCCACTCCTCGGGCGTGATCAGCACCTGCCGGGCGTTGCTCCCGTTGAACGCCCCGACGATCCCGTCCTCGGCCATGAAGTCGATCAGCCGGGACGCCTTCCCGTACCCGATCCCGAGGGCCCGCTGCAGCAAAGACGTGCTCCCGCGCTGCTCCCGGATCACGATCTCCACCGCCTGCTCGTACACCGGGTCGCGGTCGCGGAGCTTCTCCCCGACCGACCCGCCCTCCCCGTCCCCCTGCTGGTCGCGGGTCTTCAGGTTCAACAGCTCGCTGTCGTAGTTCGGGGTGTCGGTCGCCACCGCGTCGACCACCCGCTCGATCTCCTTGTCCTCCACGTACGCGCCCTGCGCCCGGGTGAGCGTGCCGTTCTGAAGGAATAGCATGTCGCCCATCCCGAGCAGCCGTTCCGCCCCCTTCTCGTCGAGCACTACCCCGCTGTCCGACCGATTCGTCACCTGGAAGCAGATCCGGGCCGGGAGGTTCGACTTGATCAGCCCGGTGATCACGTCCACCGTCGGCTTCTGGGTGGCCAGGATCAGGTGAATCCCGGCCGCCCGCGACTTCTGGGCCAGCAGGATGATGTTCCCCTCGATCTCCTTCTTCATCTTCATCATCAGGTCGCCGACCTCGTCGATCAGGATCATGATGTACGGCATCTTCCGGGGAATCGCCCGCCGCTCCTCCTCCGAGTCCGGGTTCACCCGGCGGACGATCTCGTCGAACGGGAGATCGTTGTACGCCGAGATTTTCCGGACCCGGGCCCGGTGCAGCCACTCGTACCGCTCCTCCATCTTGTCCACCGCCCACGCCAGAATCGCTTCCGCCTTCTTCTCGTCTTTCACCACCGGGGTCATCAGATGGGGGATGTGGGCGTAGTCGGAGAGCTCGACCTTCTTGGGGTCGATCAGGATCATCCGGCACTCCTCCGGGGTGCGGGTGAGGAGCAGGCTCAGGATGATCGTGTTCAGGCAGACCGACTTCCCGGTCCCGGTCCGGCCGGCGATCAGCAGGTGGGGCATGTCGGCCAGGTCGTAGGCAAGCGGCCGGCCCTCCACGTCCTTGCCCAGGAAGATCGGCAGCTTGAACTTCGTCACCTTCGGCGTGGCGGCCAGGGCGGAGACCAGCTCCTTCAGCCGGACCGTCTGGCGGATCGCGTTCGGGACCTCGATCCCGACCGTGCTCCGGCCCGGGAGCGGGGCCACCACGCGGACGCTCGACACCCGGAGGTTCAGGGCCAGGTCGTCGGCCAGGTTGGTCACCTTGTTCAGCCGGAGGCCGGTTTCCAGGGCGACCTCGTACTGCGTGATGACCGGCCCGGTGTGGATGCCGACCACCTTCACGTTCAGGCCGAAGTCCTGGAACGTCTTCTCCAGCAGCACGGCCACGTCGCGGAGCTTCTGCTCGTGGTCGTCAACCGGGAACGGCTCCGGGTCGTTGAGGAGGGTGAGCGGCGGGAGGTCGTACTGAGGCGGCTCGCCGCCGGCCTCGTCGTCGTCCGGCGGCGGGACGGCCCGCAGGAGGGACGACGACGTGGTCGGGTCGGTGTGCGAGTGGATCGGGATGTCGCCGGGATGGAGTTGCAGCGGCCCGTCTGGGTCGAGCTGGAGGGCGGGGAGGGTGGGCAGTGGGTCCGGGTGCGTGATCGGGATCGTGTCCGGCGCGGCGGACTGCGCGACGGGCTTGCGGGCCGGGACCGCGGCGGCGGCCGCCTTCGCCGCCCCG
>JAQGHQ010000615.1 GCA_028288765.1 Gemmataceae bacterium | reverse complement strand
GAGTCTTCGAGGCCCACCGGTGTTAATCACGGTGGGCCTCGAAGACTCGACCCACCCTACAAAACCAAGCGTTTCGACACAGCACCCAAGGGGGGGAGGAGAGGAAGAGAGCCTTCCGACGACACGCAGAACCCGGCCCGGGGCGATGTCCCTGGGCTATGGGTAACGGTCCCCCCGCCGCCCGTCTTACGCCAGTATTCCATTCACCACCCGGGCCCCGTCGACGCCGGTCAGCTTTTCCTTCAGGCCGTTCTGGTCGAGGGCGAGCTGGTCGTGGCGCAGCCCTATCAGGTGTAGGATCGTCGCGTGCCAGTCGGCCACGCTCACCCGGTTCTCGACCGCCCGCAGGCCGAATTCGTCCGTCGCCCCGTAGGTCGTTCCGCCCTTTACCCCGCCGCCGGCCATCCACGTACAAAATGCGTTCTTGTTGTGGTCGCGGCCGGCCCGCCGCTCGTCCTTGTCCTTGGGCAGCTGGGCGATCGGGAGCCGGCCGAACTCCCCGCCCCAGACCACCAGCGTACTCTCCAACAGGCCCCGCTGTTTCAGATCGCGGAGGAGCGCGGCGATCGGCCGGTCGGTGCGGTCGGACGCGGCCTTGAGGTCGGTCGCCAGGGCGGTGTGGTTGTCCCAGATGTGCTGGTTGATGTACAGCTGGACGAACCGCACCCCGCGTTCCACCAGCCGGCGGGCGATCAGGCAGCGGCGGGCGTACGAGTCGGTCGGTGCCTTCCCGACGCCGTACATCTCGTGGACCGCCAGGGGCTCGCGGGAGATATCCAGCGCGTCGGTCGCCGCCAGCTGCATCCGGGCGGCGAGCTCATAGCTGGCGATCCGGGCGTCGAGGGCGGGCTGGGCGGGCCGCTGCCGCTTGTGGATCTGGTCGAGTTCCGCGAGCAACTCGCGCTCAGCTTCCACCACCCCCGCCGGCCGCTCGGTCTCGGGCCGCAGGTTCAGGACTGGCGAGCCCGTGGACCGGAAGCGGGTCCCCTGGAAGACCGGCGGGAGGAACCCCGCCTGCCAGTTTTCCACGCCGTTGATCGGCAGCCCGAGCGGGTCGTCGAGGACGACGTACGCGGGTAGGTTCTGGTTCTCACTCCCCAGCCCGTACACCACCCACGCGCCGAGCGCCGGCCGCCCGGGGCCCATCTTGCCCGTATGGATGAGGTACAGGGCCGGTTCGTGCGTCAAGTTGGTGGTGTACATCGACCGGATGAAGGCGAGGTCGTCCACGACACCGGCGAGGTGCGGCATCGCGTCCGACACCCACGCGCCGCACTTCCCGTGTCGGGCGAACTTGAACGGGCTCCGCATCAGGGCGCCGGCGTCCTTGGCGAACTCGACTTCGCCAGCGATCTTGTCGAAGTACGCCTCCCCGTGGTGCTTCTCGAGTTCCGGCTTCGGGTCGAACAGGTCCATCTGGCTGGGGCCGCCGTTCATGAACAGATGGATGACCGATTTGGCCTTCGCCGGGAAGTGAGGCAGGCGCGGCCGGAGGTCGGCCGGGTGGGGGGCGGACCCCCCGGCGGCGCGCAGCGGAACGTCCTGGCCGAGCAGGTGGGCCAGCGCGGCCCCGTACGTGAGCCCGGACACGCGGCCGAAGAACGCCCGCCGGCTGAGCTGCGTCGGAGCAGACTCGGCGAACTCAAGCTGAGCCATCGACTGACCCTCAGTCCACATACAGGAACCCGGCCGAGTTCAGTATCGCGTGGCAGTACGTCGAAAGTGCCTTCATCCCGGCGGCCTCGGGATCTGCCTTGCCTGTGCCGCGCTGCTGTTTGGTCCACTCGTCCACGAGCCGTCGGAGCGAGGTCTCTCCCAGTTTCTTTTCCTCGGCGCTAGGGTGACGGCCGAGTGCGATTAGATAGACCTTTTCGACCTGGGTACTCAACTCCACACCCGCCTCGCGTCGGACCCGCCGGGCGAAGTCCCCGGCGAGCTGATCGACCAGCCCGTTGTTCATCAGATGGAGTGCCTGTGGGGCGACGGTCGAATCCCGCCGGCCGACGCAGTTCGGGTTCATCTGCGGGAAATCGAACGTCTCCAGGTGAGTGGGCAGCTGCTTCCGCGTTTGCCGAACGTAGAGCAGGCGTCGCCAACCGCGCTCGGTCCCGACCGGTGTAACCAGTCCGTCCTTGCGGGTCTGGACGGGGTCTGCCGGCCCGCCCCGCGTCTCATCCAGACGGCCGGCGACCAGCAAGAGTGAATCATAGAGCGATTCGGCGTCCAGCCGGGCAAGCGGCATCCGCGAGTACAGGGTGTTCGCCGGGTCGAGCTTTTCCAGTTCCGGGGCCACATTGGACGACTGGCGATAAGTGGCGCTCGTCACCATCGTCCTGTGCATCCCCTTCACGCTCCAGCCTTGCCGGACGAACTCCCGGGCGAGCCAGTCGAGCAGCTCGGGATGCGTTGGCGGCGTGCCGGTCTTCCCGAAGTTCCCCAGGCTCGGGACGATACCCGACCCAAAGTGGTGCTTCCACAGCCGGTTCACGGCGACGCGCGCGGTGAGCGGGTGGTCCGGACGGGTGAGCCAGCGGGCGAACGCCAGCCGCCGGCCCGTCTTCCTGGCTCCCGGCCACGGGGGTTTGATCTCGAACGGCGTCTTCCCGTCGGTCAACATGGACGGCACCCCGGGCCCGACCAGCCGGGCGGGGCTCAGCGGGTCGCCGCGACGGTAGACGTAGGTCGGCGTGGGCTCGCCGCGGTCCCATAACGCCTGGATCTGGGGCGCCGGGAGCTGGCGGCCCGTCAGGGTGGCGATCCTGGCGTCGGTCTCGTCGGCCAGTATTTTGAACGCCGGGTCGAGCGTCTTGAGTGTGTTCCGATCGACCCGCAACTGCCCTTCGAACTTCCCGGCCAGATACTTCTGGACGGTGTCCCGTTTGTCCGGGGCAGTGGCGAGCATCGCCCGGAGGTCATCCCGCAGGACGTCGGGCAATCGCGTGAGCCGGTCTTCGACAAACTTCGCTGTCAGCGCCTTCTCTTTCTCGTCGAGCGCCGAGCGAAGGGGCTCGACCTCTGCCCGGATCTTGGCGTTGTGCGCGTCGCGAGCCCGTTGCTCGGCAGTCGTGGCAAAAGGCAGCAGCCGTCCGCCGACCACATCCTGACTGACCGGGCCGAGCCCCGGGCGGACGTCCGGTTTGAGCCAGTCGTACTCGTCGTAGGCCCCCTTGAAGACGGCCACGAGCCGGTAATAGTCCCGCTGCGGGATCGGGTCGAACTTGTGGGTGTGGCACCGGGCACATTTCAACGTCAGACCCATGACCGCCGACCCGAGCACGTCGATCTCGTCCGCGACCACTTCCACGCGATCGGCGACCGACCCGGTGATGTTTGCCCAGGTCGCGTCGGGCGCCATCCGGAGGAACCCGGTCGCCACGAGGTTGGCGTACAGTTCCTGTGTGATCTCGGGGGCCGACTCGTAGTCGGCCAGCTCGTCGCCGGCGATCTGTTCGAGAAGGAACCGGTCGAACGGCTTGTCGGCGTTGAACGAGTCGATGACGTAGTCGCGGTACCGCCAGGCGTTCGGCCGGGGAAGGTCCTGCTCGCGCTTCCCCTCGGAGTCCGCGTACCCGGCCAGGTCGAGCCAGTGCCGGCCCCACCGCTCGCCGTAGCGTGGGGAGGCGAGCAGCCGGTCGACCGCCTTCTCGTAGGCGTTGGGGGAGGAGTCGGCCAGGAACTCGCGGACCTCGGCCGGATCGGGCGGGAGGCCGGTCAGGTCGAAGGAGAGCCGTCTGAGCAGAGTGAGCCGATCGGCCTCGGGGGAAAGGGTGAGGCCCTTTTCCTCCAACTTGTGAAGAACGAACGCGTCGATCGGATTGCGAATCCGGTCGGTGTGGCGGACCGTCGGCACCACGACCGGCCGGGGCGGTTGGAATGCCCAGAACTCGCGGTCCTTGTCGGAGACGAGGGGGTCGGGGGTTGTCGTGGCAACGTCAGGCTCGACGGTGACCTCGGGCGCGCCGGCCGCGACCCACTTCCCGACCACCTCGATTTCGACCGGGATTATCAGCTGGACACTCGCCTCGACCAGCCGGTCCGGTGGCGGCATCTGGCCGGTGCGAAGCTTCTTGAGGAGCAGACTTTCGGCCGGCTTGCCCGGGACGATCGCCGCTCCGGATTTGCCGCCGCGAAGCATCGCGGCTTTCGTCCGCAGGTCGAGCCCGCCTTCCTGTCGATGCCGCCCGTGGCAGGCCGTACACCGGCGGAGCATGATCGGGATGACGTCGTGCTGGGTCACCGCCGGGCCGGCCGCGAGATCGGCTTGCGACCGGTCGACGAGACCGGGTTTGGCCCCTCCGGCGATCCAGTCCCGGATGATCCCGACCTCGGCGTCGCTCAAGGGGTCCTTCTTACCGGGGGGCATCATCCCGCTATGAACCTGCTCGTACAGCGGGCTCTTGTCGGGCTTGCCGGGAACGACCACCGGGCCAGACTCCGCGCCTTTCAAGACTCCGGCGATCGTGGTCAAATTCAGGTCGGCCTTGGAGACCTTCTCACCGTGACACCGGACGCACTTCGCCTGGAAAAGGGGGCGAACGTCGTCGAAAGTCGCTGCCCGACCTGACGGGTTGTCCGCGGCAGCCTTTGTGTCGGCACCAGTCAGCGCATTCCGTCCCACCCCGACACCCGCGAGGGGTACGAGGAGTAGCAAGAGCAGCTGGGGCCGGGGGCGCATCGGAATCTCATCCAGGAGTGTTCGGCAGGGAGGCGGGCCGGCTGGCGGGGCACTTCGCGGAGTACTATCCATCGTCCGAGGATACGGCGTCGGGTCAACCGGAAACAGGCACACCCGGCCGGAAAACTGTTCATTTCGGACGTCAGACGTCCGGGCTCTTGTTTCCGCCACTCCGCTCGGTTACGCGTGAGGAGATGAGACGTGAGACGGGCGAGCGTTCGGGGAGCGGAGACCATGACACGGCAACGACGGTCAACCGAGCCGGCCGCGAGTGCGCCTGGGGACCCGATGCCGGAAACGCCTCCGGTGCTCCAGGATCGCAGCTACCTCGCTTACCTGCGACCGACTCCACGGCCATTTCTGCACTTCGTTTCAGGCCACTTCCCACCGGCCACCCGGACGCAACCGCACAGTCATCCCTGCATCGCGCTGCACGGCTGCCTCGACGGCCCGCTCACCCTGTGTTCTCCCCAGGGAGAGAACTCCCTGGAGCCCGGGGTGTTCTACCTCATTGGGCCTGGCCTCCGGCACTCATGGCGGAATGACGGCCGGCACACGGCGGCGACGCTGAGCCTGCTCCTCGACACGGCGCACCCGGGCCACTGGCCCGTCGGCGCGGGAATTCACAGCTGTTGTCGGGACCTGGCCGGCCGGGTCGGGAGTGGGAGCCTGACCCGCTTCAGTACGACGAGCGACCGCGAACTGCACCACTCCTACTGGCTCGCCGCCGATCACCTCACGGCCGAGCAACCGCGGGAACCACTGGTCCTCGTCGGGGTGCTGCTGGCCCTGCTCGGTCAGGTGCGGGAGAGGATTGGGGGCGCCCGGCCGACCGTCCCCGCCGACCTCGATGCCGCGCAGACAATCCGCCGGCTGTTGCTCGCCCGGGTGCGGGATCGGCTCAGCCTGGGGGAGATCGCGCGGGAGGTCGGAATGAGTACGACGCGGGCCAAGGAAGTGTTCCGCGCGGCCTTCGACTGCGGGATCATGACCTACTTCAACCACCTGAAGATCTGGCAGGCCAAGCGGCTCCTCGCCGACCCCGCGCTCTCGGTGGAACAGGTCGGCCACGAGCTCGGCTTCTCCAGCGCGTCCTATTTCGGTCGGGCGTTCCTGAAGCACACGGGCAAGACGCCGTCGGAATACCGCCGCGGGGAGGATCGCAAGGAATAGGATGGTCCCGGACACGTAAACAGCGGGGGTAGGCGATCCGCCCGGCGTACCGGCCAGTCGGGTCGGACCGGTTTCGTGAGGAAGGTAGGAAGTGAGGGTACGTGATGGCGTGGGGGAACCGGGATGAAGGGCCACTGTCGGCCGGGCAGGCGTTCGGCCGGCTGACCATCGAGCGGCTCCGCCCGCTGGCCGCCCTGCTGGTCGAAGACCCGCCGAAGAAGAAGGGCGATCTCGTCGACCTCGTCACCGGGGCGATGACCGACCCGGCGCGTGTCCGTCGACTCTACGAACAACTCGAGCCGCTCGCCGCGCTCGCCGTCCGGGAGGCGGCCCACGACCCGCAAGGGCGGTATTCGAAGACCCAGTTCGTAGCCCGCCACGCCCGGGAGCCCGAGTGGCACGAACCGGACGCGAAGCCGGACCGCGGGTCGTACGGCCGGCCGAAGACCGCCCCGCGGCCCGTGTCCCTCTTCTTCGCCGACGGCAAGATGTTGCCGACCGAGGTTCGCGCGATTCTGCTCGAGTTTGTTCCGCCGCCCGAGCCATTTCGCATACCCACATCGGCCGAACCGCCGTCGGAACACACCTTCCATCAGTACGACTGGAAGGGGAAACCTCGCCCGGGCAGCGAGGAGACCTTTCAAGTCCTTGTCCGAGAGACGGCCCGAGATGCCGAGGCCGACCTGTCGGCCGTCCTGCGGCTGATCGATGCGGGGAAGGTCCGGGTGACCGACAAGAAGCGGGTGCCGACCGAGGCCAGTCGGCGCGCGGTGACGGAGGTGCTGACCGGCGGCGACTTCTACACCCCGGACGACGCGAACGAATACGATAACGACCCGGCCCACGACCTCGGGATCAAGTCGTTCGCCTGGCCGATGCTGGTGCAGGCGGCCGGGCTGGCCGAGAAGAAAGGGGACGCCTTGAAACTCACCCCGGCGGGGCGGGCGGCACTGACCGCGGCGCCGGCCGGGGTGCTCAAGAAGATGTGGGCGGCGTGGCTGAAGACCAAGCTGCTCGACGAGTTCGCCCGGGTGGAGGCGATCAAGGGCCAGGGCCGCGCCGGTCTGAGTGCGACCGCCGACCGCCGCAAGGCGGTACTCCGTCTGCTCGCGGACTGTCCGCCGGGCGAGTGGTTCACGCCCGACGACTTCTTCCGCCTGACCCGCGCGACCGGGCGGTCGTTCGAGCTGGCCCGGTCGCCATGGGAGCTGTACGTCACCGACCCCGAGTACGGGAGCCTCGGGTACGATTCCCAGCACAGCTGGGAACAGCTCCAGGGACGCTACGTTCTGGCGTTTCTGTTCGAGTACGCGGCCACCCTCGGTTTGGTCGACGTCGCGTACGTGTCGCCGCAGGGCGTCCGGAGCGACTACGAGGACCGGTGGGGGACCGACGACCTGTCCTGCCTCAGCCGGTACGACGGGCTCTTGTACCTCCGGATCAACCCGCTCGGGGCGTGGTCCCTGGGCCTGACGGACACCTACCAGTCGGTGACCCCAAAACCGACAGGCGCTTTACGAATCCTGGCAAACCTGGACGTGGTCGCCACCCACCCGCCGACGCCCGCCGACAAGCTCACCCTGGACCGGTTCGCGGACCCCGCTTCCGCCGGTGTCTGGAAGTTGTCGGCGGCGAAGGTGCTGTCTGTCGTCGAGAAGGGGGGGCGGATCGACGAGCTGGGTGAATTCCTGGCGGCGCGAGCGGCCGACGGCCTGCCGGCCACGGTCGCCACGTTTCTGGCCGACGTGCGGCGGAAGGCGGCCACGCTCGCCGACGGCGGCCCGGCCCGGCTCATCGCGTGCGCGGACGAACACGTGGCCGCGGAACTGACAAACGACCGACAGTTGAAGGGGAAGTGTCTCCCGGCCGGGGGGCAGATGGTCGCGGTCCGCGAGGCCGACCTGGCGGCCGTGCGGAAAGCCGTCCGCCGGCTCGGGTACGTCTGGCCGATCCCGGGCGACTGATCCCGAAACCCGCGCCCCCATCTGAGAACCTTCTCGACGGGGCTGGGGGTGATTTGTCACACCGGCGGCGGCTTTCCCGGGACGGCGGGCGAACGGGCGGAAGGAGAAACCCGGGCTGCAGTCAGGACCGTCGCTTGTTGTTGACCTTGATTCGGGGCAGGCCCATGCGGTCCTTCTGGAAGTAACAGATCTCGACCAGGGTCGGCCACAACTCGATCGAGCCCTTGATCACGCTCACCACGTCGTCCACGATCCGCAACAGGTTCTGCTGGAAGAAATCCACCTCGAAGGCGTAGAACGCCTTTTGGAGGTTGGCCGCGAACAGCCGGAGCGCGTCGGCCCGCTGGGGTGTTGCCGCGCGGTCGGCCGCCTCCAGCGCCCGGCCGTACATGGCCACGACCTTGTCCAGGATCTCCTTCGCGTCCTCGGCCGTCACCTGCCCGTCGTAGTCGAACGCGATCCCGAGCTCCTCCACCCGGGAAACGGTGGCCTGGATCTTCCGCTTGAGCAGGTTGGCCACCTCTTCGTTGAAGATCTCGGCGGCCACCGGGTTCCGCATGTAATTGCTCTTGGTGTGGTTCTGGGCGGCATCGACGTGGGCCGCGGCCACCCCGTCCTGCCGGACCCACAGCCGGTAGATGTAGTCCTCGAACCGGAGCCGGGTCGGGAAGAACGGCGGGAGCCCGAACGCGTTGTCGTACCCGGCCACCCCGCAGTCCATCCGCCAGTTCAGCTTGGTCACCGCCGGGCGGAAGTTGACCAGGACGTACAACTCGTTGAGTTCGTCCGGGTCCACCTGGTCCCCGTTCTCCAGGAACATCTCGGCGAAGTCGAGGGCGTCGATGTCGTTCGTCCCGGAGCGGAACGTCTGGGCCATTTTGACGACCGCGTCCAGCCGGATTTCTCCCTTCCGCAGGCGCAGCGAGTTCTCCCGGCTCATCCCCCGCGACGTGTTCGTCTCCAGGTCCATCGTGGTGTCGAGCAGGACCTCGCCGGTTTCGTAATTCTCGGGGACGTCGGCCGCCGTCTTCCCGAGTACGTCGAGAAAGGACCCGACGATGTCGAACGACTTCCGGACGTACCCGTTCTTCCCGGCCCGGTGCAGCCGGCCGCGGCTGATCTCGCCGTCGTCGAGCGACTCCAGGCTGTCCTCCATCAGGGCGTACGGCCGCATGTCGTCGTCGGAGCTGACGACCAGACCGCCGAGGGTGTACATCAGCGTGAAGTTCCGGTTCCCGCCGTAGCTCGGGCGGAACAGGTTCTTGACCAACCCGTCCAGGCGCTTGTCCCGGAGCCGTTGGCTCAGGTAGGCCGTGAACTGCTCCTTCTCCCTCGGCCCGACGTAATACACGTCGTGGCGGGTTCGGGTTTGCTCCAGCATGCCGTAGTACTTCTCGTATGCGGCCGGGCTGGAGTCGTCGAACACGATGATCGTCGGGGCGTGGCCGTTCCGCCAGAAGTGCTCGTCGTACGCCTCGACCGTCTCGCCGACGTCTCGGAGCCGGTAGGTCGGGATCACGAAGTACAGGTCTCGCGCGTGCATGTCGCTATTCCCGCGGCGGCGCAGTGGCCGTCATGAGTCCGATGGGTGGGAAGATGACTCTCCGCCCGCGGGAGATGGTGGGCGAGAGGGCGGATCGCCGTGCCAGCCCGGGCCGGTGGCTGGTCCATCGGGGCGACCGCCCCCGCGGGCGGACCGGTCAGGGCCAGTGGTCGGCTTCCAGGAGCCCCCCGGCGATCGACGCAACGGCCCCGCCGCCCAGGAGCCACCACGCCGAAGGCCCGCCCTCCGGGATGCACAGCCGGGTGAGCGCCCCGGCCACGACGCCGGGGACCACCCAAACCGCGGAGACCGCCATCACCCGTACCTCCCAGCCGAACTGTGACGGTTCGAGGCCCGCAATCGCCTCGCCAGTTTCGGTCGGATCGTCGTCCAGGGTCGTCAACGGGCCCTCCTGCTCACGGCGTTTTCGGCGGCGGGGGAACGGGGAACTTCGCGTCCAGCTCGCGGTTCAGTTCCAGCACGTTCACCAGCGGCTCGCCGATCAGGCCCCCGAGCGGCGTGAACGATTGCTTCCGGGCGATCTCCGTGATCCCCCGGGCGGTCATCTCGACGTCGCCGCCCGGCGGCGTCCGCTTGGCCGCCACCCGGTCGAGCTGGTACACCGATAGCGCGTTCCGCAGGGTGATGTGCGGGTCGAGCCCAGACCCCGACGCCATCACCATGTCGGCGGGCACCGGTTCGATGTCGGCGGCCTTCGCCGCGTTCGCCGGGTCCCGCAGCCACACCTCGAAGAGGTTCGAGCTGATCGCCGGGTCCGACGACACCGGCTCGATCCGCTTCACCTTGGTCTTGTCCGGCTGCTCGACCTCGACGACCCCCGGCCACTTGCCGGGGTTGGCCTTGGCGAAGCTGGCGAAGAAGACCGCGCCCAGGTCCTCGGGCTTCGGCTCGTCAGTCTTGGTCGGGTTCGCCTTCTTCCAGTCCTCGATAACTTCCGGGTGGTCCTTGGCCCACTGGCGGATGTACTCGCCCTGGAGCCCGTACTTCTCGTCGTCCGTGTCGGTCTTGGCGGCGTAGTCGGTCTTCGCCCAGTTACCGGCCGCGACCTCGAACTCGCCCGCCCAGTCCGCGACCCGCTTCACCGCCGCCTCGACCTCCGCCGGCCGGGTCGGGTCGGCGGCGAACCACGCCTCGATGTCCTTCTGCGGGGTCCGCGGCTCCGGCCCGGCCCCGGCGGATTTGCTCCCCTTCTTGTACTGCACGATCGGCCCGATCTGCTGGGCCACGCGGTCGCGGAGCTTCGGGTTGTTCGCCCCCCAGTTCGACGCGCCCGAGGCGGTCGCGTTGTTCGCCGGTGAGGTGGCCGACGGCCGCGACCAGAAATACTCGTCGGCCGTGAACGGCTGGGCGATCAGCTTGGAGCCGCGGACCTCGTCCTTCCCGTCCGCCCCCTTCTCCGTCACCAGGCTCCCGGACGCGGCGGTCGGGAAAAAGGTCTGGGCGATCGCGTACATCACCACGGGGTAGAGCAGGCAGCACACGCCGAGGGTCAAGACGAGCAGGAGCAGGTTTCCACGCAGATGGCGGGTCATGTGAGTTCTCTCTCGGTAAGCCGGGTCAGAGTGATCCGGCGGTCGGTCTTGTAGGGCCGGCTGTGCCGGCCGGGGGTGGCCAGCCGGCTACGGGTATCGTTCCCGAGTTGCATTCGCCGCGGCCGGCACAGCCCGGCCCTACAAGACCGGCTCGACAACCCCGGCTCACAGGAACGACGGCAGCCCGGCGCCCGTCACCACAACATCGATCCCCACGAGTACCCAGTCGATCAGCTTGATCCCGATGAACGGGACCACCACCCCGCCGAGCCCCCAGACGAGCAGGTTCCGCCGCAACAGCGCGTCGGCCCCGACCGGCCGGTAGGTCACGCCCTTGAGCGCGATCGGGATCAGGAGCGGGATGATGATCGCGTTGAAGATCACCGCCGACAGGATGGCCGAGGTCGGCGACTTCAGGTCCATCACGTCGATCGCCTTGAGCCACGGCAGCGTCCCGGCGAACAGGGCCGGGACGATCGCGAAGTACTTGGCCAGGTCGTTCGCGATGCTGAACGTGGTCAGCGCCCCGCGGGTCATCAACAGCTGTTTGCCGATCTCCACGACCTCGATCAGCTTGGTCGGGTCGCTGTCCAGGTCGACCATGTTCCCGGCCTCCTTGGCCGCCTGGGTGCCGCTGTTCATGGCCACCCCGAGGTCGGCCTGGGCCAGGGCCGGGGCGTCGTTCGTCCCGTCGCCCATCATGGCGATCAGCCGGCCGCCGTGCTGCTCCTTGCGGATGTACGCCAGCTTGGCCTCCGGGGTCGCCTCGGCGATGTAGTCGTCCACCCCGGCCTGGGCCGCGATGCTCTGGGCGGTCAGCGGGTTGTCCCCGGTCACCATGACCGTCCGGATGCCCATCTTCCGGAGCCGGTCGAACCGCTCCTTGATCCCGGGCTTCAGGATGTCTTCCAAAACGATGAGCCCGACGACCTTGTTCCCCTCGGCGAGCAGGAGCGGGGTTTTGCCCTGGCCGGCGAAGCTGTTCACCTGTTCGTCGAGCAGGAGCGGGAGCGTCCCGCCCTGGGCCCGGACGTGTTTGATCACCGCGTCCGCGGCCCCCTTCCGGATCACCCGCCCGTCGGGCAGATCGACCCCGCTCATCCGGGTCTGGGCGGTGAAGGCGACGAACCGCGCGCCGGGCGAGGGGACGGCCGGGCCCGACCCCGGTGTCCGCCGGTGCAGCTCGACAATGCTCTTCCCCTCCGGGGTCTCGTCCGCCGCGCTGGCCAGGGCCGCCAGGTAACCGACCTCGGTCGCGGCGAGGGTGTCGAGCGGGACGAAGTTGGTCGCCCGGCGGTTGCCCAGGGTGATCGTCCCGGTCTTGTCGAGGAGCAGGGTGTCGATGTCCCCGGCCACCTCGACCGCCTTCCCGCTCTTGGCGATCAGGTTCGCCCGCAGGGCCCGGTCCATCCCGGCGATCCCGATCGCCGCCAGGAGCGCGCCGATGGTCGTCGGGATCAGGCAGACGAGCAGGGCGACCAGGGTCGGGATGTCGGTGCCGAGGCTCTTGAGGCTCTCCGCCCCGACGTACCCCTTCATGTAGTCCTCCGCGTGCGCGGCCATCGGCCACAGGGCCGCGACCACGATCAGGAAGATCAGGGTGAACGCGGACAGGACGAGCGACAGGGCGATCTCGTTCGGGGTCCGCTGGCGGGCGGCCCCTTCCACCAGGGCGATCATCCGGTCGAGAAATGATTTCCCGGCCGCCGCGGTGACCCGGACCACGATCCGGTCCGAGAGTACCCGGGTCCCGCCGGTGACCCCGGACCGGTCGCCCCCGGCCTCTCGGACGACCGGGGCCGATTCGCCGGTGATCGCCGACTCGTCCACGCTCGCCACCCCGGCCACGATCTCCCCGTCGCTCGGGACCAGCTCCCCGGCGTCGATCACCACCAGGTCGCCCGCCAAGAGCGCGGTCGAGACCGTCTCCTCGAACGCGGAATGGGGAGCGTGGAGCGCGGAGCTAAAGAAGTCCGACTCGCCGTTCCGCGCCCCGCGCTCCCCGTTCCGCACTCGAAAGGCGGGGGTTTCCTGCCGGGTCTTCCGGAGGGCGTCGGCCTGGGCCTTCCCGCGGGCCTCGGCCAGGGCCTCCGCGAAGTTGGCGAACAGGACAGTCAAAAACAACCAGACGTCCAGAGCGATCAGGTACCCGAGGGTGGCCAGGGTCGAGCCCGGGTCCACCACCTTGTAGAAGGTGTAAAGGATAGACAGAACGGTCCCGACCTCGACCACGAACATCACCGGGTTCTTCCACAGGATGTCCGGGCGGAGCATGACCAGCGCGCGGCGGAAGGCCGTCTTCAGCAGTTCGGGGGCGAAGAGCCCTTGCCGCCGGCTCAGCCGGCGGGCCATCTTCGCCTCGTTCGGGTCGATCCCGCTCGGGGCGGGGGCGGTCATCAGTTCGGCCATGGGAGTGTTCCTGACGTCAAGGTCGTCCCGCCCAGGGCTCACGCCCTGGGCTACTGTCTGACGGCCCCGTTGGGGCCTTTCGGCCCGATCTTCCGCCCCTTCCGCCCCAACGGGGCGGCGGACAGTAGCCCAGGGTGTAAACCCTGGGCGGGGTTCACTTGGGCGGGGCTCACGCCCACGCCGGGGCCATGCGATGCCGGTAGGGCTCACCGCCCGAACGGCATCGGCCCGTAGTGTTCGGCTACCGGCCCGAGGACCCCGGCCGGGAGGAAGCACAAGGCCCCGACCAGGAGGACCGTCCCGAGGAGGACGACCCCGAAGGTGAACGTGTCCGTCCGCATGGTCCCGGACGTGAACGGCGTTTTCTTCTTGGCCGCCAGGCCCGCCACCAGGGCGAGCGGGGCGATGATCGGGATGAACCGGGAGATCAGCATCACGAGCCCGGTCGCGATGTCCCAGTGCGGGGAGTAGGGCGCCGGGGTGGACAGGTTCTTCTTCGGGTCGTTGAACCCGAACGTGTCGCCCAGCCCCTCGAACCCGGACCCGTTGTTCGCGGAGGCGGAGGTAAATTCGTACAGCACCTCGCTGAACCCGTGGGGGCCGGGGTTGTTGGTCGCGGCCTTGCCCCAGTCGAGGGCGGCGAACAGCCCGGTCGGGCCGAGGATCATCACCGGGTGGATGAGGAACGCCAGCATGGCCAGCTTCATCTCCCGGGCCTCGACCTTCTTGCCCAGGTACTCCGGGGTCCGGCCGACCATCAGCCCGGCGAGGAACACCCCGATGACCAGATAGATCAGCATGTTGATCATCCCGACACCCTTCCCGCCGAACACGCAGTTGAGCATCATCCCGGTCATCGGGGTGATCCCGGCGAGGGGGTTCAGGCTGTCGTGCATGCAGTTCACCGACCCGCACGTCACCGCGGTGGTGACCGCCGAGAACGTCGCCCCGGCCGACGGCCCGAACCGAAGCTCCTTGCCCTCGAGGTTCCCCACCCCGGACTGGTCGACCGGCAGGGCGGCGAGCGGGGCGGCCACCTTCTCGTCCGCCCCGGGCACCTTCACCGTCCGCTCCGGGTGGGCCAGGAGCCCGGGGTTCGGTTTCAGCGTGTCCTGGTACACGGCCCAGCCGATCATGCCCACGAACATGGTCATCATCACCCCATAGATCACCAGCGCGTGCCGTTCCTGCTTGAGCATCCGCCCGAACATGACCACCAGGGAGAACGGGAAGATCAGGATGCTGATGCACTCCAGCCAGTTGCTCCACGACGTCGGGTTCTCGAACGGGTGGGCCGAGTTGGCCCCGAAGAACCCGCCGCCGTTCGTGCCCAGGTGCTTGATCGGAAGGATCGCCGCGACCGGCCCGCGGGCGATCACCTGCGGCTTCGGGACGTCCTTCCCGTCCACCGTGTCGGTGCCCATCGCCCCCGCCTGGACCGTCACGGCCTCGGCCGCCGGTTCCAGGGTCATCGGGATGCCGGACGCCATCAGCGGGACCCCGGTCAGGACGGCGATCGGCACGAACGCGTAGACCACGACCCGCCACATGTCGAGGTAGTAGTTCCCCATGTGTGGGTCGCTGCGGAGCCCGCGGATGATCGCGGCGAGGGCACAGAACCCGACCGCCGCCGAGGTGAACATGTTCCACAGGACGAACACCAGCTGCGAGTAGTACGACAGGTGCTGCTCGCCGGAGTAGTGCTGCAGGTTGGTGTTCGTCATGAACGAGGTCACGGTGTTGAAGATCGTGGTCGGGGAGAGCATCCCCTTCCCGTCCGGGAACACCGAGTCCTTCTGGTTCAACGGCATCATCGGCTGGAGGGCCAGCACCAGATACCCGAAGACGAACATCACGGTGCTGAACAGGAGCATGCTGATCGCGTACTGCTTCCAGTTCTGCGGCCCGGTGTTGAGCTGCCGTTCGACCCACCGGAACGCGGCCGGCGTCTTGTATTTGCCGTCCATGATCCAGGCCAGGTATCGCCCCAACGGGAACGATAAGAGCACCGTGGGCAGGACGATCAGGATGGGAAGGAGCCACATGGTGGGGTCACTCGCCGTTAAGGGCCTTGTGGGCGTCTTCGCACAGGCGCGGCCGGACGTGTCCGGACCGCACACCGACTCACACCACTAGAATTTTTCGGGCCGCAGGAGCGCGACCAGCAGGTAGCCGAACAGGAACAGCGTCACGATCACGGTGATCCAGATCACGTCATCCCCCCTCACACCTTGTCGCAGGCAGCGACGAAGGCGAACATGAGCCCAATGGTGATGAGCCCCAGCAAAACGGTGAGTGGCACCCAAAAGCCCAGGTCCATCGCGAACCCCTCCGGCAGCGGAATTGCGACTCTTTACATGGCATTAAGTGTGCCGCTTCGCGCCGGATCGCCGAACGAAGTCTCCTGATTGGAGTTGTGGGATCAGAGTGGTTCGATCCACCCCCGACGGACGGTTGCATCCCGCACGATCGGGGTTGCAACCTGCAACCCGGGACGGTGACCAATGACGACTTCGGGTGAATCCTTCAACCTCCTCGTGATCGACGACGAACCGAGCCTCCGCCGGACGCTCCGGATTGCCCTGGAGAGCATGGGCCACCGGGTGGCGGAGGCGGGGAACTCGGCCCAGGCCCTGGAGGCCGTCCGGCGGCAGCGGTTCGACCTCGCGTTCCTGGACCTCCGGCTCGGCAGCGAAAAGGGACTCGATCTGCTCCCGGGCCTCCTCCGGGTCGCCGGCCGCCCGCTCCACGTCGTGATCGTCAGCGCGTTCGCCACGCTCGACTCGGCGATCGAGGCGATGCGGAAGGGCGCGTTCGACTACCTGCCGAAGCCGTTCACCCCGGACCAGCTGCGGGTGGTACTCGATCGGTCCGCGCTGGTCCGCGGGCTGAACGCCCGGGTGGCCACGCTGGAAGACCGGGTCGGGTCGCTCGACCCCGGGACGGAGCTGGAGACGCAGGAACCCGAAATGCAGCGGGTCCTGGACGTCGGGTATCAGGTGGCCCCGACGGACGCCACGGTCCTGCTCCGCGGGGAAAGCGGGGTGGGGAAGGGGGTCCTCGCGAGGGCGATCCACGCCCGGAGCAAACGGGCCGGCCGCCCGTTCGTGACCGTCCACTGCCCGAGCCTGTCGGCCGAGCTGCTGGAGAGTGACCTGTTCGGGCACATCAAGGGGGCGTTCACGGGGGCCGTGCAGGACAAGGCGGGGAAGGTGGACGCGGCCGACGGGGGGACACTCTTCCTGGACGAGGTCGGGGACCTCCCGGGCGCCCTCCAGCCGAAGCTCCTCCGGCTGGTCCAGGACCGCGAGTACGAGCGGGTCGGGGAGCCGATGGTCCGGACCGCCCACGTCCGGATCGTGGCGGCCACGAACCGGGACCTGGAGGCCGAGGTGAGGGCGGGGCGGTTTCGCGAAGACCTGTTCTACCGACTGAACGTGATCGACGTGACCATCCCGCCGCTCCGCGTCCGCCGGGCCGACATCCTCCCGCTCGCCCATGGGCTATTGGGGTTCTTCGCGAAACAGGCGGGGAAAACCATGACCGGGTTTACCCCGGACGCGGAAGAGATGATGCGGACGTATTCGTGGCCGGGGAATGTCCGCGAGCTTCGCAACGCGGTCGAGCGGGGGGTGATCCTGGGGGCCGGGCCGGCCGTGGGGGTGCAACACCTACCGGGTCAGCTCACGCGGACAACCGGCGGCGCACGCGCGGAGGTAGGCGGGCCCGTCACTCTGGACGAACTGGAGGCGGAGCACATCCGCCGCGTGGTCGCGTCGAGCCCGTCGCTCGACGAGGCGGCGAAGACACTCGGGATCGACCCCAGCACCCTCTACCGGAAGCGAAAGCGGTGGGGGATTTGATTCCGGGGATGGCTCTCTGCTCGCTCCCAGTCTGATTCCGCACTTCTATGGCTGGCAGGCAAGCTCCCCGGGTACATACCAGTAGGTCGGATTCCTCGACCCACCGCGCTTCGAATCGGGGCAACCTGCCGAGAGATCGAGAAGTGACCAGAGGGCAGGAGACAACATGCGACTCCGCAGTTCGGTAGGGATCGACCGGTGCTTTGTCGATATCCCCGAGGAATCGATGGCTCGGGGTTTTCACCCCGTTGGGGTGAAAACCCGACCCGCCCCCAAACCCTGCCATCTTCTGCCACCGGGCTTCAAGACAACCCGAAGCACTCCGAAGAGACGAATTCTCCCGACCGACCCCAATTTCCAAAGACAATCCGCCTCGCGCCGGCGAGATCGATTCTCCCACACCGGGCACGCGAGGTCGATTCTGCGGACCGAACCCAATTCCCGGAGATGTTCTCCCTTGCATTGGTTCGATTGGCGATCCCGTGCGAGGCACATGGGGTCGATTCTGCGGACCGAACCCAATTCGCTGCGGAGAGTCCGCACATGGTGGCAACCGTCCCGGTCCGGCCCACAGGGTGAGGGGTCGATTCTGCGGACCGAACCCAATTCGGACCGAGGGGTTCGACCGAGGTGGCGACCAAGCGTCAGCCATCCACCGGACGGGTGGCCGTTTCTGCGGACCGAACCCAATTTCCGAAGACATTATGTCTCGTGTCAGATCGATTGCCTCACATTGGCCGGTCTTGAGGTCGGTTCTGCCATTTGCTCGAAGACACGAACTCGGCGGGGGACTGTCAAACCCTGCCAAGGTCTGCCACCGGCCACCCATTCGAGGATCGCAACTCACGGCGGCCACATTGCCGACGGCATGATCGACGGAACTGATGATCCATAACCAGTTCCGCCGATTGCCGATGGGTGACTGGAGTTCGTTCCGCAGAACGCACCGCCCCGGAGTATCTTCAGGCATCAGACCAGAAAGAACCCCGATGAGTTTGCGAATACGGATTCTTCTCTCGTTCTTGCCGCTGGTCGCCTTCCTGGCCGGGCTGGGCGCCGTCGGCCTCTATCAGCTCGAACGGACCGGCGGCCGGATCGACGCGATCCTGAAGGAGAACTATGCCAGCGTCCAGGCCATGTTCCGCCTGAACGAAGCGCTGGAGCGAATCGATTCGTCCCTCCAGTTCGCGCTCTCGGCCCGCGGACCGGAGAAGGAGAAGGAAGCCCGGGATCAGTTCGAGGCGAACTGGCGGGAGTTCGAGGAACAGTTCTGGGTCGAGGAGAATAACGTCACCATTCACCCGGTCGAGGACGACCTCGTCAAGAAACTCCGAGTTCTGAAGGGCGATTACCGCGACCGCGGCCGGGCCTTCTTCGCCCTACCACGGGGAAGCCCCGAGCGGGACGCTGCCTACTACGGGCGGTCCGGCGACCCGGGACCGCTTGGGAAGTTCCGGGAGATCAAAGAGGTGTCCGGAGAGATCCTCCGGATCAACCGGGAGAACATGGAACAGGCCCGGGACCATGCGAAGGCCACGGTCCGGACCGCGCTGATCGGGTGCGGGGCCGTGTTGGTCCTGCTGATCGGGCTGGTGTTGGCGAACGCCTGGTATCTGATGCGCACGATCCTGGGCCCGATCCGGGCCGTGACGGAGGCCGCGCAGGCGATCGGGGGGTCCGGCCAGCTCGATCGGGAAGCCCCGGTGTTCGGCCGGGACGAGCTCGGGCAGTTAGCGGAGGCGTTCAACGCCATGACCCGCGAACTCCGGCGGTACCGGCGGTCGAACCTCGACCGCCTGATGCGGGCGCAGCAGACCGCCCAGGCGACGATCGACTCGTTCCCCGACCCGATCCTGGTGATCGACCCGACGGGGCGGGCGGAGTTGGCCAACCCGACGGCGCTCGGTCTGTTCGGGGTCGGGCCCACCCCCGCGGGCGAGCCCGGTCCGGTGTGGCAGCCGCCCGAGCCCCTCCGCCAACCTGTCCGGGATGCGATCCAGGCCCAGAAGGCGTACCAGCCCGAGGGGTTCGACCTGGCCGTGACGTTCCGGGTCGGGGGTGAGGACCGGACGTACCTGCCCCAGGTCCGCCCGATCCGCGACACCGCCGGCGACACGCTCGGGGCCGCAGTGGTGCTGAACGACGTCACCCGGTTCCGCGTGCTGGACCAGTTCAAGACGGACCTGGTTGCCACAGTGAGTCACGAGCTGAAGACGCCGCTCACGGCCGTCCGGCTTGCCGTCCACGTGTTGCTGGAGGAAGGAGTCGGCCCGCTCACGCCGAAGCAGACGGAACTCCTGGTCGACGCCCGGGACAACGCCGAGCGGCTGCTGACCCTGATCGACCAGCTGCTCGCCCTGGCCCGCCTCCAGCGGCCACAGGACCGGGCCACGTACCGGGCCGAGGACGCCGTCGATCTCCTCCGCCGCGCCGCGGACGCCGTCCGGTCGCGGGCCGAGGACAAGCACGTTGGGGTGCAAGTGGTGGCGGACGAGCCCGTACCGCCGGTGGCGGTCGACCCGGAACGGATCGGCCAGGCCCTGGGCAACCTGTTGACCAACGCGGTCACGTACACCCCGGCCGGGGGCAGCGTCACGCTGTCCGCGGCCCCCGCCGCGGGCGGACGGGTGTGTTTGACCATCGCGGACACGGGCGTTGGCATTCCGCCGGAGTACCTGCCGCACGTGTTCGACCGGTTCTTGCGCATTCCCGGGCAGAGTGAGGAGGCCGGCACCGGGCTGGGGCTGGCGATCGTGAAGGAGGCGGTCACGGCCCACGGTGGTGAGATCACCTGCGCGAGCGAGCCGGGCCGGGGGACGACGTTCAAGATCATCCTTCCCGGCGCGGCTTCCCCGCGCGAGACACCCGGCGCGGTGTAACCGGCCGGTATCCGCGCGGCGGCCCTCCGTGTCCGGTCTCCGCCCCGCGTTACGTACTCCGCGATCGGAGATGGCGCATGACCCCCGACCCCGTCCGCCCGAACCCCGAACGGTTCCTCGCCATGCTCCGGGAGCAGCAGCGGGGCCGGCTGAAGGTGTACCTGGGGTTCGCCCCCGGGGTGGGCAAGACGTACGAGATGCTCCAGGAAGGGCAGCGGCTGA
The DNA here is from genome assembly GCA_028288765.1 of Gemmataceae bacterium. Classification (GTDB taxonomy): domain Bacteria; phylum Planctomycetota; class Planctomycetia; order Gemmatales; family Gemmataceae; genus Urbifossiella. The sequence continues at coordinate 5,302 of JAQGHQ010000615.1, read as the reverse complement.
AGCGGCAGGGGGTGGACGTGGTGATCGGGGTGGTGGAAACCCACGGCCGGGCCGACACCGCCGCGCTGATCGGCGACCTGGAGCAAGTGCCGCGGCGGACGATCGAGTACCGCGGGGTGGTCCTCGGGGAGATGGACCTGGACGCCGTCCTCCGGCGGCGGCCGACCGTGGCGCTGGTTGACGAGCTGGCCCACACGAATGCTCCAGGCAGCCGGCACGGGAAGCGGTACCAGGACGTCGAGGACTTGCTCCAGGCCGGGATCAGCGTCATCACCACAATGAATGTGCAGCACCTGGAGAGCTTGTACGACATCGTCGAGCAGTTCACCGGGGTGAAGGTGAAGGAGCGGGTGCCGGACTACGTGCTCGCCCAGGCCCATCAGGTGGTGAACGTGGACCTCCCGGCCGAGGACCTGCGGGACCGGATGCGGGCGGGGAAGGTCTACCCGCCGGAGCGGGTCGACCGGGCCCTCGGCGAGTTCTTCACCGAGCCGAACCTGAACCAGCTCCGGGAGATCGCGCTGGAGCAGGTCGCCCACGTTCTCGACCGCCGGCGACAGGAGGTCGACGGGAAGGAGCAGGCGAACACGTCCGAGCGGGTGATGGTGTGCCTGTCGAGCGGAAGCCCGAACGTGGTGCGGTTAATGCGGAAGGGGGCCCGGTTGGCGAGTCGGCTGGGCGCCCCGTGGTACGCGGTCTACGTCCAGACGCCCGGCGAACGGACCGAGCGGATCGACGCCGCGACCCAGCGGCGGGTGGCGGATTCGCTGGAGCTGGCCCGCCAGCTCGACGGGGTCCCGTTGACCTTCAAGGGGGACAGCCTGGCGGCGGCGGTGACCGCATTCGTTCGGGAGTACGGGATCACGCACGTTGTCGTCGGGCGGTCGCTACGCCCGTGGTACACCCAATGGTTCGGGCCGTCGCTCCTGGAACGCCTCCTGCGGGCGGTCCCCGGGGTGGACGTCGTGGTCGTTGACACGTCCGCCTGAAGGACCATTGGCGGTCGGCGGGATCGCGTGGGAGTTGGGCGAATACGCCGCTGTGGAGCGGCGAACCTTCCGCGGTCGAGGAATGTCCTGGTGGTGGTGCTTGACGGATCGGTGTGGGGTATTAAGATACCCAAACGTCAGCCTCTTCGGGAGGTTGCGAGTCGGGCCGAGGTGGCGGAATTGGCAGACGCGCTAGATTCAGGTTCTAGTTACCGCAAGGTAGTGGAGGTTCAAGTCCTCTCCTCGGCACACTAAACAGGGCAAGGGGTTACGGCGAATACCGATCCCTTGCCCTGTTCGCTTTCCCGGGGCCTTGGCAAAGTTCTGGCAAAGACGTTTGCCTGACGTTAGGGTGATACTGCGGAGGGCCGAACAATGGCGTCTCTGCAAGAGCGAAGCGGCAGCTACCGGGTCCAGTTCTTCCACCACGGGAAGCTCCACGGCTTCACCATTGGCAAAGTCACGAAGGCCGAGGCCGAGGCCAAGGCCGCCCAGGTCGATTACCTGCTGATGCGGCTGAAGCAGAAGCTCCTAACCCTTCCGCCAGCCACCGACATCGTCGCGTTCGTGCAGCACGACGGCACTCCACCTGCACCTGCCCCGACCGTTCCCGATTCACCCCGCCAGTCGGTGACCCTCGTCCGTCTGAAGGACGCCTACCTCAACACCCACGGCAACGGCACGCTGGAGACGACCAGCCTCGCCACCTGCCGGATTCACCTGAACCACCTTTGCCGCGCCTTCGGCGACGCCTTCCCGCTGGCCGAGTTGACGCTCGCCGATCTCCAGGGCTACGTCAACAAGCGGAAGGTCGCTCCCGTCACGGCTCGGAAGGAAGTGACCACCTTTCGTTCGGCGTGGAACTGGGGGGCGACGATGGGCTTGACCGTCGGCAACTTCCCGTCGAAAGGTCTCCGCTACCCCAAGACGGACGAGAAGCCGCCCTTCATGACACTGGCCGAGGCCAAGCAGCGGATCGCCTCGGGCGGTGATCCCAAGGAGACGTGGGAATCGGTCTACCTGACCACCGACGAGCTGACGGTCCTCCTGGTGCACGTCAAGGACGCAGCCGTCCACCCGTGGATCTACCCGCTGTTCTGCTTCGCGGCCCACACCGGAGCGCGGCGGAGCGAACTCCTGCGGGCGACGGTTTCAAATGTGGACTTTGAGCGGAATGCGATCACGATCCACGAAAAGAAGCGGAGCCGTGGTAAGAGGACCAGCCGCCGAGTGCCTCTCACCCCATTCCTCCGGGACGTGTTGAAAGACTGGTTGGCGGTCCACCCCGGAGGCCAAGCCCTGTTCTGCCAGGCCGGGACGGTGGCCCGGAGCCGGAAGCGGAGCGCGACCACCGGACACCGGGGAGAAAAGACGCGGGCGTCGAGTCTGAAGGGGCGGACGGCCGCCGTCCGTAAGCGGGAAGGGCTGATACCGGGTGCGTTGACCCGCAACGAGGTCCACGACCATTTCCGGCGGGTCTTCCGAGGAACCAAGTGGGACGGGGTGAAGGGCCTTCACGTTTTACGCCACAGTTTCATCTCGGCGTGTGCCAGCAAAAATGTGGACCAGCGGCTGATTGACGAATGGACCGGGCATTCTACCGAAGAGCAGCGGAAACGCTACCGCCACCTCTACCCGTCTACTCAGGCCGAGGCGATCAAGGGTGTGTTCAGTTGAACGGCAGAAGTCGCTCCTTATTCTGCCAGGCCGGAACGGTGGTCCGAAGCAAGAAGCGACGGGCGACCACCGAGCGTTGGTGCGAGAAGATACGGACGTAGAGCCTGCGGTAGCGGAGTAGTTTGTCGGGCTAACCGCCCGGTCCCGGAGTAGCACCTCAAGCGGCAAAAGGAACTGACTGCGGAGGGAAGCCGTCGAGGGTTACCGCACCCCACACCAAACGGTCCGTGTGGTCGCCGGGTATGGTGGACCCCGTTGTCTAGACCAAAAATCAGACTTCCTTGAGGTCCGGTTCGACGAGGAGTGGTCATTCGGCGGCCAGAAGGAGAAGAACCGTGGACCGGACGACACTCGCCGGGAGGACGGTTAGGACCACACCGCGATCGACCCGGAGAGCCGGTTGGTGGTCCGCGTGGTTGTCGGCAAGCGGACGACCGAACGACATGGTGGAGCAAGAGGGCTGGTACGACTCGGACTAACCCCGCGGCGGACTGCTCCTCGCCTTGCTACGGCCCGGGGTTTCGGCGGGGATTCATGATCACCTCCCCGAAGAGGTGCGGCAGTACGCGGCACACCTCTTCGGCAGCGGCCCCGGGTGTTTACTCCTCGCCCCGGAGGAGGGCCTGCAGACCCCGGACCGGGACCCGGCCGATCTCCTGCCCGCGGGCGACGAGTCTGCACCAGGTGGCGTCAGGTCCTAGGACCACGGCTCGGTGCGAGATCTCAGCGAACATGTCCCCCTGTAGTATGTAACACACCCCCGATCCGGGGCGCACCCCGGTGCCTGAGTCGTGGCCGAGCGGGTAGATCGAGTCGGCGCCCCCGAGAGCAGCCCCATCCAGCCCCGGGCCCAGCGGAACCGCGAGCTCGAACGTGATCGGAGGGAGGGGCCTGCGTCCCTCATTCCAGATTCGCAGTTTGACCGTCTCCCGATCCCGGAAATCCCTGGAGGGATACACCCGCACGATGGCCCGGACGGGCGGGGCGTGGCCGGGTGTGGGGACCACCCAGACCGCGGTGGGGCCCTCAGGGCCGAGTCCGCGCGCAGGGTTGCTGGCCACCCGGCCGCCGCACCCGTCTGCGCCCCGTTGACCGCTCCGGCTCGGACGGCCGGGGCCACGGGAGGACGGCGACCGACACGCTTGGTGATTGTCCATTAGCGATCTTCGCTCCTGTGCATTTTTGAGTGACACTTTTCGACTCGGCAGCCCTCAAAGTGCATGCCGACTGGGCCGGCCGCACGCCTGGCAGGAGACCCCCTCCCGGAACCCGGCGAGCGGGTTCGGTCGGTCACCGTCGGCGGTCGGCGGTCGAGACTAAACTAACGTGGGGACCGTGACAGGACGGTCACGCGGACCCGTATAGGAATGACGACCGTAAGGATGCCGGCATTTCCAAGGGATCGAGACAGGGGCCGCGAGGCGGCCGGTATGCAGCCCGACCCCGAAGGGGGACTGGTCACTCTGGCAGGCCGGCCGGGCTATTCGCCCGACGATCGGGACACCCGGCGAATGGGGAGGTCCCGTGGATGGGGGACGATCGGCGGGCCGAGGACGTGAACCGCCGACGATTCACGGTCGAGAGACATTCCAACAGGGGCTAAACCCCTGCTGGAGGCAAGTTACCGGTCGGATCAGGGGACTACGAGCGGGGCAGGAGCCGGCCTTACCCCACGATCAATATTGTAAAATACTGGGCGGGATCAACCGGTCAAGGGTTGAGGCCGAATGATCCCGTCCTGGCGGACCCGCAGATGGATTCCCGGGCTGGCTACGCGGCGAGGGTGGAGTAGATGTCCTTCGCCCTCACCGTTCAAAACCTGAACGCCCGCCACGCCCTCCTGCGGGAGGCGGCCCGCCGGGGGTGGAGTCCGCAACGGGTCCGGTTCGAGGCCCAGAGCCGCTACCCGACCAACCGCCGGGGGGTCGGGGGGCGGCCGCGGAAGCCGGCCCGGGGGCTCGACCCCGAGGGCGTGCTCCGGGAACTCGGCCGGCTGACCGATCGGTGGGTCGAGTTCCACGCTCAGGTGCTAGGGTGTGTGGGACCAGAGGAGTGGGTTGGTCTGGCCCGGGCACCCGACTCGGGGCGGCGGGCGGCCCTCCGGGCCCTGGTCCGGACGGCCGAGATGAGCCTGCGGGATCTGGAGCGAGCGGGGCGAGCGGCCCGCGCGACGGTCGGCGAGGTCGGTCGGGCCCTCGGGCCCCGGGGGTGACAGCCCACGAGGCGACCGACAGAGCATGAGTTCAGTTTTCGAATACTCAGAACCGCCAGCCGGTAGGGCCTCGCCGGACGCGCTGGTGCCCCCCTCCCGACTGCCAACCCGACCCACCGCCGAGCCCCTTACGGGGTCCTGTGAACGAAGTTGGGGCCCTCGGCGAACCTCGTCCCACCCGAGGCGGGGAACCCCACACGCCCAGGCTCATCGGCGTTGCGATACGGCCGGTGATGGAGGACCGAGGCGGCACTCGCCAGGGAGGGCAGGCGAACCCCGGAGGCGGGCGGCGTGTCTTCATCTCTCAGCAGCCGCGAACCGGTGGCAGGATCATGGGTGTTGACCAGACCAGGGCGACTGATGTCGGGAAGGTGCTCGCGGCGGCGAAGGCCCGGGTCGCGGTCGACCTGCGGGGCGTCCACGG
>JAQGHQ010000586.1 GCA_028288765.1 Gemmataceae bacterium | reverse complement strand
GTCCGGACCTGGAAGAAGGCGTTCGAGGAGCGGGGCGCCGCGGCCTCCCCCGGGCACCGGAACCCGACCCCGGCGGACGACGAACTCCGCCGCCTCCGGGCCGAGGTCGCCCGCCTCAAGGCCGAGCCGGACCTCCTAAAAAAAGCCGCCGCGTACTTCGCCAGCCCGCCGAGTTGACCTTCCGGTTCATCGCCGACCACGAGGACCAGTGGCCAGTCCGCCGGATGGGCGAGGCCCTGGAGGTGTCCGCCAGCGGGTACGACGCCTGGGCCGGCCGGCCGGACAGCCCGACCGAGACGCGGCGGCAGGAGTTGGTCGGGGCGATCGAGGAGGTCCACGCCGAGGTCAAGGGCCGGTACGGCAGCCCGCGGATGGGCGCCCGCGGGCACGACTGCTCGGAGAACACGGTGGCCAAGCTCATGCGGGAAGACGGGATTCGGGCGAAGGTTCCGAAGCGGTTCATCCGCACGACCGACTCGAACCACCGCCTACCGGTGGCGGAGAACCTCTTGGCCCGCGACTTCGACCCGGAGGGGCCGAACGAGCCACGGGCGGCTCTCGACCCCACTACCCACTCACTTTTTCGCCGGTCCCAGTAGCGCCTCCGCCTTGTCCTGATGGGTCTGCGCGTGCCGGGCAACCCCGGTGAAGAACAAGACCAGCTGGTCCGCCCCTTGCTCCGCCAGCTTTGGGGCGGTCGGGCCGAGTAGCCGCATCGCCAGCGCCGCGGCCTTGCTGTCGGTCTGGAGGTACACCTGCGCTGCCGGGTTGATCGTCGCGGTCCCGTCCTTGATGAGCTTCTTCGGGTGGCTCATCACCACCACCGCCCGGACCGGAATGGTCGGCGTGATCGGCGATGCCTTCACCTTCCCGGTCGCGTACCAGACGAGCCCGTCCGGGAACTGCCCGACCTTCTGCCAGACGAGCTCGCTCCCCTCCCCGTCGGCCCATGCAAACTTCCCGTTCCCCACATCGCTGATCTCGACGCAGGGCACCCCCATCCTCCGCCACGCGAGGGCCACCCGGTCCGGGTGGCCGAGGAGCCATTCATACACCGCAGGCGTGCAAACAAACTCGGCAGACGTCCCGCGGGTCGCAATGGTGGGCTTACGGACGACCGCGGCGACCGCCTCACGGTATCCCGGGTCAACCACCTCCAAAAGGGTAACCCGGGCGGGGCCGGCACCCGTCATCGGGGCGGGCATTGCGGGCATCAGATTGGGGGAGCTGGGGGGAGTTGATACGCCCTGCGGGCCAGCTTGTGGGGCGGGGGGCAGATAACCGGCGGGGGGCTGCGGGGGTTGGGCGGACGCACACGCCGCGACCAGGCTCCCGAACAACACGCCGAGTGACCTGCCCGTACCGGTCATGGGGGCACCTCGTCCGTGGCGGCCCAGGGGAATGTCAGCATTAAGGATCGATCCGCACGGGTCAGGGCCATGAGCAATTCCGGTTACCCAGTCGGGTTGGTATTGCCCCACCGCCGTCCGCCGGGCTACATTCCCCCGCTTGTCGCGGGGCCGGAAGTTACCGGAAACCCGCCCCGCCGGCTGTAGGTGTGTCGGCGTCTTCTTTCTCGCGGTGCGGGTCTTCAGACCGGTGCCGCGCTCTGGCGCACAGGTCCGGAGATCTGTGCCACAAGACCACAGGGCCGGGACATGGCGCAGGGACGGGCGCGGAAAGTGATCGGCCGGGTTGTGGTGGGCCTCGTCCTGGTGTTGGCCGCGGCCGGCACCTGGGCCGGGTACAACTGGACTCACATCCGGGCGAAGTACGCCGCCAGCCGGCTGAAGACCGCGGCCGGCGACGAGGAACGGGCCGGGTGGGCCGACGCACTCGCGGCCCGCGGCGAGGCCGGCCTGGCCGTCCTGCTCGAACTCGTCCGGGAGGGTGACCCACAGACCCGGGCTGCCGCCGCGGCGGCGCTCGACCGGTATCTCACCGCGCTACCGGACGGCGACCCGAAGTCGGTCGTCCTCTGCGGCCGGCTCCTCGACACCTTTGGCGCGTGCGGGGAGTCCGGCCGGGAGGCCGTCGTCGACCTCCTCCCGACGATCCTGAAGCGCGGCGGGATCGCTCATCCGGCGAAGTGCCGGGAGGTAGTCACCGCCGGGCTGAAGATGCCGGGTGCCGGGAGCCGGCTGACCGCCGTCCGCGCGGCCATGCACCCAGCTCTCCGGATGCGGGCGGACCTCCTTCCGCTTCTGAATGCCCCCGAGCCGGAGGTCCGGCGGGCCGCTTTGTTCGCCGTCGGGCCGGCGACCGACGACGAACCGGTGATCGGGGACGAGGATCTATTCCGTTGGCTGCACGACCCGGACGACGGGGTGCGGAAGGTGGGACACGACGCGCTTGTCAGCCGCGGCCGGACCGACCCGGAGATCGCCCTCGGCCGGCGGCTCACCCACCCGGACGCCCACGAGCGGCTCAAACTCCTCCTCGACCTGCGGTACGACGACGACGTCGCCGACCCGGAGCCGTGGCTGGAACGACTCAGCCGGGACGCCGACCCGGGTGTCCGGGCCGGGGCCGCCCGGGTGGTGGTGGAGCTCGTCGCCGAGCGTCAGCTGGCTGTCCCGGTCTGGGTCGGTCGACTGGCCGACACCGATGCCGATCCGACCGTTCGCCGGATTGCCCAGTTCTACCGCTCGCAGCCGACGCGAACAAACGACATCGTTCGTCCCGCCGCGGGGCCGTAACCGGACACTGGGGGAATGACGGATTGTCCACTCGGTTCGGGCTGCTCGGGCTCAGCTCCCGATGGCTGATGGGTTCAGCTCGTTCGCTTATGCACCAAGTACGTCCCGTCAACAATAAAAGTGTGAAAATCTTCACCGGACCGCCGAATGCTCCTTGACGGCACATCTTGCCCGGTTTTACAGTGGAATTGATTGTGAAGGGCGCAGACGGTCCGCGCAGGAATAGCGCGGAAGAACCCGACCTCGGGCGGGCAGAACTCACACGCCCGGGAGAGGGACTCAGGCCTCGCCCGTGGAGTCGTGCGGACTCGACCCCAGTGGAACGGAGGACCGGGCGGGTATGACCAACCCGTCTTACTCAGATTTACGGAAAGATAGACACCGATGCTCGTGCTGTCCAGGAAAAAAAATGAGTCCATCGTCATTAACAACGACGTGATCGTGACGGTGGTCGAGATCCGTGGCGACAAAGTCCGGCTCGGGATCGTGGCGCCCAAGGACGTCCCAGTACACCGGGAAGAAGTGTACGAGGCGATCCACGGGACTAAGCCTGCGGCGAGTCCCGGCACAGTAGTCAAGGCTGCCGACCCCGAACCCCGCAGCTGAACTCGCGCCAATTCGGATCAGTTCCTCCCGCGCCTCCCACCCAACGCCCGTCTGGGAAGGCGGTCTTTGTCGTTGTCATCCGCGACGCGACCCGACGAGCCGCGAGGGTGGTCCCCACGGCCCGCGGTGTTCCGCCGTTACTTCTTGCTCAAATCCTTGAACTTGATGTCCTTGAAGGTGACGGTCATCGGCCCCCCGGCGTGCAGCTGGAAGGCGATGATCCCCTCGGCCGGGGCGGGGTTCTTCCCGCTGTTATCCGGGAAATCCTCGTCGATGGTCGTCTCGCCGTTCACCTTGATGGTGACGTGGTTCCCCTCGACCTTGATGGCGTAGTCGTTGAACTCCGTCCCCTTCGCCACGTCCTTCTTCGCCTTCTTCAGCCACCCGCCGACCCGCTCTCCGTAGAGGCTGCCCCAGTACCCGGCCCCGATATCCGCCTGCGGGCCGGCGACCACGTACTTCTTCGGGTCGACTAGGGAGCTGCGGATCTGCACCCCGCTGTTCCCCTTCCCGTCCTTCAGCTGGGCCTGGAACGTGAGCTCGAAGTCCGAGTACTTCTTCTTGCTGGCGAAGAAGGTGTTGAACTTGGGGTCCTTCTCGGTCGCGCCGACGACCGTCCGCTCCTTCGGGTCGAGCTTCCAGTATTCGAGCCCTTCCCAGTTGTCGGGCTTGAGGAACTCGGCGGTGTCGTCGGTCTTCTTGTCTTCGGCCCGGGTGCCGGCCGGGGCCAGCGCGAGGACGGCCGCGACCAGCGGGGCCGCGACGAGCAGGCGGGAGAGAAGCATGGTGGGGCTCCGTGCGGGGTTCGGGGTGGGTATCCGGGCGCCGATTCCGGACGGTGACATGGTTACACCCGGCCCCCGGCTTTGCAAGGGGCTGGCCGAAGCCCGGTATGTCGGGTATGTCGGGTATGCCGGGCCTCGCGACCGCCGGGCCCGGTCCCGCCTTGTCCGGCGGCCGACCGCCGTGACACCCACACCGACCCGGTTCCGTTCCCGGAGACCTGCCCCGTGTCCGCACCCCTTCCCGGCCCGTCGGCCGGCCTCGCCCCCGTCACCCGGGCCCTCGTCCTCACCGTCGCCGCCATCGGGTTCCTGTTCGACACCTACGAACTGCTCATGTTCCCGGTCATCGGGGCGGACGCGGTCGCGGAACTGGTTTACGTCCCGACACCGCCAGTCCCTCCCGATCCCGAGTGGAAGCCGCCCCCCATCAGTCCGTGGGCCGAATTGGGGATCACCCCGGCGCACGTTCCCGTCCACCGGGGCACCACGCCGGAGAGCGACCCGGTCCGGCTCTGGGCCGGGCGGATGCTCTGGATCGCGGCCCTGTGCGGCGGGGTGTTCGGGCTGTTCGGCGGGTGGCTGGTCGATCGGCTCGGGCGGAAGACGGTGATGATCGGGAGCATCATCATCTACTCGTTCTCCCCGGTCGCCGCGGCGTACAGCAGCGAGCTCTGGATGCTCGTCCTGTTCCGGTGTACCACGTTCATCGGCGTGTGCGTCGAGATGGTCGCCGCGGTGACCTGGCTGGCCGAGCTGTTCGAGAACAAGAAGACCCGGGAGCTGGCGATCGGCTGGACCCTGGCGTGCGCCTCACTCGGCGGGATCTTCGTGACCGAGGTGTACAACGGGATCGTCTCCGCCGCCAAGACCCCGGGCGGCCTGCCGGCGATCTCGTTCCCGGACGGGCACAACCCGGACAACGTCGCCTGGCGGCTCACCCTGCTCACCGGGCTGGTCCCCGGGGCCCTGATCCTGCTCCTGATGCCGTTCGTCCCCGAGTCCCGGGTGTGGGCCGAGCGGAAGCGGGCCGGGACCCTCCGCCGGCCGAGCTTCGGCAGCCTCTTCGCCCCGGACCTCGTCCGCACGACGATCGTCACCGCCCTGCTCTCGGCGTGTGCCTACGCGGCCGCGTTCGGGGCCCTGCAGATGACCCCGATCCAGATCGCCCCGGGCTTGCCCGACATCGCCGAGAAGCGGGAGAAGGTGGCCGAGCGGGCCAAGGACCTGGCAAAGATCAAGAAGTCTCTCGATAAACAGACCGGCGACGCCGCGAAGGCCGGGAAGGAGAAGCTCGAGAGCGCCGAGAAGGACCTGAAGAAGGACCAGGCCGCCCTCGGCCAGGAGGTCAAGGCCCGGCGGGGGAACATCCAGCGGTGGCAGGAACTCGGCGGCTTGACCGGCCGGATCATCTTCGCCCTCCTGCTGACGACCGTGCCCAGCCGGCTCCTGTTGCGGCTGTTCCTGGTCCCGGGCGTGGTGCTGTTCCCGGTGACCTACCTGTACCTGCGGCAGGAAGACTACGCGGTCTTCGCCGCGGCCATCTTCTTCTGCGGGCTGCTGACGGTCTCGCAGATGAGCTACATGAGCGAGTACCTGCCGAAGGTGTTCCCGGTCCACCTCCGGGGGACGGGCGGCGGGTTCGCCACGAACGTCGGCGCCCGGATGATCGGGACGATGGCCGCGACCTTCAACACCGAGTTCCTCTCGACGTTCTTCGAGGGGCCGAACCCGGTGAAGGTGGCGACCGCCGCCGCGGTGATCGGCGGGTCGGCCTTCGCGGTGGCCCTGGTGCTGTCGTTCCTCCTCCCCCCGCCGCGGACCGAGGAGCCGACTCCCCCCGCCCCGGTCGGCCCGGACGCGGGGTGAGCGGACGTTCAAAGTTCAAAGTGAAAAGTGCAAAATGGAGAGGACAGAAAAGCCTCTCGGAGTCTGACATTTTTCACTTTGAACTGTTCACTTTTCATTCCGTCCCAGCACCCCGCGGGTCTTGAGCCAGTCGGTGAGCCGGTCGGGCCAGGTGGCGACCGACAGCTCGCCGCCCGTCCACTTCGGGTCGCGGCCGAGCCCGACCCCGTGCCGTCCCTTCTCGTATATGTGGAGCTCCGCCGGCACCCCGGCCTTCTTCAGCGCGACGTAGAACCGCACCGCGTTCTCCGGCACCACGGCCGTGTCGGCGCTCGTGTGGAAGATGAACGTCGGCGGGGTGTTCTTGGTCACCTGCTTCTCGTTGCTCAGCTCGTCCACCAGCTGGTGGTCCGCTTTCGGGCCGATCAGGTTGTGCCGGGTCCCGCCGTGGGTCACACCCGCCTCCAGCGTGATCACCGGGTACGCCAGGATCAGGAAGTCCGGCCGACAGGTCTCCTTGTCGATCGCGTCGCCGTCCTTCAGCCCGGCGTCGAAGTGCGTGCCCGCCGTACTGGCGAGATGACCGCCGGCCGAGAACCCCATGATCCCGACCCGGGCCGGGTCGACCCCGAACTCCTTCGCCCGTGCCCGGACGAGACGGATCGCCCGCTGGGCATCGGTGAGCGGGGCCGGGTGGAGCGGGCCGGGCCGTTCCTTGTTCGCCGTCCGGTACTTCAGCACGACCGCGGTCACCCCGAGCCCGTTGAAGTACTCGGCGATCTGCGTGCCTTCGTGGTCCATCGCCAGCCCGCCGTACCCGCCCCCGGGGCAGACCACGACCGCCGCCCCGTTGGCCTTGTCGGCGGCCGGGCGGTACACGGTCACGGTCGGCTTGTCGGTGGCCGAATCGCCGACCGCGTGCGGGGCCTTCCCCTCCCAGAGCGGGATCGTGGTCTGGGGCGGCGGGGCAGCTGTGAATGCGGCCACGAGGAGAGGCAGTGCGAGCATGGGTTCACCGGATCGGGGAGCATGACGGAGGACACCCGGCAAATCGGGTGGTCGCGCTGATGATACCCAATCGACGGGGCTTCGGCAGCCGGTCGGGGTTGAGTCTTCGGGCATGGTAGGCGGGCGGGTTGCCTGCCGGGAACGAATGGCCGGTGTGACAGGATTTGGCAGTCCCCGGAGCGGTTTTCCTGCCACCATTCGGCGATCTGTCAGGGGGCAAGAGGTCACGACCACCTCCGATCGTCCCACCGAGGCCGGGTAGTGGTGCCGCCCGGCTGGTGGCAGACTTTGGCAGGGTATGACAGCCACGGGAGATGCCGAATTCTCGGGCCGCCTGTCGGTGGCAGAGTTTGGCAGGGTTTGACAGCCCCTCGGTGATCGCTTTCTGGTCCGGACAGCCCGGGTTCTCGCCGTTCGGGTGCTCGATGGCGTGAGGACGCGACGTCGGTCGCCGCCGATCGGATGCGCGGCCCGGGGCGCTGCTGTCGGCGGCAGGTCTGGCAGCCCCGACGCGATCGCAACGATGAGATTTGGCTTCGGTCCGCAGAACCGGACGGCCCGACCGATCGAGCAGCTGGCCCGCGGAGGCGGAAGGATCGAGGTCGATTGGCTTCGGTCGGCAAAAACGACTTCCAAGTTGGTCCGGCCCCCCAGCCGTGTGTGAAGAAACGGTGTCGATTGGCTTCGAACCGCAGAAACAGCTCCCCGGCAGAGCGAGCTGGGCGGGACCTGTGGTGGATCGGCGCGCGGTCGGGGATGACCGGGTGACCGGCCGGTGGCAGGGAATGGCAGGGTTTGGCAGCCCCCAGAGGGTTCGGATGCTCCCCTTGAGAACATGGGGGGGGACGGAGCGGTCGCGGAATCCACCAACGGTCTCGACCCAAGCGGCGTGCCCGCTCGCCCGCCGGACGCCTCTCCCGGCCGCCGTCTTCGGTGGGGTGCGCGTCATAATGTGGTCGTCTCCGCGCTACGACACGGGCGGCCCGGTCCGTGCTCGTCTGCGGACATCCTACCGGGGTGGCTTGCCTGCCGGAGAGCCGGGGAATGTTAAGAACTGGTGGAGATCGGGTTCGATCGGTTGTTGTTAGTCATTCCCGTGTCTCGCATCTCTCTGGAGGTGCCTCACTTTGCGTGTCGAGGTTTGCGTCTTGCGATCTGCCTGACTCTCGATCATGTCCACGCAAAGCCGTGGACATGCCACCCCGCCGCTGCGTCCGTTCAGATCGGAGCGGATTCCCGGGGCGGTCGCAGAAGCAACGCCAGCAAATTAATGCTTACGGTTTAGCTGCTCTCGAATAACAGCGATTTGCTTGTCTAGATCGGCGTGGCCTCCCGCAAAGGTGAACTTTAACTCCGAGTGCTTCTGGGCTAGGGTTTCGGCGGCGACGTCGCAGACACGTTTGGGCAGTCGCGGCCCTTTCTTCTCCTCTGGGTTCACCGGGTACGTCCACTGTGTCATCCGACTGTCCTCCAGTAGCGGGCCGAGGACATCGGTTTCCCACGCCACCTCAACTTCTCGTAGGACAACGCACGCGGTGAGGCATCGCTCGGTGCAGGCGTTACGGAGATACTTCTGAAGGATAGGCTTGGTCGTTGCTGGCGTCTGTCTCACGAAAGCACTCAACAGGACGTGCCCTTGGTGGTAAGGGCTGTCATCGGGGGGAAGCTTGGCGACCAACGGCTCCAGCCGCTCATGGACCAAATTCACATCATCGATCGCGGGAAGAGCGGCTAGCATGTCACGCTGATCTCCTGCCCGTTTGAACACTGCGATGAGAGCGGTACGAACGACTGGCTCTTTGCTCCATGAGACGCCCTTAATAAACTCATCGGCGCGGACTCGGTTGAAAAGGAACTGACGGGTTAAGTCGTCTACGTCTTTGGTCGCGGAAACATCCAGCTTATCGAGCCGCTCTGCAATTAAAGCCGCGCATTCTTGGGGAAAATAATAGAGCAGCCGCAACGCCGCACCACACTGGCACAGGTTCGCGAGTTCCCATGCGTATCCCAACTCGTCCCCTTCGCCCGGCCCCTCGGTCGAGTAGTCCGTCAAGAGCGAATCAAATAGCTTGCGTGCCGGGTCCTTGCTCGTCCACATGGAACGCACGTTGGCGCACAGCTTCGCATCCTGTGTCGGGCTGTTGACGACGATACAGGCCGTTGGCTGATAACGGACCGCCTGATACCCCCGGCCTACGATCTGACCGACCACCACAAAACAGACGTCACCTATCGTGACAGTATGAGATTTAATGTTGCTCCCTCGGCCCCCCTCGCCGGACCGCGATTTGTAAACCGCTGCCTCTGCCGGGTTCGCCGGATTGATGGACCCCAGCTCGCCCCCATACCACATCCCGCCAAAATCGCCCTCGTGCTTGACGATGATATTAGTGGGCGTCTTATCGTCGAGTGCATCCAGAAGGTAAGGTAGGGCGGCCGGGCCGAGTTCTACCAAGTCGCGAAAGATCTGTGACTGCTTTACTCGGTGATTGCTGGCCAAAATAGAACTGATCTGGGACTGGCAGGGGACGGGGGCAAAGTCGTGGCCGTTCATGATCGCCGACAGGCCGATGTCCGCGCTGTCCAACTTGGCCAAGTCGGCGATCAACTCTTTGATTCGCTTGATCTGGGCCTGGCCTGCCTTAATCCGTGGCGTCAGTTTGACGTTTGGAATTTTCCCCAACTTAACCGTGAGCCCCGGCGACTTCGTTATCGGTTCATCTGCCACTGTTGACGAAAGACGCGATCCGGCGAGCAGGGCGAACATAGACCCGAGCACGAGAAGCATCCTCATCTCGCCCATCCTTTACCCTGGCAGGGTATTAATTGGATTTCTTATTTCTTTGGAATAGGCATTGTGGGAAGATATTCCAGATCTGTAATGTCCTTACCAGTGCAATCATCCCAGTATGCCTTTAAAATATGAGGAGTTGTCGCATCAACCTTTGGAAGGCCTTCGACAGGCCCTACTGCTGAATGGAGAAGTTCGCCGGCTATTTTAACATCTTTGTTTTTCGTCATAAATACGTCAGGAAGCTTTAGCCCCTCATAGAAAGTGGCGCGACCGGTAAATTTCCAATACCCGCGAGTATTTGCTGCCCATGAGTTGGGTTGCGCCACATAGTCGTCGCCGAGCCTATTGTCCGGAGCGCCGTCTATCGTTGCCACCCGGGAACCTGCCTTGACATACCAAGCCTCCCAATAATGATTGGGATAGCCCTCTTCGCCAACAAATCCTCCGTTATAATCATCTTTTACCTTGCAACAGTTTTCGACATCAAAATCCCAGTTAACCTCTTGAATAATCCATCCGCCTTTACTCGATTTAGCCGAGAGTTGCCATTTAATTACCCAGGAGGTCTGCAAGGCCCCGCGGACGCCGCCTTTGGGCTTCTGGGTTGTATTGTAACCGACTACTAGAGCGGCTTCCCCCTCGGCGTCAACATATATGTAGGGATTATTGTTCTCTACTCGATACAGATCGACGTCGCTCCCGTCGAATCGAAGAGGATCCATCGTCGTCCACCGGCCCACCACCGGGTCCTCCTCTCGCCGCCCGAAGGTGTAATTCCCGGTAACCCCGTCCAGCCGCCCGCCCTGGAACAGATGCACCCAACTGTACGCACTCCCGCTGATAGCCGACCAGCTCCCGTTCATGACTGTCGCGGTCCCGAACGGATCGTATGCGTATCGCTCGACCGCCACCCCACTCCCGTTCACCAGCGATACCACGTCGTAATTTGCATCGGTCGCCGGCCACAACCGCTGATAGCTCGTCCCGGTCGCCGTCAGCCCGGTTCCGCTAGTGTCCGCGTCCCGGGCCACCATCGCATTCACATACACCGGGCTCCACACATACCGGGCAGTGTACTTCGTCACGGTTTGTTCCTCAACCACCTGCAACTGACCCGAGTAGTACAGATCCGTGGTCGCCCCGCCAACCGTATTCGTCACACGTCTGCCCAATCCGTCGTAGGTGTACGTCTCCAGCGCCGACCCGCCCGAGCTCTTCGCCATCACCAACCGATCCCAGGCGTCGTACACGAACTGCTTGCCGGTCTCGTCCGTGGTCGTGTTCCCGTTCGCGTCGTAGACCGGAGTCGTAGCCCCACTGATCGACGTGATCTCGTTCTGGGCGTTTGCCGAATACGTCTGGGTGGTCCCGTTTGTCGTCACACCGGTGCGGTTGCCGAGTGCGTCGTATGCCCACGACTCAGTCACACTCGCCGTCCCGCTGATCCCGGCCTTGGTCGAGTTCAGCGTACCCCGAGCAAAGGTCGCGAGCTGATTCAGCCCGTCGTACGAGTACAGCTCACTGAAGCTACTGTTCACCGAGTCGTTCCGCCAGAGAACGTTCCCGTCCGCGTCGTACCCGTACTGCTGGTCCGAGACCGACGCACTCGTGCCCGGGTTGTACCAGTTCTGGTCAACTACTCGGCCGAACCGGTCCAGCCCGACGTACACGTCCCCGGCATCCCCGGTCGAACTCGTCGGGCTGATGTACGTCAGGTTCACCCCGCTCCCCGGGTGGTCCCGCTCGACCACCGTGCCCAAGCCCAGGTACTTGTAGCTCTCCAGCGTCCCGGTGGTGTCCGTGAGCGAGGTCAGCCGGCTGATGCTGGTATCCAGCCCGCTCGCGTAAGTGTAAGTCACCACGTACCCATCGGGATAGGTCATACTGGTCAGCCGGCTGTGGTTCGCCCCGCTCGCCATCTCGGTATAGGCGTACTGGACGACCGGGGTGGTCGAGGTGTTGACCGCCCCGCCGACCGCCTGGTACTCGGCCGTCAGCTGCCCGAGCCCGTTGTACGTCCGCTGGACCTGGTTCACGATGCTCCCGCCACTGGCTGCGTTGTAGCTCGTGATCAGGTACGCATTCCCCTGCCCGTCGTAGGCGGTCGTGATCCGCCGGACCGCCCCGTCCACCCCGGTCCCGAGCGTCGTCACCGCGTCGCTCGTGACCCGCCCGAGGACGTCGTAGGTCAGCGTATGGACCGACCCGTTCCGGTCGGTACGGGTCAGGGGCTGGCCGAGGGCGTTGACCGTGACCGTGTCCTGCTGCGAACTACTCGCCGCCCCGGTCGTCTTGTCCGGCCACTGGGTCACGCCGACGACGTCGTTCGAGTTG
This sequence comes from Gemmataceae bacterium, assembly GCA_028288765.1. Classification (GTDB taxonomy): domain Bacteria; phylum Planctomycetota; class Planctomycetia; order Gemmatales; family Gemmataceae; genus Urbifossiella. The sequence goes on along the minus strand of JAQGHQ010000586.1, from coordinate 13,568 downwards.
ATCCCGCTCCCGCCGGCCGTGGTCACCCCGTACACGTAGGCCGTCGTCTCCACCCCGCCCCCGGCCAGGGCCGCCGTCAGGCTGGTCATCCCGGCCCCGTTGTACGTGTACGCGGTCGTCTTGTTCGACGAGTTCGTGATCCCCCCGTCGGTGAAGTCCTGCACCGTCTGGGTGGTCCGCCCCAGCGCGTCGTAGTAGGTCCGGTTCACCAGCCCGAGCGGGTCGGTCGTCGCCTGCACCCGCCCGGCGTCCCGACCGGCCGACACCACGGACACCGACACGCCCGGCGACGTACCCCCGGTCAGCCCGGCCCCGCTCGCGGTCAGGGCGGCCTGGAACGCCCCGGCCAGGGCCCCGGCGAACCGGACCTGCCACCCGCCTCTGATCCCGGCCGTCACCACCGCGTTCCCGCTCCCGACCGACGACAGCGCCTGCAGCGCCGTCTGGACCGTGGCCGGGGTGGCGTTGTACGCGATGGCGGACGTGGTCTGGCCGCCGAACGTGAGGGTGAACGTCCCCCCGGTCGGGGACCCGGTCAGCTGGGCCGTCTGGACCGCGTCCGCCGCGTACGACACGCTCGTCACCAGGACCGTGCTCGACCCGCTCGGCACCGAACCCGGCCGGGTCCACGCACTCCCGCCGTTCGTCCCCACGTCCACGCTCGCGACCGGCCGGTTCGCCGCGTCGTAGTAGCTCGCGCGATACGACACCCGGGCATTCACCCCGGTCGTCGGGGTGCCAAGCGCCCCCGTCCCGGTCGCGGTGTTGAACCGATCGCGGGCGATCGTCCCGATCGCGTTCCCGTCCGTATCGTAGGTCATCTCGGTCTGGGTCAGGACGTGATCGCCCGACACAGATCCGGCCGCCGAGTAGGTCGTTCCCCCGGCCCCGTCAGTCGTGTACGATGTCGTCGCCCGCCAGGCCCCGTCGTAGACCGTCTTCGACCATAGCCCGCCCGGAGCGCTCGTGGCTATCCGGTTACCGCGGGCGTCGAAGTAACTGTTGGTGGTGAGTGCGTTCGTCGACACTGCGCCGGTTGACGGGTTGACACTGTAGACCTGCGTCTGGTACGCCCGGCCGAGCTCGTCGTAGCTCGTGACCGCCTGCGCCCGGAGGGCCGCCGCCGTCCCGGTCGGCAGGCTCAGCACCCCACCAGAAATCGACGGCGTCACGCCATCGCCGTCGTACTGCTGGGTCTGGGTCACCTCGTTCAGGTTGTCGTACGTGGTCACCACGAGCGGCCGGTGGACGCCGTCCGTCTCGGTCGCCGACACCCCGCTCTTGGTCGCCACCGCGCGGTCCCGCCAGTCGAACCATGTCTGGGTCACCCGGTCCGCCGCCCCCCCACCCGGGTGCGCGGTCACCTTCGTCAGGTTCCCGTCGCCCACCCCGCCACCGTCGTACTGGTAGTCCCGGACGTCCACCATCCCGGCCGGGTTGGTCGGGGACCAGTACCCACTGACCGGGGTGTCGTTCGTCCCGACCCACTCGCTCACCCGCCGCCCCTGCCCATCAGACACCGTCCGGGTGATCGTCCCCTGTGGGCTCACCACCTTGTTCGGCCGCCCGTTCGTGTCATATGCGTACTGAGTCTGGTAGAAGTTCGTCCCGGCCGTCCCCATCGCCCCGGTCGAGTACGTCAGTCCGCCGAGGTTGAAGTACGCATTCCTCGTCACCGTCTGCCCGGCCGCGTTCCGGTACGACCGGGTTAGCGACTGGAGTCCGGACACCGCCTCGGTCCCGTCCGGGGCCCCGCCGGTCAGGTGCGGGGCGGCGGTCATGGTGAACGATTCAGTGTAGTTGTTCGCCCGGTCCACCCGGGCCACCTGGGTCGGCCCGGTCGGCCGCCCGGTCGCGGCGTTCCACCCAGGGTAGGTCAGGGTCTCGTACTGGGTGTCGAGGTACACCGTATACGTCACGTTGCCCGCTGGGTCCGTCATCTTCGTCGTCCGGCCGAGCCCGTCCACCTGGTAGGTAGTAATCAGCTCGAGCCCGCCGCCGGTCGGGGTGGTCCACCCGGTCGGTAGCCCGGTGAAGTCTCCGGTGGCCGCCGTGTTCACGTCGGCGATCTGCTTGACCACCGCCCCGGTCGCCGGGTCGTACTGCGCATACGACAGGAACCCGCCGCCGTCCTTCTGCCAGATCGGCCGGCCGTACTGATCGTACACGGTGGTGGACGAGGTCGCCGTCCCCGGCCCGTTCTGGGCCGAGGTCACGGTCGGCAGGGTGGTGGTGATCGAGGCCGGCTGGGCGGTGCTCCCCTGCCAGGTGTAGCTGCTGGTCGTCGTCTGCCCGCCGGTCCCGTCCGTGTTCCGATACCCGGTCGACGCCGCTTGCACGAACGTCCCGGTCGGGGACGCGAGGTACGTCTGGGTCTGTTGCTTGACCGCCGTCCCGCCGGTCCCCTGCTGCAGGTCCGTCTCCTTCAGGTACCCGGCCGCGTCACCGGCCGTGCTGGTCGTGGCGGTGGTCGTTGTGGCGTAGGTGTACGTGGTGATCAATCCGGCTCATGAGGCGTCGTCCTGATAGGGTGCGGATCAGGAACAAGAACCGGTGAACGACCCGCTGTGAATTTTGTGGCGAGTCTGGCAAAAAGACGTTAGATCTCGCGAATCAATGCGGAGATCGCTTGTCAACTTGACGATGGATGAGATTATGATGAGCGAGGCGGAAAAAGTCCAGCCTAATTTATTTTCTTCTTAACCCCTACCCGGTACGAGCTTGCGATGGCTCGGACGACGAGTTCTGCCGGTCAACCGTTCAGCGTGTCATGAACCGCTTCCGTCGGTCCGTTGTCGTGTGAAACACGAACGGGAGCCGGGGGCTCCCGTTCGGCACTCCCGGGGGGCACGGTCATCAGGGGGTCGTCGCCGGCCGGATGCGGCACGCCCCATCGCACGACGGACAGAATTTCAGCCCGTTGGGCAGGCCCGCGTTCGGATTCTTCGGCACCGACCGCATTTCCTTCACGGCCTTTTCCAGCTCGGCCTTTTCCTCTGCTTTGAGACCCGATCGGGTGTACCCCCGCTCGACGTACCGGTCCACGAGATCCCGCAGGGCAACCCGGCGGACGCTGCTGTCGGTGGAGACGAGCCGGCGGGCCAGATCGTCGGGCAGCCCGTGCCCCGCCTTCGGAACCGGGACGGCGGCCAGCTTCCCGTATTCCTTCAACGCCTCCTGGGTCTGCCAGCAGAGTGGGCACTTGGGGACGAAGTCCGGGTTCTCGGCGAGCCTGGCCGCCAGCGCCGGGGGCACCCCGTCTTCCTTGAGCCCCTGGTAGACAGATTTCCGGACGAAGTCCGAATTGGTCGGGGAACCCCGACCGCCCGGGCTCGCCACGCTCGCCGGGGTCGGGCCCGCGGCGACCAGCGCCACGGTCAGAACACGCTTCAGCAACGCAGACATGGCTTCTCCTTGGTCGGGGACGCTCAGGCGGTCAGTTCCCCGGGCGGAACCGGGGGAGGAGGGACGCCGGCTTCGCCGGTAGGTCGGTTTCCGCGTCGTGCGAAATACCCCCGGGCATCTCGAACCCGGTCGCGAGGTCGAACGACTCGTCGAAGAACACGTCGGGCAGGGTCGGGGCGGAGTCCTGAGTCTTCCCGGCGGTCAGCTTCTTCCGGGCCCCGTCCCAGCGGTGGACCCAGACCGGCCCGAGGATCGCCTCGGTGGCGTAGTGGTCGGTCGCGCGCAGCTGGACCTTCTTCGCGGGGTCGAGGACCAGGACGACCGGATACCCCTGGTACTTGACCGGGAACCCGGGGCGGGTCTCCGTGCTCCGCACGGTGTCGTCGTCCACGAACAGCTCGGCCCCGCCCTGGAGTACGGCCAGGTCGTCGTCCACCACGATCTTGTCCGTCGGGCTCGGTCCGCCGCTCAGCACGTACTGGTTCGCCTTCAGCCGGAACGTCTTCTTGAGGTCCATCACGTCGTCGCCCTTCGCCGCCTCCTTCTCCCCGCCGAGCACGTACTTCCCGGCCGGGAACGCGGCCGCCTTGCGGGCCTCCGCCGGGACCGGGGACGCCGCCCCGAGAACGGCCGCGAGTCCCACCACCCCGAACACGCACACCGGTTTCATGACAGCCCTCCCGTGCGACGGCGGGCCGCGCATCCCGCACTCGCGGAACCACCCCCGCCGTCTTCCGGAACGATAGCCGGTTGCGGTACGAACAAAATGTGGTTAATCGTGAAAGGTAAACAGCGAAATGTTGGGTTATCGCCCCGGGCCGGGGCGCCGCGGGGGGGAATCATGCCCGACACGTTGCCGTCGCTCTCGACCGACCAGGTGGCGGCGTTCGTCGAACTGGCGCGGGCCGGGAGCTTGCGGGCCGCGGCCGAGGCCCTGCACCTGACCGAGCAGGGGGTGCGGAATCGGCTCGTCGCCCTCGAAGCCCGGCTCGGGGCCGACCTCTATCACAAGCAGCGGGGGCCGCGGCGGCGGTCGCCGCTCACGCGGCAGGGCGAACTCTTCCTCGCGCACGCCATCGCGTTCCTCGACCGGGCCCGGCAGCTGCGCCAGCTGTTCGCCGGGACCACCGGGCCGAGCGAGGTCCGGGTCGCCGCCACCCAGTACCTCACGCTGTACGTGATGATCGACGCCGTCCGGGCGTTCCACCGGGCGTACCCGTCGATCCGCGTCCGGCTCAGCACCCGGACCGAGCGGGACATCGAGGACGCCCTGCTCCGCGACCCGGACCTGGCGTTCGGCGTGGCCGCCCCGTACGAGGCCGGGGCCGATCTCGACTACCGGCACCTGTTCTCGCTCGACTGGGGGCTGATCGCCCCCCCCGCCCACCCCCTGCTCCGCAAGCGGCCCCTGTCCCTGGCCGACCTGGTCGGGGTGCCGCTGATCGTGTTCGAGCAGGGGTCGACCGGGCGGCAGCACGTCCTGGACGCGTTCCGCGGGCTGGGCCTGACCCCGCGGGTCGACATGGAGGCGACGACGACCGGGGTCGTGGTGAAGATGGTGGAGGCCGGGCTCGGCGTGTCCGTGGTCCCGCTGATGCCGAACGGGGCGGTGACCCGGGGGGTGAAGGTCGGGGCCCGGAGCCTGGCCGGTCAGATCCGCCCGATCCACTCGGGCATCCTGACGCGCCGCGGCGAGAAGCCGGGGGAGGCCGCCGAGGCGTTCATCCGGTTCCTGCACCCGGGCGGCCGGCGGGACGGGAAGCGGGGGCCGCCGGGCTGACCCGCCCCCGCCGGGTCACTTGTTCCCGATCTTCCCGGTCGTGCCGCCGGCGTTCGCCCGGGCTGTCCGGATGCGGTCGAGCAGGTTCTGCTTGGCGATCGCGGCCGGGTCCTGGGCGGCGATCGGGGAGGTGGTCGGCGGGGTCTGGGCGTTCACCTGGGGAGCCTTTGCGTCGGCCGCCGCGTCCACCGCGGCCTGCTGGCCGAGGACGTCTTCGGCGTCCACGTATCCGCTCTCGCCGTACATCCGCTTCAGCTCGCCGAGCTTCACCACCCGTTCGATCCTCAGGTACGAGATCTCCTCGTACGGGACGAAAAACGCCCGGCCCTCGTCCGTCGACCCGCCCTCGCGGCCCCGCATCACCAGGTACGTCGGCTCGAACCGGACCATGGTATCGACCGAGATGGTTGCCTGGTTGTGGAGGACCAGGTTGACCTGTGCGTGGGAGTATACGGGGATTCGCTTGAACAGATCGACGCAGTCTTCACGCTGCATCATTCCCCTCCGGGAATATCCGAGATCCGAACCGGGCCCACATCAGCATAACCCAAAAGCCGAAGAAAGCCCGGCCAGATCCGGCCTTGCTCCCGTCGTTTTTTTCCAATTCGGAATGGGATTGCTTCGGATGTCGAATTGCCCTTGGTCAGGTTCTCATCACTTCCAGCGATTCCGGTGGTTGGGACAGGCGGCGGTAGAGCCAGACCTGGACCACCGCCGCGGCCACCCCGCCGACCCCGCACACGACCCGCCAGTCGAGCCACCCGAGCAGGGCTTCGGGCGGCGACTTCGGCAGCTGGACCGAGGTCCCGGATTCGCCCGCGCCCGGAACGTTCAGCGTCGCGACCGCCCGGGCGGTGGCGAAATCCTCGGAGATATTGAGCGAGAGGCCGAGGGCGGCCGTTATCGCGAGGATCGCCCCGAGGGCAGTGAGGGGTGTGCGGGCCAGGGCCCACGAGTCCCGCTTGTACGGGAGTAGTTCGAACCCACCGCCCAGCCGCCGCCAGACCTTGGTGAAGCAGGCGTCGGCCGCCTCCGGGGTGGCGAACACCACGGTCATCTGGCTCTTCCCCAGCCGCCCGCAGACGTACTCCACCACGAGCGAGTTCGAGAGCAAGTCCAACCGGGCCCGGCGGACGGTGGCCAGATCGACCACCGTGGCGAGCGAGCCGAGGTGGTCGTCCAGGTCGATCCCGGCCTCGACCGCGGCCACGGTTTCCGGCTTCGGGCACCCGGAGAGCGGGGCGAGATACAGGCGGTCGGGGGTGAGGACCAGGAGCGAGTGTGATCGGAGCTCCGGGTGGACCCAGACCCGCCGACGGGCCTGGCCCGGGACGGTGGCTTCAACGGGGGCGGCGTTCAGGATGGGCATGATTCACGTCCGGGCGAACTCCCGCCCGCGGGAACGGGAGAGGGAGCGGGAAACAGGTGGGGCGCATGTCGCCCACTCCAACGGCTAGCACCCGGATGGGCGTTGGTCAAATGGCGAATGCAGTGGACGGTGGGCGGTGGGTGGCAGGCAGTTGAGAGGTTCTCCCGTCCGTTTCGCGATCCGTGAAAATTCGGACCGACCCCTCATTCCATTGGCTTCTCAACCGTCCACCGTCGGCTGCCCACTATCAACTGCCTATTCCTGATGGAGTTCCGGAAACACGTCGGCGGACAGCTTGGCCGCGCGGAGGAACTCGTTGAGCCGTTTTTTGGCCTGGAACTTGATGTTCGCCACCTGCTGTTCGGATACCCCGACCCGGGCGGCCACGTCCTTGTTGCCCACCCCCTTCACGAACAGCAGTTCGAGGACCATCATGCTCTGGTAGTCGCCCCGGACCTTCCACTCCTGGACGATCGCGGACAGGGCCCGGCCCAGCGACTCCTCTTCCTGCTCCCGCCGCTCGCTGCTCCGGGCGAGACTCGACGCCGCCCGCTGCCGCGAGTCCGCCGACCGGTCCAGCACCTCTTCGTCGCCGTCGCCGCCGGCCTGGAACGGCCGCCGGCCGATCCGCCGGAGCTGGTCGGTCACCTTGTGCGAGGCGATGGTGAACAGCCAGGTCTGGAGGTCCCGCCGGTCGTCGTAGTTCGGCAGGCTGTTGTGGAACCCGATGAACGTCTCCTGGACCACGTCGTCGACCGACGCATGGTCCCGCAACCGGCGGCGGACGTACGCCCCGAGCCGGCCCTGATACCGCTTGAACAGCTCGTCCCACGCGGCCTTGTCGGCTTGCCGGATGCGCTGGATCAGCAGGCGGTCGGATTCGGTGGACATGGGAAGCTCCGGGCGAGCAGGGACCGTGAGCCCCGAGCACCCGCCAGGGACGGCGCTCCACACTCGGGGAGGCACACGCTCCCCACGCGGCAGGCGTTACACGATCACGAGCGCCGCCACGACCCCGCCGCCGAGGGCGGCGGCCCCGAGGGCGAGCCAGCTCGTCAGGTACCCCTTGGTCCACTCGTCGAGACGGAGGAAGAGGAACCCCGCGAGGGCGATGGCGGTGACCACCCCGAACACGCGCAGGGCGGACACCAACCGGTCCCGGGTCCGGAGTTCCCGGACCTGCTCGGCGGACACTTCCACCGTGTACTCGACGTACACCCGGTCCGAGCCGTAGCCGTATTTCGCGATCGCCGCCTTCTCGTCCTCGGTCGGCGGGCGGACGACCCGGCTGTCCCGGCGGACGTACTCGTTCTTGACCACCGCGAGCGGCGGCCGGTACTCGACCGGCGGGTCCAGCTCCCGGAGCTTCCGCTCGATGCGGTCCTGGGCGTCCTTCAGCACCCGGTCCTCGGCCTCGGCCTCCGTCCGGTACGGGATCTCGCTCACCACCCGGTCGCGGATCACCATCGGACTCGTCGCGCGGGCGGCGGCCCGGATGGGCGGCTCGGCCCGTTCGGTGATCACCGGCGGGGTCGGGGTCAGGGTCGGTCTGGGCAGCGGGGGCGGCGGTGGGGTCGGGGGCACGGTCGTCGAAATCACCGTGACGGGTTTGTCGAACAGGTGAAGCCGGTCCATCGCCGCAGCGAATGCGTTCCTTTTCTTGAGCTCGGGGTGGGCGGCGACCTGGGTCGCGGCGGCCGACTTGACGGCGTCGACCGCGCAGGTCTCGGCCTGCTTCCGGGCCTCCTGGGCCTTCGCGGTCGTGGCCCCACCCGGCTGCGGGCCGGACCGGCCGTGGCACCCGGCCCCGCCGGCCACCACCAGTACCCCGCCGACGGCCACGAAGGCCAGCCACCGGCGGGCGGGGCCCGGGCGGGCCGGGTTCGGTTCGGCGTGGCGGATCATGGCGGCTTCCCCCTGGTCTCTCGTCTAACGATCCTGAGTCGTCCCTCTCTCAGAGGGCACACCGGTGGCGCGGCCGCGGGGCGGACACGACGCGGGCGATGGGCCGCACCGGGGCGGCCGCGACCGCCGGGACCCACCGGCTGGCCACCTGAACACACACCGCCGCGATCACGACCGGGGCGACCCCGAGGGCCGGCGACGCGGCCTCCCACGGCCACAGGAACAAGAGCCCACCGGCCCACAACCCGGCCCCGAGGATCGGCAGGAACCGGAACCGTTCTTTCCGCGCGCGGTCGGCCATCGCCCACCACCGGCAGGCGGCCACCGTGAGCCCGAAGTAGAACAGGTATCTCATCGCCGTGGAGAAGGTCTCCGGGCTGACCCGGCCCCAGCTCCCGAGCACGAGATCGTGGCTGGTATCGGCCGGGGTCCCGCCGCGGGGCAAGGCCCAGCCGTCGAGCCAGAAGGCCAGCCCGCCCACCCCGAGCCCGACGAGGAGCAGGTGGAACCGCCGGCCCCAGCTGCTCTTCTGGTCCGGGGAGGGCGGCCGGCCGACCACCAGTACCGCCCAGCTCAGGGCGGTGGACAGCATGAACACCCGGCCGAGCAGCGACCACGCCTCCGCCGACCCGGCCAGTGCCCACGGGGCGGTACACAGCGCGGCAACCACCGGGACCAGCGCGAACGACCCGGCGAGCTCGGTCAGCCGGCCGCGGAACCCCTGCGGGATCGGCCCGGCCGCGTACCTCGACCGGGCGGCCGGGATGACGGCCGGCGCCCCGACCGGGACCCCGCGCGGGGGCGGAACGACCGTGGCGGCGGGAGGCGGGGCGATAAAGGCTACGGCGACGGGGGGGCCGATGGCGGCCGGGTCCCCGACCCCGACCGCCTCGACCACCCGGGCGAGTTCGCGGACGGTGGCGAACCGGACGACGGGGTTCTTGTCGAGCGCTTTTTCCAGAACCGGGGCGAACGCGGGCGGCAGCCGGGCCAGGTCCGGCTTGTCGGTGAGGTGCTTCATCATTACCTCGCCCGGGGTCTCGCCCTCGAACGGCGGGTGGCCGGTGAGCATCTCGTACAGGATCACCCCGCAGGCGTACACGTCGATCGACTGGGTGTAGTTCCCGCTCTTGATCTCGGGGGCCATGTAGTTCGGGGTGCCGACCCCCTGGGTCATGTCCCCGCCCTGGCTCAGGCTGATCCGCCGCGACAGGCCGTAGTCGCCGACCTTCAGGTACCCGTTCTCGATGAAGATGTTGGCCGGCTTGAGGTCGCGGTGGACGACCCCCTGGTCGTGCAGGTAGCTGACCCCGCGGGCGAGGGCCCCGAACCATTCCTTGACGAGGTCGACGGGCAGCCCGGTCGGGTAGCGGTTAATCCACTGGCCGAGGGACTCGCCGAACACGTACTCCATGACGACCCACCGGTCGCCCCGGTCGTCGGTCCGGAGGTCGAACAGGTGGACGAGGTTGGGGTGTTTCAGGTTGAGGCAGTGGGCGATCCCGCGGAGCTCGGCATCGGGGGAGCGGTGGAGCAGCTTGAGCGCCACCTCTTTTCCCGCATCGCTGACGGCGAAGTACACCTCTCCGAACCCGCCCTGCCCGACCCCCCGCTTGATGGTGTACCCGTCCAGTGGGCGCTGGCCGGAACGGTAGGTGAACTTCATCGCGGTCGCCCTCGGATCGGGACGCATTGCCCCTCTTCTGGGGTCATTCGTCCCATTCGGGCGGATCTTTCGGGAAAATCGACGGCCGCACAATTACCGGCATTATAACGGGATGGCGGCGGCCAGGCAGGGCGACGCGGGGGCTTTCAAAGTCTTCCGCCCGTTCCGCGAGCCGTCCGTTCTTCGTCCCCGACCCCCAGAAGCCGACCGCTTGCGGCGTAAGCGGACCACACTCCCGACCGATCTTCGAATTGGGGGAGGGTTGGGGATCGCGGGTGGGCATGATTCGGCCGGCCGCACGTCGGGCCGCCGGGCGCGTCACCGCTCAACGTAGTACTCGAGATACCCGAGGTGCATCTCCTCGAAGGTCTGCGGGCCCCACCTCACCTCCTTCGTCGGGTCCGGGTTCGCCGGGTTCGCGGCACTGTTATCGTACCACGACGTGTAGATCAAGGTGCTCCCCCGGGGGACGCTGACCGGCTCGGCGTACCGGTACACCAGCTGCCAGTTGAAGTCGTAGTGCGGGACGTCGAGCAGGGGCAGCGTGCCGCCGTCCGCCCGCCGGAGGTCGTACCGGGCCGCCTTCCCCCGCAGGTGCATGTGCGGGAAGAACGCCAGCACCCGGGCGTTGAACGGCACGACGGGGATCGTCGCCGTGACCTTGTGGTTGTCGGCCCCGGCCGGGATCGTGAACTGGCGGTTCATGATCCCGGAGACCAGAACTTCGTGCTTCGGCGGGTGCTTCGCGAACACGACACCGAACCGCGTCTGGTCCTCCGCCGGCTTCCCGTTCGGGGTGTAGTGGATCTGGAACCGGAGGGCCGCGCCCTTCGGCAGCTTCTTGGCATACCCGTCCGGGTAGATCAGGGTGTTGTTCCCGGGGACGTAGACCGCGAAGAACCCCTGCCCTTCGCCCCGGGTCCGGTCGCCCTTCGGGACCGCGAAGACCAGGACGTGGTGGACCACCTCGCGGGCGGTCGGCTGCACCTCCATTGCCTGGACCCAGCGGTCCTCGTCGAAGGACGTCTCCACCGACACGTTCTGGTACGGCATCGTGCCGGTCGCCGCGACCGAAATCGGCCGCGGGATCTGGAACACCGCGTCGGGCTTGCCGATGAGCCAGCCGCTCGCGTAGTCGCGGGGCAGCGGCGCGTCGGCGGGGTCGCCCTTCTTCAGGTCGCCGACAAGCCACGCGAGCAGGTCGGCCTTGTCGGCGGGGGTGAGCGAACGGTCGTTGACCCACGGGCTGTGCCCGCCCTTCGCGGGCGGGGCGGCGAACCACGGGGGCATGGTCCCGCCGTCCACGACCCGGCGGAGCGCCCCCTTCCGGCCGATCACCTGCTCGTAGGATTCGAGCGCGAACGGCGCGACCCCGCCCTTCCGGTGGCACTCGACGCAGTTGGTCTGGACGATGCGCTCGACGCGGGCGTGGTACGTTAGCGGGATCGCCGGCCCGTCCTTCCTGTCGAGCTCGCACCCCGGGGCCGTTGTCGCGGCCACGACGGGCTGTCGGCCGGCGAGTAGCCCGTCGAGGGCGGCGGTCAGGTAGTTGTTGCGGGGAGTGTCGAGCGAATATGCGAGCCCGTACTGGTCGTCGACCGCCCCGCGGTAAACGACCGTTCGGGCCGAGTCGAGGACGCTCACCTCGGTGGTCGATCGCGCGCCGAGGGCGGCGGTCAGCTTCCCGTCCTTGTCGTGAGCGTAGCGGCCCTTGAACCCGTGGTCGGCGACCGCCTTCTTGATGTCGTCCGCGGCATCGGAAGCGGTCGGATTGACGAACAGGAACGACACGCCCTTCCCGGCGTACTCCTTCTCCAGCCTGGCGAGGGTCGGGGCGTACTTCTTGCACAGCGGGCAGCCGGTATCGGTGAACGCGACGACCAACAACCTGGCGGCCTTCAACTCGGAGAGCTTGCCGGGCTTACCGGCGATGTCCGTGAACGCCACGTCCGCGACGAACTGACCGACGCCGGCCTCGGCGGGCCGGAGAACCCGGGGCCCTTGGCGGATCGGGTCGGCCTTGGCGGGAGCGGGCTCCGGCGATGCCTTCCCGGTCCCGTCGCGGAACGGGTTCCGCTTCGGCTCGTCAGCCGCGACGATACCAACAGCAGAAATGAGCGCGGCGGGCAGGAGGAAGGCGGTCAGACGCATGAGAAGACCCGATCGGAAGGAAGCCGCACGATGAACGCGGAGAGGGCATGATCCGGAGCACGACCGAAACTGCACCCGGGTCACGCAAGAAGTACCTGCGGGCGGGGATCGAGGTTTCACCCGGTCTTGTTCCGATCGCGTCTTCTCCGTGTTTACCGTGCGGCTTCATCAAACCCACCACTACGCCATGACCTCCTTGACCACGTTCCCCTTCACGTCGGTCAGCCTCATCTCGCGGCCGGCGTGGAGGTAGGTCAGCTTTTCGTGGTTCAGGCCGAGCAAGTGCAGGACGGTCGCGTGCCAGTCGTGAACGTGGACCTTACCCTCGACCGCCTCGAACCCGTATTCATCGGTCGCCCCGTGGCAGAACCCGCCCTTCACCCCGCCCCAGCCATCCAGATCGTGTAGCCCTTGCTGTTGTGGTCCCGGCCGTTCCCGTTCTAGGCGGTGGGCGTGCGGCCGAACTCCCCGCCCCAGATCACCCGGGCTGTTGAGCAGGTACAGGCTCTGGGCCGGGACGGTGGTGGTCGGCCGCTCGGCCACCACCAGGCTCGGGTCGGCCGCGTCGAAGTCGGATTACCAGCCGGCGACAGCGGGTGGCGTTGGCAGGATCTGGCAGGGTTTGGCAGTCCCCCGGCCGATTTCCCCGCGCGTGGCTCGTCCCCGAACGGTGGGGGCGTGACGAATGGCCCGGCCATGCGGACGGAAGACCGGCCGCGGTCCGGGGCCGAGTGTCAGTCTTTGTCAGTGTTTGGCAGTCCCCGCGGCGATTCTCCGGCCGCCGGTCGGTGATCTCTGGCTGGGCTGTGATTCGGGCCGGGGGCGGAGGTGCAGGCGCCGGCACCTCGGCCGCCCGATCCTCCTCCTCGATCCGCTCGTCCGACGCCGCCGACTCCTCTCCCACACGGGTGGGGGGATGTGATGCCCCCAGCTGGTCCGCGAGGATTTCGGAAGCGCGCGAAGGCTCGTCAGTCGCTCTTGGGGAGGCCGGGGTGGGATGGGCGGGGGCACCCGCGTCTCCCGGTCCGGGTGCCGACGCCCCGGAGTTGGCCGGCTCGGAGGAAGCCGTCGGGGATGGGGACGGGGTGTCCTGCGCGGGCCGATCGGGGCCGGGGCCCCGGTCGCCGAACCCGGGCCGGCTGGCCGGTTCCGACGGGGCCAGGGTTACCGGGCCGGGCCCACCCGGTTGGCGGTCGGTCGGACCGCCGTCGGGGCCGCCGGGCCCCGGGTCGTCCTCGTCCGGGTCGTCCTCCGGGGGTGGCGGGTACTCCCCGAACCGGGCCTTGTGCTTG
>JAQGHQ010000579.1 GCA_028288765.1 Gemmataceae bacterium | reverse complement strand
AAACGGCCGCCTGGTCGAACGATGTCAACACCACCCAGCGGGGCGTCGATTGGCAGATGAAGATCGACGACGCCCGGACGAAACTCAAGTCGGTCTACCCGACAATTAAGCTGTGACGGAGCACTAGGTGTCAGGTATGAAGTGGGGGTGTGAACCTCCGCGGGCCGTGATGACCCGATTCGGCCGGTCACGGGACCACGACCGGTTCGCTTCCTCCCTGCGTCCGCGCGGCCGGAACTCGACAACAGGACTCGTCCACGGAGATCCGCCCCGGCCCGTGTGCGGCCAGTGTCAGCAGCCCGCCCATGATCGACAGGTTCTTCATGAAGTGGATCATCTGGTCCTGTGCGGCCTGGCCGTCCAGGTCCCAGAAGTGATGGAAGATGACCGTCGCGGGGACGAGAAAGAGGGCGAGCAGCAGGGCCGCCGGCCGCGTGAACCACCCGGCCAGTACTGCCGCCCCGCAGACGAGTTCCACGGTTGCCGCCACGCCGAGCGAGACCGGGACCATTGGTATCCCCTTCGACTCCATGAACGCGGCGGTCGCAGACCAGCTCGCGAACTTCCCGATCCCGCTCACGACGAAGATCAGGCCGAGCAGCACCCGCCCCGCGAGTGCCACGAACCCCGACGTGGTCGTACACATGGCTATTCCGCCGAGAGAGCTACGGGCGAAGAGTTGGTATCTCGGTCGCGCTGCAACTTCGGTGCCCAGTCATCGAACCCGATGAGACGAGGTTTCAGGGAATCGGTATTCTGACTCGCGGGTTGCTCGATCCGGAAACCTAACCCCGACGGCTTCTTCCGTAACAAAGATGGTGAGAGACGTCGACGAGGTTTTCTCCCCTCCGGGTTCAGGTGATGGGCCGGGAGGAGCCGTCATGCCTACCCCCATCGGAGCCGCCGACCATGAGCACGCCGACCTCTGTGAAGACCGGACTGGCCCTGTTCGACCTGAGTGGACGGGTGGCCGTGATCACCGGCGGGTCCAAGGGGCTCGGGCTGGCGATGGCCACCGGGCTCGCGTCCGCCGGGGCGGACCTGGTCCTGGTCAGCCGGCACGAAGACGAGGTCCGGGCCGCCGCCTCCCAGCTCGCATCCGCGACCGGACGGAAGGTCGTCGGGGCCCGGGCCGACGTGACGAATCCGGCCGACGTGGAGGCGCTCGCCGCGCGGGCGCTCGACGAGTTCGGCCGGGTCGACGTGCTGGTGAACAATGCCGGGGTGAATATCCGCGGCCCGATCGAGTCGCTCTCGCCGGAGCAGTTCCGGCAGGTTCAGAATGTGAACGTTGAGGGGGTCTGGCTGGCTTGTCGGGCGTTCGTGCCGCACATGAAGGGGCGGCAGGCCGGGCGGATCATCAACGTGTCGAGCGCCCTCGGGGTGGTCGGCCTGGCCGACCGCACCCCGTACTGCACCAGCAAGGGGGCGGTCGTCCAGCTCACCCGGGCGCTGGCCGTCGAACTCGCCCCGTTCAACATCACCGTGAACGCGATCCTGCCCGGACCGTTCCTGACCGAGATGAACATTCCGGTGAAGGACGATCCGCAGTTCCGGCAGGGCATTCTGGGGGCGACAGCCCTCGGCCGATGGGGAGAACTGCATGAGATCCAGGGCGCGGCCCTGTATCTCGCAAGCGATGCGAGCAGTTACGTGACGGGTAGTCTGCTGGCGGTAGACGGGGGGTGGACGGCCCGGTGACCTTCGGGGACCCGACCGTCCAGATCCGGGTAATCTCGGGGCAGGGCTCTCGGCCCTCACCCTCTCCCGACGAGCGGCATCTTCGTGGCCATCACGGTCATGAAGAGGACGTTTGCGTCCGACGGGAGGCTGGCCATGTAGACCACCGCGCGGGCGACGTTCTCCACGTCCATCGTCGGCTCGATGGCGGTCGTCCCGTTCGCCTGCGGCATCCCGGTCTTCATCTTCGCCGCCATTTCCGTGTCCGCGTTCCCGATATCGATCTGCCCGCAGGCGATGTCGTACTTCCGCCCGTCGAGGGCGGTCGACTTCGTCAGCCCGGTGATCGCGTGCTTGGTAGCCGTATACGGAGCCGAGTTCGGCCGCGGGGCGAGGGCCGAGATCGACCCGTTGTTGATGATCCGACCGCCCCGCGGGGTCTGGTCCTTCATCAGCCGGAACGCCGCCTGGGTGCAGAGGAACACGCCGGTCAGGTTCACGTCGACCACCCGCCGCCACTGGTCGACCGTCAGGTCTTCGAGCGGGACCGCCGGGGCACTGGTCCCGGCGTTGTTGAACAGGAGATCGAGCCGGCCGAAGGCTTGCTTTGTCTGGTCGAACAGCCCCCGCACGGCCGCCGGGTCGGTCACGTCCGCCGGGATGAGGAGCGCCCGCGAGCTGGCCGGTCCGGCGAGGGACAGGGTGTGATCCAGCGCATCGGCACGGCGGCCGGCGAGGACGACCGAATAGCCCTCGCGAAGAAGGGCGAGGGCGGTCGCCCGCCCGATTCCGGAGCCGGCACCGGTCACGACCGCGATCTTGTCCTCGGAACTCATCAGTCAATACCTTCGTGATGAAGATGAGAAACGCCACCGACCGACCCCGCGAGCACGGGATACCCTGTGAGGTTGTGCATATCGCTGGCCGTCGGCGTCCGGCCACGGAGAATGACATCCAGCCCCGATCTTCCCCCACGACCGGATTCCGAAGGCCCCACATGCCCAACTCTTCCGACTACGTTCTCGGCCAGTCGCCGGCAGCTGCCCGCCGGCTGGAGATCCAGGACCGGCACTTCGCCGTGCCGTCCGAACAACTGTTGGACGGGTTACAGCTGCGCCCCGCCGACCGGGTGGTCGAGCTGGGGTGCGGTCCCGGCGGATTCACCCGTCGCATCCTCGACCGGCTCGGCCCGACCGGGGTCGTCGTCGGAGTCGACTCGGCCCCTGGCCTACTCGAACAGGCCGCCCGCTCTCTCTCCGGCGCCGGGCCCGGGCGGGTCGAGCTGGTGCGGGCCGACATCTCCCAGCTCGGCCCCTGGCTGGACGGGGCGGACGTGGTCGTCGGGCGGGCGGTCCTGCACCACATCCCGATGGCGGAATTCCTTGTCGGCCGTCTCCGGGCCACCGTACGGCCGGGAACCCGGGTCGGGTTCATGGAGCCGGATTTCCGGACCCCACTGGCCCGGTTGGCCTACCTGGAAGCCACCGGCCGGCCGGAATTGGCCCCCCTGCGGGTCTGGGCCACGGTCATCAACCAGCTCTACCTCGCCCGCCGGATCTCGCCGGACGTGGGGGCGACCCTCGGCCCGGCACTGGAAGCCGCCGGATACCACCGGGTGCGGACCGAGTGGCTGGCGTTCCCGTCGGACGCCCTCGTGATCGAGAACCTTGTGATGTTCTACGACGAGGTTCGCGACCCGTTGCAGGCCCTCGGCATTATCTCCCCCGCCGAGATCGAAGGGCAGCAGCAACTCTTGCGAGCGCTGCCGAAGGATTCGCTGCCAGCCGTGTGGGGCGTTCATGTGGTCACCGCCGCGGCATGACTGCCGCGCGGTCCTCGATCGACGGAGAAGTGAAGTATGAATCGGACAATCGTTTTGGGATGCGTGGTACTCGTGGCGACCTCGACCGCCGGCCGGACCGAGGATGCCGGGGGTAAGGTCGTTCGCGTCCTCGTCACGACCGACGCCGGCGATATCGAGGTGGAGCTGGACGCGGCGAAGGCCCCGCAGACGGTCGCCAACTTCCTCAAGTACGTGGACGGGAAATTCTACGACGGCGGCCGGTTCCACCGGACGGTCACGCCGGCCAACCAGCCCGAGAACAAGGTGAAGATCGAGGTCGTCCAGGCCGGGATCAACCCCGAGAGGGCGAAGGACGAGTTCCCGGCGATCAAGCTGGAACGGACGAAGGAGACGAGGGTATCTCACAAGGACGGGACGATCTCGATGGCGCGGGACGGTCCGGACACCGCGACCTCGGACTTCTTCATCTGCGTCGGCGACCAGCCGGAACTGGATTTCGGGGGGAAGCGGAACCCCGACGGTCAGGGGTTCGCCGCGTTCGGCCGGGTGGTCAAGGGGATGGATGTGGTGAAGAAGATTCAGCAGGCCCCGGCCGACGGCCAGACGCTGAAGCCGCCGGTGAAGATACTCACGGTCGCCCGCCGGCCGTAAGGCTGGCGGCAGGAGAAGATCGACCGGCCTGCACTTGCGGTGCGGGTCTCGACCCACTGGCCGGTGTTCGCCCCGGTGGGCGGCTGGTGTTCAGGCACCGCGTGGTCGTTCGGCCGATCGTTATCTGCGAGACCCGTCATATCACGCCCGGACTGTCGGCCGCGCGGCTCAATACCGCCACTCCAGCCCGAGGCTCAACGACTGGACCCAGAAGTCGGACGCCGGTGTGTTTCGCTGGACGGACGCGGCGGGGGAGACGGCTTGCGGGTTCGCCGCCAGGACGTTCGGGAGCGGCGTCAGCACGTCCGGCCCGCGGGTCACGCCGGTCAGGTACAGGAGGTTGTACCCGACGTACACCCGCGCGTGTTCGCCGAGCTGGCGGCCGAACGTCAGCCCGACCGTCGGCATTACCCCAAACCGGGAGGAGTCCGTCTCGCCGGCCGTCCCCGGACGGGCGTAGAAGCCGTACGGGATCACCGTCCCGTTCACCCGGAACATCCCGGACAGGGCGGTATTGGTGAAGACGGTCCCGAACGCGACTTTCCCCGTCGCCCCGACGTACCACCGGTCGAACCGGTACTCGCCGGCGAGCCCGATCTGCCCGCCGTGAAACTGGTTCGTCGCCTTTGCGTCGTCGCGGAACCGGACGATCTCTCCCCCCGGCCCGAGCCGCTTTCCGTACACCTCGAAGGTCTCCCCGAGGTTCCCGTATCGATACCCGACGAGAGCGTCGACCCGGCCGCCGGGGCCGCAGAGCACGTTCTGCCGGTAGTCCACGTCGGCCGAGGAAAAGTGGGTGATAAGTCCGGCCTGGTACGACCCGGCATACCCGGCGGCCGGGTCGGAGAGCGGGAACGCGCCGCCGTTCGCCGTCGGTAGGAAGTACGTCGCCCCGGGCGAGAACAGGAGCGTGTTATTCCCCCCCTGCCCGAGGTAGTAGAAACTGCCATCGATGCCGTGGACTTGCTCCGCGTCGAGCCAGACCCCGCCGTTGAGACCCAGCCCGGCCCGGAACGGCGTGGTGAGGTGTTCGTTTCCGTACACCGCCGGGCCGTTCGGCGAGCCCGCGCGGACGAGCGCGGGGACGGACGCGGCCTTGCTCCCCCCGAGTTCCAGCGTCGGGCTGAGCCAGAACCTCCCGGTCGGGCCGCACGGCTGGTTCGCCGCCCGCATCATCTCGGGTGCTTGCTCCGGCAGGTAGAAGTACCCGTGATCGTACTCGCCCGCCGGGTCGCGCGGGCCCGACGCCTGGGGTGGGGTCGGCCGGGGGACGGAGAGGAGGGGGGGGAGCTCGGCCGGCCGGTCGCACTCGGCTGCGGCCGTGTTCGGCCCGGCCGGCCGGCCCGTCGGGACCACCTGTGGGCCCGGGGTTTCGAACACCGAGATGGACTGGTACGGTCCTGGCGGCGACGGCTGTGGGGACGGCTGCCGGGCCGCGGCCGGCGGGGCCCCGAGCAGCGCGACGAGGGTGCCGAGTAGTGCGTACCTGGTGCCGAGTTTAGAAGGGTGTGAGTCCATTGCGTCCTCGGCCGGCGGGATTGGGCCCCGGGCTTCGCTCGGGCCCGGCACCCGGCATCGGCACTCAGCACAATTAAGGCAGCCGGACCCCGATCAGCGGGAACAGGTACGCCTGGATGAACCCTGGGGCGTGCGTACCGTAGTGCCCGCCGGTGTTCCCGGTCCAGGCCACCTCGGGCGTCCAGAAGTGCTGCCGGAGGCGGCCGGCGGCCGGGTCGGTCAGAGCCTCGGCCGCGGGCAGCTGGAACCCGTGACGCCCGGCGGCGGCCGACCAGTGCCGGTCCACGGTCCCGACCACCCGGGTCACGAACCCGAGGGCGACCCAGTCCTTCTTGCTGCAGAAGACGTCCACCCCCTCGCGGGCCGCCCGCATGGTCGGCCGGATGTCGTACCCGGTCGAGACCGACGGGGCGAGCAGGAATACCCGGTCGATCGAGTCCGGGGGCAGGGCGTCTCCCGCGGCGAGGGCGACTGCGGCCCCCGCGCTGTGGGCGACGATCACCATCCGCCGCCCGGGCTCCTCCCGCCGCCGGTCGAGGAGTTTCGCCGCCAGCCGGACCCCCTGCGCCCGGGCGTGGGCCGCGTCGGTCTGGTCGAGCAGGAGCTTACGGTAGCCGTGCGACCATGGGAAAACGGCCAGCTCGACCGGATTCCCGGCCGACATATTCGCGTGGGTGAAGGCGATCGAACACCCGCGGAAGTCTCCTGCCCCGTCCACCACCCAGACCAGGGGGCGCGGGTCGATCTCTCCGGCCCCCCCGCGGGCGGTTCGCTGGTCGGGGGCGGTCGAGGAGAGATACCACGTCCGGCGGGTCTGTCCGGGCGGCTTGGGGCACGCCGGCCCGGTCGATCGGGCCGTCTGGTCCGCCGGCGGCGAGGACCGGTTGAACACGCCTCCGCTCAGGTCGGCGACGCACAACGCGAGCCCCGCCCCGGCGAAGAGCCCGTATGAGAGAATCCGGTTCATATGAGCGCAACCCGACGGACTGTGGCAACCGTCACGCCCGCACCGTGTAGTATCGGTGCCCGGAGAGTGCAACTGCAGTTCGGCGGGGCGATGCGTCGAACTGGGGTTTAAGGCGATTTCCTTCCGACCGGGGAAACCGGAATGGTTCGCGGGATTGCTCAGCTTGCGCGGGTTGCCCGCCTGTTGTTCAGCCCGGTTGATGCGAATACATTAACCGTGTCGCATGCGCCCGGTGCGGGAGGACACGGGATGGGTCGTCGGGTCGTGGTGTTGGCAGGCGCCGTGGTGAGCCTGGTCGGGATCGGCATCGCGGGGTACACACTCCTGTGGACCGACCTCACCCCGGCCCACGTCGAGGCCCCCAGCTTTACCCCCTCCGCCGCCCCTCTCCCCCAGACCGACGAGTTCGCGGAGCTGGCTAAGACCGACCCGGTCGCGATGTTCGAGGCGTGCCTGACCCGGTACGTGAAAGAAGCCAAGGGGTTCCGCGCGACCCTGGAGAAACGGGAACGGGTCCAGGGCAAGCTTCACGACCGGGAAGTGATCCGGGTCGCCGTCTGGGGCGACGTCCCCGCCCGCCCCGGGGACCAGCCCCGGGTCCGCGTCCGGATGGTCTGGGACCAGGGGTTCCAGAAGGACGCGCTCGGCAACGAAGTGCGCGGGACCCTCTACGCGGAAGGGGAGAACAATAACCAGGTTCTGACGCTCCGGCCGGGCGCGCTGGTAGAAAAGTGGTCGCTCGACCCGAAGGGGTCGCTCGCCCGGGGGGCTTCCCGTTACTGCGTGACCGATTCCGGCATCTACCGGGGCATGCTCCGGACCTATACAGCCTGGAAGAAGCGGAAGGAGAAGGGCGAACTCCGGACGGAGTACCTGGGTAAGGAACCGGTCGAGAAGACCGGCGGGCGGGTTTGCCACATCGTCCGCCGGACGTGTGCCCGGCCGGAGGCGGACTCGTTCGCTCTCGACGAGGAACGGCCGACCGACCCGAGGGTGGTCGAGCGGGACGGTGCCACCGAGATCACGGTGATGATCGATGCCGAGCGGTGGCTTCACATCGGGACGGTGCTGAAGAAGGCGAACGGCGATCTGATCGGGGAGTATTATTTCCGGGACGTGGAGATCGCTCCCGAAGAGTTCCCGGCGGGCACGTTCACGTTGGCCGGACTCAAGGCCGCCGTGACGCAAAAGTAGTTGGCCGCTCGGTCGGGAATACCCTGACTCCTGACGTCGTCTTTGGCCGCTTGTGTGGGGCGGACCGCCTGCGGCCGAGGGCTTCAACCGGGCCTCTTGGCCTCTCCACAAACCCGCCAACGACATCAGTACCTGCATCCGGTGGCCGCGGCGTCCGGATCAAGACCCGGTCGGCGGGCGTGACCCGACCCGCCTTTCTCCACCCCACCCCGCCGTCAACCCGCCGCCCCTCACGGATCGCCGGCACCCTACTTCCCCGGGTCGGCCGGGATCTCGACCGCGACTTCGGCATCGAACACCAGCTTCGGGTCGCCGCGGCCGGCGAGTGTCCGCGACAGCCCCCCGATCGTCCGCGGGGCAATGCCCTCGAACAGCACCTTCCCGCGGTAGGTGACGGTCACCGGCCTGTCCAGGTCGAGCATCCGGTCGTCGAGGCGGATCAGGAGCTTCGTCACCTGCTCGGCGGCGGTGACCTCCACGGTTTGCTTGTCGACCGTTGCCGACACGAGCGAGCCGGGTTTCGCCTGTCCGGCGGGAACGGCGAGCCAGTACGAGCGGTCGTGGGTCGTCCCCGCCTGTTTCCACACGACCCGTTTCGGTACCGGGTTCCGCCGGTGTTTCGCCATCCACGGGAGGGCGACCTTGTCCTCCCGGTTCATCCAGTGCCCCTTGTCTTCGTGGATCTTCACGAAGTGCTCGTACCCGTCCGGGTCGTCCTTGCGAAGTCTGTCGAGTTTGTCGCCCCACTCGGCGGCGACCTTGTTGCGGTCGAACGCCGCGTCTTTGCCGCCGACCTGGAGGGCGAACGGGACGTTCCGCAGGCTCAGCGGCGAGGCGTCGTTCGGGTGCCCGGCCATCATTGCGGCGGCGGCCCACCGGTCCGCCATCCGCGGGGCGAGCTGGTACACCCCGTCGCCGCCGGCCGAGTAGCCCATCACGTACACCCGGTCGGGGTCTACCTCTTCGAGGACGATCAGGTCTTCGATCAATCGGCCGAACAGCCGATCGATGTGCCCTTCGTGCCAGAGGCTCCAGGTGTTCGTCGGGGCGCGCGGGGCGAGGTAGAGCCCCTCTTCGAGCTGGTACAGTCCCTTCTGGTTTTCCCACTGCCCGTCGTTCACCGCCTTCGGGGCCCCGCCCCCGCCGTGCAAGGAGACCCACAGGCTCCGCCCGCCGGCCGGCTTCTTCCCGAACGCCTTCATGAAGAACGGCATCTCCAACCGGCCGTCCTTGAGAACCCGGTCGTGGACCTCGGCGGCACGGTCCTTGGCGACGACCGCCGAGTGTGCTTTCCAGATCAGCGCCCGGGCGGCGTCTGAGTCGGCTTTCGTCAAGGGCACGGCGGCGAACGTCTTCGCCGCGAGCCCCGGGTTCGGGATCGGGTTGGTAGCGAGTTCGGCCTTCAGTGCGTCGACCGCGGCAGTGGATTTGGCGGCCACCGGTCCTTCGGCGGCCACGCGCGGGACGAGGGCCGCCAGGACGAACAGGGCGAACGCGAGGCGGCGGGCATGAATGGGGTTGGACACGACGAAGGTCCGGGGTTCCGGGTGCGGGGTGGACGGGTCTTCAATGTCCTATCCAGCGAGACAACGAAAAGAAGCACAGCTCCTAAGCCGCGCCAGAGACCTGCTCACCTCGAACCGTCCGGATGGTCGTACTGCGCAAATTGCGCTCTACAAGGTGTCAGCCCGGGGACAGTTCGGCCTCGTCTCAAATCACCAGTGTAACTCGACGACCCGGTCCCGTGAGTTGGGAAAAGCTGGCGTTCCCCAAAGTTCGTGGGGTCCTGTATCGGGACGGGTTCAACCCGCCCCCGGCGTTCCGACCGCCGGGCTCGACTCCCTCTCCCGGCCGAGGTAGTCCCGGATCACCCGGCGGAGGAGGCGAGAGACGGTGATGCCCTCCGCATAGGCCGTCCGTTCCAGCTCCAGGAACTGGGCCCGCAGGAGGAGGATCGGCACCTCCATCACCTCCGGACATGCGCCGGGGGGCGCGTTGACCTCCGGCGGCTCGGCGGCCCACGTCGTCAAAGTCATCGACAGCTCCCGGCCTCGTTCCGGCACCGGGCCATTCTCGATCCTGGCCGGCTCGGGGACGTAGGCGAACCTGGCGGTGACGTGGTACTCCACGATCTTCCCGTCCCGGACCACCCTGGCGCTCCGTACCACGTCGACCCCGGTGATGTGCCGGTGAGACGCCGCCGCCCGGGTCACCGCTTGCCGGGCGGCGGCGCTCCAACTCTGTTCGGATACCCCGACCGTCTCCAACACATGGACAGCGGCGGGGAACTTTGTGTGCTCGGCATGGGTTGGCATCGGCCGGATTCCTTGAACCGGGATCGGGTTCAACACACCAACGACAACGACCGATCGACGGTCGCACCTCCGACCGTGGTTGCCGCCGACGGACGAGATGCAACCCCGTGAAATCGATACCCGAGGTCAGCCGGAGAGTGGCTGTTGCCCCCATACCAACCGGAGGAGTACAGGTACTTGTAGGGCGGCGCCCGCGGGTAGACCGGGGTCGTGACGATCTGGGGGTGGTTGAAGACCCCGGGGTCGGCCCCCTCGGCCATCGCCGTCCCGGGTCGTGCGGATCGCGCCCTCCGATGTCTCTTCCCCCTTCTTTATCTCCGCCCCGACACGGATCACGCCGGCCCCATGGACCGGAACAGGACGTGTTTGTCCGACACCCCCGACCTCCGAAGGGGGGTCAGCCGTTCCACCGGTCGGCGTGCTGGGACGGGGCCGCGGCTTCGGGCTCCGGCGCCTGCCCGGAAGGAGACGGGGCCCTCGCGGTGAGGACCGGACACGGGGCCTTCCGCATCACCCCCTCCGCGACGCTCCCCATGAGCAGCCGGGACAGCCCCGTGTGCCCGTGGGTCCCCATCACGATCAAGTCGGCTTTAGCGTCCTGGGCGGCCCTCAGGATCTCCCCGACCGGGTTCCCCTCGGCCAGCCGGTGCCCGATCGTGACCCGGGGGTCGGTCGGGCGGATCGCTTCGAGTCGCTCCCGCACGCGATCGGTTTCATCCGTCGGGCCGGTGACCGCGACCCCGTTCGGGGCGACGATCAGGGCCGGGGGCAGGACGTGGAGGACGAGGAGGTCGGCGGCGTAGTCCCGGGCCAGAGAGCAAGCCAACTCGAACGCCGGTCGGGACAGGTCGGAGAAGTCAGTCGGATGCAGGATGCGGCGGATCGCGAGCATAGCACGACCTCCGTGCGGGGTGAGTGACACGGGATGTTCCCGAACGACACGGGAGGACCCAACGGCAAACCCGATGCCAACGCCCTCCGCGACCGCTACGGTCATCGACGCGGTGGTGGATCGGTTCCGGGCCGCCGGGGATCGCACGCGGTTGCGGGCGGGGGTGTGCGGACGTGTCATGGGCCGCGGGCATGGTGGGCGGAACGGACACACCGGGACCACCCGCGGGCCCGGATGTGCCTTCCCGACGGTGCCGGCACAGTGGTTGCAGAACCGGTACTCGGTCGAGTTATCGCCGCCGCAAGTCGGAGTCCCGCCATGACAGAGATCCGCACGATCCTACACCCGACGGACTTCTTTGAGTCGTCCGAGGCCGCCTGCCGACTGGCGTGCGCCTTCGCCCGCGATTACGGGGCTCGCCTTGTCATCCTGCACGTCTACCCGCCGCCGCTCACCGGGGCGGAGGCCGTGGACCGGGGGCGACCGGACGGGATCGAAGAAGACCTGCTGACCAAACTGCGGGATCTCGTCCCGGACGACCGGACCATCACGGTCGAGTACCGGGTGGTGGAGGGTCATCCCTCGGAGGTGATTCTGCGGACTGCCGCCGAAGAGGGGTGCGACCTGATCGTGATGGGGACGCACGGCCGGTCCGGCCTCGGCCGGGCGCTCATGGGCAGCGTGGCCGAAGAGGTAAGCCGCAAGGCCTTCTGCCCGGTCGCGACCGTCCGGTCCTCGATACCCATTCTCCCGTAAGGAATGCCGAGGACGGTCGGAGATTTCGGTCTTGTCGCGGCCCGGGTCGATCAACTGGACGTGGGGTCGTCGGGACCGGCGACGGACCCACCACCCGTTGAAGGTGTAAGCGCGCCCGCGGAGGACCACCCCACCCTCCACTACCCTGGTGCGTAGCCGGGACACGGTCACCGCCCTGATGGGCAATCCCGCACCATGTGACGATGTGACGCTAAAGACGGTCGAGCTGGTCGGCCATCACCTTCGGAAGCGGCAGGCCCGGGTCGAGCGGGACTTCGCCCCGGGCGTCCCGGTCATTCACGCCGAGCGGCAGCAACTCCGGCAGGTGTTCCTGAACCTGTTCACCAACGCAGCCGACGCGATGCCTGACGGCGGCCGGCTCATCCCCCGGGTCCGACCGCCAGGGTCCTGCCGCCCGATCGGCCGGCCGTGGTGATCGAGGTCGCCGACACCGGGCCGGGATCCCCCCGGACCTTCTGGCCCGGGTGTTCGAGCCGTTCTTCACCACCAAGGACGAGGGGAAGGGGACCGGGCTCGGGCTGGCCATCTGCCTCCGGATCGTCCAGCAGCACCACGGCACCCTGGAGGTCGAGAGCCGCCTCGGCGACGGGACCACGGTCCGGATCACCCTTCCGGTCCGGCCGGACACGAACGTCGCCGCCCTGTCCGGCGGCGGCGGGTTGTGAAGGAGCTGACGTTCAAGTCCCCCCGGTTCCACATCGTCGGAAATAGCCCGGCCGTTTGGAAGGTTTACCAGCTGGTCGAGAAGGTGGCGCCGACAATGCTCCCGTGATGGTCCGGGGCCCGAGCGGGACGGGGAAGAAATTGGTCGCCCGGGCCCTCTACACGGCAACAGCGTCCGCGGCGGGACAAGCCGCTGATCACGGTGAACTGGGCCACCCTCCAGGAGCACCTGCTGGAGAACGAACTGTTCGGGCACGAGCGGGGGGCGTTCACCGGGGCCGACAAGGTCAAGCCGGGGCTGTTCGAGGTGGCCGAGAGGGGGACGCTCTTCGTCGACGAGGTGGCCGAGATGTCCCCCGCTCGTCAGGCGAAGCTGTTCCGGGTGCTGGAGGACGGCCACTACCGGCGGGTCGGGAGCACCCAGGAGTGGCGCGCCGACGTCCGGATCATCGCGGCCACGAACTGGGCCCTGGAGGAGGAGCAGAAGGCCGGTTCCGGGAGGACCTGTTCTTCCGCCTGAACGTGATCAGCGTCACCCTGCCCGTGCTCCGGGACCGGCCGGAGGACATCCCGCTCCTGGTCGCCCACCACCTGCTGACCCGCCGGCTCGGGCGGGTCCCGATGAGGGTCGATCCCGAAACGATGGATGTACTGGTCCGGTACGACTGGCCGGGGTATATCCGGGAACTTGCCAACGTGATCGGGCGGGCCCAGATCCTGGCCGAGGTAGCCACGATCATGATCGACGGCCTGCCGGAGAACCTGGATCGGACTGCCCGCCCGACGACCGGGGACGCGGCGCCGGAAAGCCCCGACGACCTGGCGGTCATCGAGCGGCGCCACGTCGCGGAGGTGATGGGCCGGACGGGCGGGAACAGGTTCAGGCGGCCAAGGCGCTGGGAATCAGCCGGCGGACGCTTTACCGGCTGATCGACAAGTACGGATTGGCCGCCGGCCGCGAGCCGGGGGGATGAGCCACCGCCCGATCCTCCCCCGACCCGAGGGGCAGTCCTTCCCGCGTGCCCCCGGCCTCTGGAACCCGGGCTCCCACGCCCGACCGGCATCGGGTCAGAGCGCCCCAGCGGCTTCGGTTCCGCGGGCGCAGCGAATGCACCGCCGGGCGTACGGCAGGGCGTCTAGCCGCGTCCTGGTGATTGGCTTCCCGCAGTCCTCGCACCGGCC
The DNA here is from genome assembly GCA_028288765.1 of Gemmataceae bacterium. GTDB lineage: Bacteria > Planctomycetota > Planctomycetia > Gemmatales > Gemmataceae > Urbifossiella. Next base: position 4,094 of record JAQGHQ010000579.1, on the reverse strand, counting down.
GAATGTCCCGCCCTCGATCCGCTTGAGTGCGGCGTTCGCCTCGGCCAGGATGACCTCTGCCGGCCCGAGAAGGCCGAGGGCCAACTCCTCGTCCGCCGCCCGACTGCCGCGGTCCGCGTCGTGAACGGACGCGTCGGGGGGACCGCCGGCCGCCTCCGCCCCGACGGGCCGCAGGGCCTCGTTCCGCAACTCCGACAGCCCGGCGTCCAGCCTGGCGACCAGGCTCATCAGCCGGCCGCGGTACTCTCGCAGTTCTTGTGTGGTTAGCGTCGCCTTGGTCATCGCAACTCCTCCATCGGGGATCGACAGACTGGGCGGGTCACGGCCGGTTGTGCTGCCTGGTCAGGGGCAGCGGGAAGGCCGCGGCCAGCGCCGCCTCGGCGGGTCCGATCACGTTTACCGCCCGGCCGTGACGGAGGGCGCCGACGGCACTCAGGTTGGTCAGTTCGACGTCCCCGGGCTGTTCGTGCTCATGCACCTCGACCCGTCCCGCTACCGCATCATAGCGGCCCCAGGCGTCCCGGTCGGCGGAGACGAACACCGCCTCGACCCGCCTCCGGTGGCCGCGGGAACGATCTCCCCGGGGTCGAGCGACGTCCGCCCCGTCCCCGCCAACCCGCGGTAGACCTTCAGGGCCTTTTCCCGCCGGTGTCGGATGAGGGGCCCGACCAAGGGGCGGGCGAGGTCGGCCAACTCGCGGTCGCTCGGCCGATCGGGGTTCCCTGTTATCCCGTCGTCGGGCGGGTAGGGGTAGTCGCAGGCGTCACAGAAGAGCGGCCACAGGTACTCGACTCCCGCGACGACCAGGGGGTGCGGCCGTCCCGGAGGACGGGGTGGATCGCCCGGGCCACGGCCCGGAAGTACCGGAGAAGGTCGTCCTTGGCGTCGTCGGTCCCTACCCCGGGGCCGTGGAAGACCGCGTCCCACCGACCCGGGCCGCCGCCGGCGGAGTGGAAGTGCAGCATCTCGTCGGTGTCGTGTGCGGCCAGGACCCGGTCAAGGTTGAGCAGCCCGCCGGGCAGGTCGACCTCCCCCGCCCCATGCGGTATGCCGCGGACCAGGCGGGCTGCGTTCCGGCTCAGCGCCAGGACATAGGAGGCACCCCCGTCGACCCACGGCAGCACCGGCTTGACCAGGAAGTGGTCGCCGACCGTGACCCGCCCGCGCCAGTTCATCCCCAGTCGGTACCGGCGGTCGAACCCCGGCGCCAAAAACCAGGCCACCCAGTCGGCCGCGGCGTGCCAGAAGGGTGGGTCGTCCAGCAGGCGGACGGCCGGGGCGAGGAGGATGTCGGACTCGGCCGCGCGGAGGCCCGCCACCAACCTCCGTCCCGCCTTGGCCGGCATGTTTCACCACATGATCAGGTCTTGCTCGGCCCCCCGATGAGTGGGTGCGTAGAGAGACTCATGGTCCCGGGTGGATGGCCAAGAGTTGCTGGAGGCCGTCGTTCGTGAAGGGATCCACGGTCGAGGTCTCCGGGCGAGATCGATCGCGGGGGCGTCCGGGGTGGCGACCGGGTCAAGCCCACCCCCGACGCAGACCAGGGTTACTTGGTTCCTGGACCGCGATCTTTTTCGGCTTCAGCTCAGGCTTCTTGGGCAGGCGAACGCTGACCACCCCCCCGGCCGACTCGGCGGCGATCTTGTCGGCGTCGACGATCGCTGGGATCGGGATCTCGCGGCAGAAGGAACCGGCGAACCGCTCGTACCGCTGGTACCGTTTCTTCTCCTTCGTCCGCTCGCCCGTCAGCACCAGTACCCCGTTGGAGACCGAGTTGTCGATGTGCTTCGTCTCGACCCCGGGCAGGTCGGCCTTGACCAGGAACTCCTGATCGGTCTCGGGGACGTCCACCCGCGGGGGCCAGGCCGGCGACCCGTTCGCCGCCCCCTGTCACCGAGCATCTTCTGGAACAGGTCGTCGATCTCGTCCCGGAACCGCTCGATCGTGCCGCCGAACCAGTCCCGTAGGGCCAACCCCTTCGTGATGACCCTCCCGAACCTGTGACTAACTGCGAGCAGGGCGCGGCCCGGGGTAGGGCGGACCGCTCCGCTACCCACATCGGTTCCCGGTGCTCGTCACCCACGGCAACGGGAAAAAGCAATAGGCATGCCGCGGCCACCGCCAGTTCGGGGGAAGCAGCAGGGCACACGACAATCGCCTGGATTCCTGCGGAGAAATCCCCCGAGCGTTGTGGGATGGGTGCCGCCCCCGGGGTTACCAGGCGTCGGGTGTGCGGCCCGGGCACACGGGAGTGACAGCGGGCGCGCGGTCGAGACGGGCTACCACTTCAGCCAGAGGATAAGGAGCAAGGTCGGCGGCGACGACGATGACGACCGCCAGCCGGAGCAGTCGCCGGTCGTGCTGTGAAGTCCGCCGACGGCCGCCGGTCCGGGGTACGTCCGTCGCTGCCGGCCGGTGGAAACCGCCGGCCGAGAGGCCCGATCGCTGGTCGCGGTCGCTCGACTGTTCGGTAGTTGTACTACCTGGAGTTTTTGTGCCTAAAACCCAAGGGCCGCGAACGCCAAGGTATGCTACTACCGACCGGTAGGGCCGGGTGCGGGTTGACTTCGGCCCGGTCCGGAAGATCAGACCCGGAGCCAACCCGCACCCGACAGAAATCGGGTGGGCGTATCGTTACGCCGCCCGAGTCGGCTTACCGCCGTCCGCTGGCCGGAGGCCGAGGCCGCGGGCGAGGATCTGCCCGCCATCTATGAATCCCTCTGCCTCCGGGCCGCCGACGGTCGGGAGGTGCTGCTGGAGGTGTCGCACCACCTCAACCCGACTAACGTCCGGTGAAGGAGTATCTTCGACAGTCAGGGTAACAGGTTGATTCGATCATATCCCACTGACCGTGCCATTCTGGACTCGGCCAGGCCGATCAGAGTCGGTCTGGTAACGAGGATGAAGGTGGTTGACTGTTCGTGGCAAGGCTCGATAAGTCACCGGGGCCGCGTTCTCATCGGTCGCCGGATACGGTGCGGTTACGTTGGAAGGTGGTGAATCCTTCCGGCAGCAACTGGACTGATCTTTCCCAAGAAAATGGACACGGAGTTAACGGTGGCTCCGGTTGTACGTCCGTTCAAATTCTACTGGGGATAAGGCCCCCGGAGAGGAATGACGGCGGACGCGGTTATAGAACACTTCCGGGTACTCGACGATCTCGGCCCGGGCCCGGTCCCGGGTGGCGAACATCTCCCCCGGCGCGACCTCGCACTTCAGTCGCCCGAAGAACGACTCCATCGGGGCGTTGTCCCAGCACTGACCGACCCCGCTCATGCGGCACCCGATTCCTTCCTCGCCCATCACCCGCGGGTAGTGCTCGCTGGCGTACTGGGTCCCGCGATCCGGGTGCGCCACCAACCCCGCCCCCGGACGCCGACGAGCCAACGCCATCGGGAGGGCATCCCCCACCAACCGGCTCTCCATCGTCTCGGCCATAGACCACCCCACGACCATCCGGCTGAACAGATCCTCGACCACCGCCAGGTACAGCCAGCCCTCACGAGTCGGAACGTATGTGACGTCGGCACACCACGGCTCGTTCGGGCCCTCGGGGTCGACGTTCCGGTCCAAGAGGCTTTCCGCGCCCGGCAGCCGGTGGGTCGAGTCGGTCGTGCGGACGAACCGCCTCGGAGCCTTGGCCCGGATGCCGTGGGTCCTCATGAGCTTGGCCACCGTGTTCTCCGAGCACTCGTGCCCACGGGCCTTCAACTCGGGGGTCATCCGGGGGCTCCCGTACCGCCCCTTGACCTCGGCCTGGACCTCCTCGATCGCGCCGACCAGGTCCTGTCGCCGCTTCTGGGCGGGGCGGTCGGGGCGAGAGGTCCAGGCGTCGTACCCGGAGGTGGACCCTTCCAGGGCCTCGCCCATCCAGACCACCGGCCACTGGTCCGCCTGGCGGGCGATGAACTCGACGGCCAAGTCGGCGGGCTGGCGAAGTACGCGGCGGCTTTTTTTAGGAGGTCTCGCTCGGCCTTGAGGCGGGCGACCTCGGCCCGGAGGCGGCGGAGTTCGTCGTCCGCCGGGGTCGGGTTCCGGTGCCCGGGGGAGGCCGCGGCGCCCCGCTCCTCGAACGCCTTCTTCCAGGTCCGGAC
>JAQGHQ010000569.1 GCA_028288765.1 Gemmataceae bacterium | reverse complement strand
GTCCGGACGATCCCGGACGTGGACGGTCTGGTCGGGCGGTTCTTCTCCGCCGCCGAGCGGGCGGCGTTCCGCGAGTTGCCCGCCGCCTGCCGCCCGACCGCCTTCCTCCGCGGGTGGGTATGCAAGGAGGCGGTGATCAAGGCGGCCGGGGCGAGCGTTCAATACCTCGACGGGTTCGACGTCCAGCTCGACCCGGCCTACCCGCCGGGCGTACTTGCGGTCCGGCACGCGGCACTCGCCGGGGACGGGTGGGCGGTCGGGGAGTGGGAGCCGGTCCCGGGATTCACCGCCGCCGTCGCGGTGGAAGGGGCGGCCGAAGTGCGGATCATTTTGGAATGACGAATGACCCACCAGTGCCGAAGGGAAGACCCGGGCTTCTTCCCTTCGGCACTGGTGGGTCATTCGTCATTTTCCGTCAGTTATTCGGCGGGGGCGCCTCGACGGTGCCGACCCCGGACAGGTACGCGGCAGCGGCCTGGTTGATCCGGTCCTCGGACACGTCCGCCCGGACCCGGTATCCCATCCGGCCGAAGAAGTCCCGGGCGTTGACCGCAACGATCCCTCGGCCGATGGCCTCGTCCTTGGCCTTCTTGATCGCCTCGTTCAGCCGCTGCTTGGCGGCCGCGTTCGGGTCGTTCACGGTGGGGGTGGGGATCGCCCCCTGAACCACGTACCGGGTCTGGTCGGTCAGGGCGCCGACCCACTTCAGCTCTTTCATGTTCAGGTTCAGGTAGGCATCCACCTTGACGCCCATGTTGTTCAGGTCCCGGATCACCGCGGCGATGTCGTCCGTCCCGTCCCCGTTGATGTCGAAGATCCCGACCAGGGCGACGTGGTCCGCCTGCCCCTTCCGCCAGACCGAGTTGTACAGCAGGTCGCCGGTCATGGCCCGGTCCCGGATGTCGCTGTCCTCGCTCGTGATCCGGGCCCGGGACAGGTCCGGGCCGAGCACCTCAGTCACCTCGATCGTCGCCTTCGGGACGAACACCTCGGTCGTCTGGTAGACCCCCCGGTCGTCCGGGTGCCGGAGCTGCTTCATCCGCGACTGCCGGCCCTTTTCCGGGAAGTCGCGGGGCAGGACGGTGAACGTCAGCCCGGGGCGGACGTTCGCGTTCGACCCGAGGTTGATCTCGACGACGCCCGTCTCAGGCCGGTTGGTGATCTTCCCCTGGGGCTCGTCGTACTGGAACGGGTCGGTCGGCTTGATCTTAACCAGCAGGGCGAGGTTTTCCTCCTTGAGTTTTTTGATCTCGTTCTTCATCGCCCGCTCCCGGGTGTCCCTGTTATCGATCTCGTTTTTCAGGTCGGTGATCTCTTTACGGGTGTTCGCGTGATCCTTCTGGTACTGGAGGAGGCGGTCGTTGGACGTCTTGGTCAGGGCGGTCATGTGGGCGTTCAATGCCTCCGGCATTTTGATCGCCTTGTCCGCGAATTCCTTCCGGGCCAGCTGGTAGGCGTCGCTCGCCTTCTTGATGAGATCCAGCACGTTGTCGTAGGCGGCCTGGTCCGCGACGGCCTTGTTCAGGGCCAGGTCCCGGAACTGGTAGGCCTTGGCGGCGACGTCGAGCATGTTCCGGGCCGGCGGCTTGAGCTGCCGCTTGTCGTCGACCTCGCCGGGCCAGAACACGAGGTCGGCGTCGGCGAGGGTCACGTCCAGCTTCGGGGCCGGGGCGGCCGGGTTCTGCTGGTTAAGGGCCCGGTAATACTGGGCCAGGGCGTCGTTGAACTTGTCGACGGAGGCCTTGGATGTTTCCGGGCCCCGCTTCTTGGCCAGCTCGTTCAGCCGCTTCAGCTCCTGGAACGCCTTGTCCCCCTCCTTGATCTCGGGGAGATCCTTGAGGTCGTCCCCGTCGGTGAGCCCCACCCACGTCCGGGTCACCAGGGCGATCTGTTGGGCCTCTTTTTCACCCTTCCGGGCGTTCGTCAGGTCCTGTTGCGCCTTCGCGACCGCGGCGTCTTTCATCTCCTGATCGGAGTACAGGACGTACACGAACACGCCCAGTCCGATGGTGGTCAGCACGAAGAACACCAGGGCGATGATCACCGGTAAACTGGTCTCTTTCGCGGCTCTGGTCTTGGCCATGGGATCCTCATCGGCCGGTTGAGGCAGGAGATGTGCGGGGACTGGGTGATTATACACCGACGGCTCAATATTTGAGGATAAGTGTCCGCCGGGGCGTGTCAACGTCAAAGACGGGTCTGCGGCGCGCGCGCGCCCGGGTTGCGCCGGGTGTGCGGGTTGGACGGGTCTGACGGGGATTCGATGGGAACCGAGTGGCGGGGCGGGAACCTCGACCGCCCCGGCTCCCGCCGCCCGCCGCCCGCCGTCCCACGCCCCGACGACCCGAACGCGCCCTTGACAGGCGTAGAACCTCGGTCTTACACTGCCGGTGTCATCGTCGTTAAAGCCTGCCTTCGCATCACCCACCCGATCAGGTCTGGATGCGGAACCGAGATGTGACCCCGCCCACCCACAACCCGGTACCCGGTGATCGCGAACAGGAGGCCGTTCGGCACGAGACCGCAGGATCGCCGCGCCCCGCCCGCTAACCCTCTCCTGTCACCACTCTCCCGTCCGGCGGGCGCCGGCGGGCGGTGGAGCGCCGCCAGGGTATCCGCCCGCGGGTCGCGCGGTCCAACCCCATCCGCAAGGCCGGGCTTCGAGCCCGGGAAGGCCCGACCACCGATGGCCGACGCACCGGCGGGCAGTCTGTACCTGCTCGACGCCCACGGGTTGATCTTCCAGATGTTCCACGGGATCGGCCCGATGTCGGCCCCGGACGGCCGGCCCACGAACGCCGTGTTCGGGGTCACCCGGGCGCTCATGTCCTTGTACGACCGCGGGGCCGATTACCTGATCGCCGCCCTCGACCACCAGGAGGCCACTTTCCGGGTCGAGCTCGACGCCAACTACAAGGCCCACCGCGAACCCCCGCCGGACGACCTGGTGCTCCAGGAGCCGATGATCCGGCAGGTGATGGGCGCGATGCGGATCCCGTTCCTGGTCGCCCCCCGGTACGAGGCCGACGACGTCATGGCCACGGTGGCGAAGGAAGGCGCGGCCCGCGGGCTCGACGTGTTCGTCTGTTCGGCCGACAAGGACCTCCGCCAGGTACTGTCCGACAAGATCCAGATTCTGAACCTCCGCAAGGGCGAGAAGTTCGACGCCGCCGCCCTCCAGGCCGACTGGGGCGTCCGCCCGGAACAGGTGATCGACTTCCAGGCGCTCGTCGGGGACTCGGTGGACAACGTCCCGGGGGTGCCCGGGGTCGGGCCGAAGACGGCGGCGAAGTGGCTCCAGCAGTACGGGACGCTCGACAACCTGGCCGCCCACGCCGACGAGGTCGGCGGGCCGAAGGTGAAGGCCGCCCTGAAGGAGGCCGTCGCGAACGGCAAGCTGGCGTTGAGCAAACAGCTGGTCACGCTCGACACCCGGGTGCCGCTACCCCTCGACTGGGAGGGGTGGAAGCGGCGGGACTGGGACGGGCAGCGGTTGCTGGAACTGTTCCAGGAGTTCGGGTTCCGCGGGTTCGCCGACCGGGTGCGGAACACGCTCCGGGCGAGCGGGGCGAAGAAGAACGCGGCGGTACTGGAAACGGCCGGCCTGGCGGGCGGGGGGCTTAAGCCCAACGAGAAACCCGCGACCTCGGATTCTCCCGTTCGCGAAGGCGCCTCGGGGGGCTCACGCCCCCCGCTCGCCCGGAAAAAGGCCGCCACGCCGAGCCTTTTCGACGCGATCGATGCGATCGACGCCGCCGAGGCCGAACCCACGGCAGAGGCCGACGGCCCGGCCGACACCTGGACGGGCGACTACAAGCTGGTCGATACGCAACAGGCGTTCGACGCCTTCCTGACGGAGCTGAAACAGCAGACGCGGATCACCTTCGACCTCGAAACGACGAGCCTCGACCCGCTCCGGGCGGAGACAGTCGGGTACGCGTTCGCGTGGAAGGCGGCGGAGGCGCACTACGTCGCCGTCCGCGGCCCGGCGGAAGACAAGACGCTCGACCCGGACGCGGTCCTGACCGCCCTCAAGCCGATGTTCGAGGACCCGGCCGTGGCCAAGGTGAACCAGAACATCAAGTACGACCTCCTGGTTCTGGCGGCGCAGGGCGTGCGGGTGGCGAACGTGGCCGGCGACCCGATGATCGCCCACTACCTGCTGCACGCCGGGGAGCGGTCGCACAACCTGGACGAGCTCACCCGCAAGTACCTCGGGCACGAGAACATCCCGATCTCGGACCTGATCGGCAAGGGGAAGAAGCAGATCACGATGGCCCAGGTCCGGACCGGGAGGGTGAAGGACTACGCGTGCGAGGACGCGGACACGGCCCTGCGACTGGCCGGCCTCCTGGAGCCGGACCTGGAAAAGGAGGGGCTGCGGAAGCTGTACGACGAGGTCGAACTCCCGCTCGTCGACGTGCTGGCGGAGCTGGAGTTCAACGGGGTCCGGCTGGACGTCCCGTTCCTGAAAAAGCTCGGCGCGGAGATGGAGGCCCAGCTCGCCGGGATCGAGACGGAGATCCACGCCCTCGCGGGAAAGGACTTCAACATCGCGTCGCCGAAACAGCTCCGCGAAATCCTGTTCGACGAGATGAAGCTACCGGTCCAGAAGCGGACCGATACGACCGGGGACCCGAGTACGGACCAGGAGTCGCTCGAACGGCTCGCCGCCCTCGGGCACGCCCTGCCGAAAAAAATCATCGAACATCGACAGATCGCGAAGTTGAAGGGCACGTATGTAGACGCCCTGCCGGCGATCGTGAACCCGAAGACCGGACGGGTGCATACGTCGTTCAACCAGACGGTGGCGTCCACGGGCCGGCTGAGCTCGTCGGACCCGAATTTGCAGAACATTCCGGCGAGAACGGAGCAAGGCCGACAGATCCGGCAGGCGTTCCTCCCGCCCGACGGGTGGCTGCTCCTGACCGCCGACTATTCGCAGGTCGAGCTCCGGCTACTCGCCCACTTCAGCGGGGACGAAGCCCTCCGGACGGCCTTCGCCGAGGACCGGGACGTCCACGCCAGTGTGGCGGCGCAGATCTTCAAGGTCCCGGAGGCGGACGTCACGTCCGCCCAGCGGCGGGTGGCGAAAACGGTGAACTTCGGCGTCCTCTACGGGATGAGCGGGACCGGGCTGGCGGTCCGGCTCGGGATCGACAAAAAGGAGGCGGACCGGTTCATCGACGAGTACTTCGCCCGCTACCCGAAGGTATTGGAGTACCAGCAGAAACTGCTCGCGAACTGTCGCCAGACGGGCACCGTGGGCACCCTGCTCGGCCGGCGGCGGACGTTCGACCGTGAGGCGATCCGCCCGCGGTCGTCGTACCAGCAGCGGAACGGGGCGGAGCGGGAAGCGATTAACATGGAGATCCAGGGGTCGGCGGCGGACCTGATGAAGCTGGCGATGCTCGGGGTGTTCCACCGGCTCAAGGACGGGAAGTTCAAAGCGAAGATGCTGTTGACGGTCCACGATGAACTCGTATTTGAAGTTCCTCCGGATGAGATCGCGACGGTGGCCGGGCTGGTCCGCGAGGAGATGACGACGGCGATGAAACTGGACGTCCCCTTGAAGGTGGACGTGGCCGCCGGCAAGAACTGGCTGGATGTCGAGGACGTGTAAGGTTGTTCCGGCGAACCGGAGGGCGTAAGCCCCCGGAGGGTTATCCGTGACGACGCCCGAAATCCACGACGGGACCATCGAGCGGCTGGCCGCCCGGCTCGGTGATCTACTGCGTCCGGCCGGCGAATACGTCGTGCAAACCCACGTCGCGTGCCAGCTCTTGAACGAATTCCCGACGGCCCTGTCGATGTTCGATGTGGCCGTGATCGGGGCGAGTCCGTGTTGGCTAACCGGCGTGGGAGGGAGATCGGTACTCAGCCCCGCGGACGCGCCAGTGTTGGCCGTCAATGTGGTCACCGGGGACACGCTCGAAGCGGACACGCTCCGCATCCCGAACACCCTCGCCCGGACGGCGGTCCACGAGTACGTGACGTTCGACCCGACCGCGACGGTGTTACGACCCGCGTTCCAAGCGTTCGTGATATCGGACGGCGAGCTGATCCGGTTGTGGCCGGCATTCCACGGAGTCTTCTTCAGCAGCCTCGACATCCGGTTAGACGTCCGAGTAACGGATTTAGTCGCGACCGCCTGCGGGCGGGGGCGAGTCGAGGAAGAACTCTTCGTACTGAGGTGGGAGCGGGACAAGCTCGACCCGACCGACTCCAGCGGGCGCGACAAGTTGGACGCCCAAATCGCCCGGCTCATGATGCCGCGCACCCCTCGGGGTGGGACGGGCGAATGACGACGTACCGGCACGGGCCGAAGCCGGTGATCGGCCTGGTCGGCGGGATCGGGGCCGGGAAGAGTACGGTGGCCGCCGCGCTCGCCGCCCGCGGGGGGGTCGTGGTCAACGCCGACGCTCTCGGACACGAGGCGCTGGAGCAGCCGGAAATCCGCTCCCGCGTGTTAGATCGGTGGGGGCGTTGCGGTAACCTCGTGAAGCCCGACGGCCGGATCGACCGCCGGGCCCTCGCCGGGATCGTGTTCGCCCACCCGGCGGAGCGGGCCGCCCTGGAAGGGCTGGTCTTCCCGTACATCGGGAGGCGGGTGCTTGAGGAGGTTGCCCGGGCCCAGGTCGACCCGGACACGACGTTCGTGGCGCTGGACGCCGCGGTCATGCTCGAAGCCGGGTGGGACGGGGTGTGCGACCGGGTGGTGTACGTGGACGCCCCCCGCGAGGTCCGGGCCGCCCGGCTCGCCGCCCGGAGCGGGTGGTCCGCCGCCGACCTGACCGCCCGCGAGGCCGCCCAGTGGCCCGCCGCCGAGAAATTGAACCGGGCGGCCGCCGTCATCGTCAACGACGCCGGCCTCGACCGGTTACAGGACCGAGTAGACTGCCTGTTGGGGGAGTGGGGGATGTTACCGGCCGACGGGCCGGCCCCGTGAAATGTCCGAGATCCAACCCCGTTCGAACGGGCGGGGTGTGTCGCCCGTGGTTAGGCCGTGCCGTCCGAGTTCTCGCCTGAGGCAGCCGGCGTTCAAGGGTGGGCTCGCGCCCGCCCCGCCGGTCGCCGGACGCCGCGGTCGTGTCTGGTGCCTGCCGGTCGGAGGTTCCGTCATGTCTGACACCCGCTCCGAGTCGAAGCCCGCTCGTCCTACGAGCCGGGCGAAGTCCCGTACCAGATCAGCCGACACCCCGCCGGCCGACGAGCCCCGCCCCGTCCCGGTGGACGACCGCCCGGCCGCCCGTCCCGACGCGGACGAACCGGACGACTCGTTCGGGGCCGGGATCGTGGATGAAGCCCCGCCGCCGGCGGCACCGGTCGACGCCCCGCCGCCCCCGGCAGCAGAGGAGGCCGGGGACGCACCTCCCGAGGTAGTAAACGCGGTCGTCGAGGAGGCCGCCCCGCCGGCCCCGGCCCGACCCGCGCCGCC
>JAQGHQ010000098.1 GCA_028288765.1 Gemmataceae bacterium | reverse complement strand
ATGTCGCTACCGGCCGTGCATCGGGTGGTCAGCGACTGGTTGCGGCGTGAGGCCTTCCGCGAGTGGATGGCACGGGAAGACATCGAGAGCTTCCGACCCCTGCTGAAGTGACAAAGCAGTATTAGGCTACTCCAGATTGAAGGACCCCTGCCGGTCGGCAGCCACCAAGCAACTTAGAAGCAAGAACGTGTCCCGGCCGACAGTAGCCGGGACACTTTTGTCAGCCGCCGAACACGTTTCGGATGGCGTTTTCCTTCTCCTGGGGAAACAAGTGACGGTAGCGCTTGCGCATCTCCTCGGTCTGATGGCCCATGTAATTGTCGATGAGCCGCTGGTCAACGTTCTTACGGGCCATATTTGAAGCGAACGAGTGTCGGAAGACGTGAAAACCACGTAACACGGCCCATTTGCTTCCCTCCAGAACCTTTTTGAAGTGGTGGGTGGCTTCGTTGTTCGTCAGTGGCGCATGACCGGGCCTGTCTGCCCGCGGCCGAAGACTCGCTTGACGCCCCCGAAGGGACGTAGCCCGCCCTGCCCCGCTCTGGTGACCGGTCGTCTGGCTTCGCTTCCTGCTCCGGGCGACCACTTCCGTATGGCAGAAGGTGTGCGGGCCGCCGGGATGCTGCTCGCCCAGCCAGGCGCGCATCACCCGTTCCAGTAGCGGGCTCATCTCCACGTACCGCTCGGTCTCTTTCTTCGTCCGGTCCTTCTTCTTCTCCCGAATGCAGACTCGCCTGGCCGCGAGGTCGATGTCCTCGACCCGGGACCGAATCATTTCACTTCGGCGCGCCCCGGTATGGGCGACGAAAACGAACATCGGGTAGATGAACGGGATGGTCGAAGTGGTCCGAACGTGTTCCAGGCATTCGGCAATCTGCTCGGTGCTCAGGAAGACCGCATCCCAGAGGTCCGCAATCTGTTCGTCCGTCAGTCCGCCCCGTCCAACCCGCCGCTCGATTTCCTCCCACGTCAGGAACCCGGGCTTTTTGTCCTCCTTCTCGTATTTGAGCCCCTTTGTCGGGGGGTCGGCTGAAACGATGCCGTGGTCCTTCCCCCAGTTCCAGACTGACCGGAGGGTGGTGATTTCCTTCTTGATGGTTCGCGGGGAGAGGGTCTTTCCGCGGTACTTCGCCCTGGCTCGCTCGTTTATGTAGCCCTGAAGGACACTCGTCGTGATGGACTGGACAGACACGCGGGGGCCGAGGACTCGGAGGAGATGATTTCGGTGGATGCGGATGGTGGCGAGAGAGTTCGCCTCCATCGTGCCGGGCGGCATCTCGGACTCGTACCGGGAGAACAGATGCTCAAGGGTTACGACCCTTGGGGCCTCCGCCTTGCCGGTCCGATGGCCATCGCTCTCGACATATTCCCAGAGGTCGGCTCCCTCGGGCAGCGAGCGGCGGCCGAGTTCGAGTTCCCGAAGGGTCAGTTCGATTTTCCCCTTCAGCATCTCCGCGGTGGCTTGGTCGGTTGTCTTCAGACTCTTCTGGTACTGCCTCCCGCCGTACCGGAACATGATGCGAAAGGTCTTCGACTTCGGGTCGCGGTGAATCGACGGCATGTCTTGCCCTTGGGACCGGGCCACGCAAGCCAACATGACAGCAACGCTGTTACAGGAATGTTACAGCAACGCGGACGTGGAATGCAAAAAGGGGCTGCGTCTGTTTGACGCAACCCCTTATCCTGCTTCAAGGTGCCGAGGAGAGGACTTGAACCTCCACTACCTTGCGGTAACTAGAACCTGAATCTAGCGCGTCTGCCAATGAACGACACTTCTCTGGCGTTGGGCTGACACTGCAAGTTGTTAAAAGATACCACGTTGCGTGACAACGGCCGCTCCCTGCCATTGTACTCGCACTTCGGTCGCATAGCCACGAACTTTGCCAAAACTTTGCCATGTCGCCTCTGACTCACAGCTCTAGCCCGGCGGATATGCCCCCTTCCCCGCCGACACTTTCTCCGCCCTGCTCTTGTGAAGCAGACAGGGCGTGAGACTCCGGGTAAAATGGCGGGTGTCGCTACTTGAGGTGCGAGACGATGCCGACCCAGCTCTGGGACCTGTTCGTCCAGCGTGTCACTGCCGCACCGGGTCGGCAGGTTGCCGGCGAAATGGACCACCTTGCCGACGAGATCGCCTCCCGGCTGGCGGCTCTCAACGCCCCTGCGGCCGCCGAAGTGCTCTCCTCTCTCACGGAGCGGGTGGCCGAGCGGTACGAGCAGATCCGGCAGGCCGACCCGTCGGACATGGGCGCTCCCCCCGGGGCTCCGAAGCCGATCCCCGTCCCGCCCGAGGTCGTCGCCTCAGCCCTCCGCGAGTTTGACGAGGCGGAGGTTCTGGAAAGCATTCGCGAAATGCTCGGCGGCGATGCCCGCAAGCTCGAAGACTTCCTGCCCGAGCTGGAGCGGGCTTCCGGCACTCCTCCCCACGCCTGAGCCGCGATGTACGAAGTTACTTATTCCGGCCGGGTCATCGACTGGCTCCGAGACCTGGTGACCCGGAATCGCGGTCGCGCGCCGGAGCTGATTGCGGTGATCCGGGAAATCGACCGGCGGCTTCGCATCTATCCGCAGTTCGGGCAACCGCTACGGGACTTGTCTGCTCGTCGGGCTCAGCTCTGGGTCGCGACCGTCCCACCGCTGGTGATTCAGTACGTCGTGGTCGAAGGGGACGAGTCCGGAGTGGGGCGGAAGGTGCTGGTGGCCCGGCCTCCGACGATTCTCGCGGGCTCAGGGATTGTTTGAAACCGACAAGGCTCGTTCGCTTTAGGCAGTAGTTTCTCGGAAAACCTAACAGTTTGATGCGCCGGACGACCAATCGGTTTGGGACGAGCTCATTGACAGACACGCCTCCCGGGCGGAGCTTGGCGGTAGTACCGCTGACCCCAGTCGCCCAGGAGGTGTGTGATGCACGCTACCCGCCTGTGGTCGCTCTGGCAAGGCATTCTGTCGTCCGTCAGCCTCGGGTTTACCGACCGGGGGCGCCAGCGGTTCATCGAGTGGGTCACGGGGTTGGCCCGGAACGTCGAGGAGCACACGCTCACCCAGTCCCTGAGCGGGCTGGACCGGGTCGACGACGGGAAGGCCCTGGAAGCGTTCGCCGAGTATGGGTGCTGGAACCTCCGCCTCCTCCAGTGGGGGCTGGCTCGTCGACTCGACGACCGGCCGAACCGGACCTGGCAGGGGTACCGGGTGTGGGCGGGGGACGACACCAAGGTCCACCGGTCGAGTGCCGACGTCTGGGGGACGTGTACGTTCCACGAGTACACCGCCCGGTGCCCGAACCGGGCCAGCACGGTCCGGGCGCCCAACTGGGTCGTGCTGGGGGCGGTGCTGCCCAACCCGGATCAACCGGCCGACTTCCTGCCGACCGCCGGCCGGCTGTACTTCCGCCGGACTCAGCTCCCGTTCGCCCAGGGGACGTCCGGCCCGCGGTTGCCGTTCCGGACCAAGTGCGCGTTGCTCGTCGAGTTGGGCCGGGAGCACGCGCGGGCGTGTGGGGGCAAGACGTTGGGGGTGTTCGACGGGGGGTTCGCCCTGCGCACCGTGGTGCGCCCGCTGGTCCGGCCCGAGGACCCGAAGCAGCCGCCGATCGACATCCTGACCCGCCTGCGGCAGGACGCCCGGTTGTACGCCCCGGCCCCGACGGCCCGCCAGCCTCACCAGCGGGGGCCGACCCCGACGTGGGGCCCGCGTCTGGCGCCGCCCCGGCACGGGGGCCGGTGGCCGGGGGCCTGGGAGAAGGGCCAGGCGTTCGTGTATGGGCGTCGGCGGGAGGGGGCGGACAAGGCGGGGGGGGCCGGTGGCGGGTGCTCGGGCCCGACGTCCCGGTCCGGGCGGTGGTCGCCAAGGTCGAGGGCGACCGGAAGCGGTTCACCCGGGTGACGACCGCGACCGACCTGAGCGGGTTGCAGGTGGTCGAGATGTTCTGTGCCCGGTTCCGGCAGGAGGACGGGTTCCGGGACCTGAAGCAGCGGTTGGGGTGGGAGGCGTGTCGGGCGTGGACCCGGAATCCGATCGAGCGGACCACCCAGGCGGTGCTGCTGACGATGGCATCATCACCAGACCCTGTCGCTGATCGCCGCATGGTTCCTGAGCGAGGAAACGCGACGGGGGGGGGAAAGAGACACCGGCGCTGACGGTGTCGCGTCTGCGCGACATCCTGGCGTGCTTGTTGGAGGAGCAGTTGCAGTGCAACAGCCCGCCGATGATCCAACAGCGGAATACCCGCTGGATGCGTCGGACCGAGCAGGCGAGGTTTTATTGGCATCGTGCGAGTAAGATATTGCCGAAATTGAGGAACGAGCTGCGGCAACGAAGGAAACTGTAGAACTAAACAGTCCCATTCATACGGGTCTTTCCTAGATTGCGCTGAAGTGGAAGCCGGTCTCGCCCTGCGCGAAGCAGAGCGCCAGCGCGTCGGCGTAGTCCGGCGACGGCACGCCCCGCTGCGCGAGTTGTTTCTTGGTCTCGATGACGATCTTTCCCTTGTCGTTCTTGCCCCATTTCGGGATCGACACCTGGCCGATCAGTTCGTTGCAGTCCGGCAGGAGGACCAGTTCGTCCTCGGCGTGCGGGATCCCGTCGTCGTACCCTTCGAGGTAGAGCCGGTGCTCGTGCGTGGCCTTGAAGGCGTCACGCATCGCCCACCAGATCTGGGCCTTGAGGTTCCCGAACCACTCCCCGGCCATCCGCCCGTCGGGCATGATGGTCTCGGTCGGCGGGATGCCCACGTTGATCGGGGTGACGATCACCCCGCCCGTATTCGCATGGACCAGAGTGCTGGTAACCGTGTTCCCGACCCCGCTGGCGTCGTACTTGATCTTCCCCACCCCCAGCTGCTGGGCCACGTCGAGCGCGGCGTAGGTTGTCTGGATGTGGTCCACGGTCTGCCAGAAGGTCGGCATCATCACGACCGGCCCGAATTTCGGGATCAGCACCGATTTGGCACGTCCGGCGCCGATGTCGAGTCCGGCTGTACCGGGGCCATTCGGCTCAAGGCCGAAAGCCCGGGCCAGTTTGCGGGACGACTCCACCCATTTCGCGGGGATGCAGATGCCCTCTACGGAGGCTGCGTAGTCGATGTCGTACTCGGCCGCCCACGTCGCGGGGGTCGAGGAGAGTTCCCGTTGCTTGGCCTCGGCCCAGGCCTGATCCTTGCGAGGGTCGTCCGAGTAGTGGAAGCGGAAGACCGGGATGTGCCCGGAGGGCCGCGTGCGGTAGAAAACGTTCCCGGTCCCGTTGACCGAGCTGGCCCAGATGCGGGTGTTGGCGTTCGCCACGATCGCGGCGTCGACCTTGTCGGCGTGCTCGATGAGCGCGCCCTCGTCCACGACGTAGAGCGTCGAGCGTCCGCCGCGGCCCATGTTGTCGCCCGCCTCGCCGGTGATGGCGTTCCCGTTCGCGGGGTTGAGCAGGCGCATGAAGTTGTCGTGCTCCGACCGGTTCAGCCCCGCGGGGAGCATCCAGTGCGGCAGGCGGTCCAGGATGAGCCGGAGCTTGCCGAAGATGCTGTCCGGGTCGCCGATCTGGTCGTCCTGGCGTCAGGTAGACGGGTGGTCGTCGGGCCGTTCCGTGAAGAAGGCCTGGAGATCGCGAACGTCTCCGACCGCTGGACGCCACCGGGCATCGGGCTCTGCGCGAGCTTCACGCCGCGGAAGAAGTGAGCACCCGCCCCTCCGTCGGAGGGGCTTTTCAGATGCCGCGGGGCTCAGGAGACGGGCACGCCCTGGGCCTGACACTTCCCGTGACCGTGGAGCTGCAGGTTCAGCCGCTCCTCCTCCTCCGGCCCGGTTTCGCGAAGGATCCGCCTGACCATGGCCAGATGCTTAGCCCTCATCGCGGACGCGGCGGGGAGGACGGGCAGGATGATCGGGATGTCCGAGCACGGCCGGACGAGCACGACGTACCCGCTGGCCGACTGCCCCGGTCCTTCCGGAAGTGCATTGCCCGCAGGGCCCCCATCAGCTGCTGGTAGGTGACCGACCTTGCCCTGGCCATTGTGCACTATCTTCTTAGTGTCTGTGCGAAAACTCAAAATCCTTATGATCTATAACGGAACCGTTGTGACCTCTTCCGTGGTACGGGGTGGAGCCGGCGGACCATCAGATGAATCATACTAACCGTGAGCATGGCCTCACTCGACGGGGGCTCCCGCTCGTAGTCCTTGGACAGCCGCCGGGACCGCCCGAGCCACGCGAACGTCCGCTCGACCACCCACCGCTGCGGGAGCCGGACCCACCCCTTCTGACCCGGCGGGCGGGTGACCACCACCCGCTCGAACGGGGCCGCCGCGAACACCTCGTCGTGCAGGTACTCGGCCCGGTACATCGAGTCGACGTACACCGTCTCCAACCGCGGCAGGTCGTCCCACGCCCGCCGGCACAACAG
>JAQGHQ010000475.1 GCA_028288765.1 Gemmataceae bacterium | reverse complement strand
GTGGCCGCGGCGGGGGCCGCACAAGCCCCCGAAGCCGCCGAAACTCCTCACGCTGACCGCGGAGCAAAAGGCTGTGATCCGTGGGAAAAAGCACGATTCCAGCTGACCGCTACGTTCCAGGCATTGGTTGCCACCCCCCTTGGTCCCCCCGCAACCGGAGGGAGACCGGACCCGGACGCCGGGGAGGATTCGACCCCCCTCCCCGGTTGCGGAGAGGGCCGGGGTGGGGTCCGCGGGGCGGGTACGATTCGTCCCGCCGCTCGCCTTACGTGTGTCGGCACGCAGTGCGTGCCCTACAAACCTAACTCGGCGGGCCTCCCCGGGCTCACGCCGCGCCGTTCAGAATCCGGTCGATGTACTGCCGGACCTCGCCGACCGACACGTCCGTCGCGACCCGGGCGTTCGCCGGGCCGGCGGGCTGGGGGCGGGTGTCCACCACCATCATCCCGCGGGTCAGTTCGCCCCGCGCCTCCACGTCCACGTGGTACGGCTCGACGGTCACCACCCCCGCGAGCGACGCCGCCACCACCCCGAGCACGTCCTTCAGGTGGAACCCCTCGATCCCGTACAGGTTCGAACTCGCCCGGATGCCGAACGGGATAATCTGCCGGAGGAACTGGCAGGTCCGCGAGTCCGGGTTCGGGAGCTCGAGCAGGTCCGACGGGGAGAAGACCAGCCGGCGGGTCATGTCGAGCGGGACCACGAGCGGGTTGAGTTCGGAATGCATCACCCGCTTGGCCGCCTCCGGGTCGAGGGCGAAGTGGAACTCGGCCGCCGGCCCGGCGTTCCCCGGCACCCGCCACGACCCGCCGACCACGATGGTCTGCTCGAGGACGGCCGGGAGGCCGGGGTCGCGGTCGAGGGCGGTCGCGAGGGTGGTCAGCGGGCCGAGGCAGATCAAGGTGACATGCCGGGGGTGTTCGTGGGCGAGTTCGACGAGCACCTTGTCGGCCGGGTGCAGGGCGTGCCGGGTGGCCGTCGGGAAGGTGACCCCGCCCAGGCCGCCGGGGCCGTGCAGGGCGAGCCCGTCCGATTCGTACCGGACCGGCAGGGCGGCGGCCAGCTTCGGCCACTTCGGCGGGTCGAGGACGTCAATGAGCGTGTGGACGTTCGCGGTGGCCTGGTCGGGGGAGATGTTCCCGGCGGTCGGGAGCAGGCCGATCACTTCGAGGGCCGGGTCGTTCAGGGCCAGGGCCACCGCGAACGCGGTGTCGATCCCCGGGTCGGCGACGATGATGACCTTGCGTGACATGGTGCGCGTCCGTGATGGGGTTGAGCGATGGGGGGGGTGAGGTAGTGGGGTGGTGGGGTAGTGAACAAACCAGATCACGAGTGCGGGGAAGTTAAACTTCCCCGCAGGTGGAGCCCGGGCACCACCCCACCACCACCCCACTACCTCACCACCCCACTCTTCAACTGTTCCAGTACCGCCCGGGCGTGGCCGCTCTTGATTGAAGCGTCGGCCCGCTCGACACCTTCGCGGAGCGTCTTCACCGCCTCGGCCGCCCACAAGGCGGCAGCCGCGTTCGCCAGGACGATCCGCCGGGCCGGGCCGTCCTCGCCCTCGAGCACCCCGCGGATGATCGCGGCGCTTTCCGCCGGCCCGGCGGCCTTGATTTCCCGCACCGCCACCGGCCCCAGCCCGAACTCGGCCGGGTCCCACTGCCGGGTCTCGTACTCGTCCCCCCGCACCACCCGGACCATCGTCGGGGCCGCGAGCGACACCTCGTCCAGTTCGTCGAGGCTGCACACCAGCACCGCCTGTCGGGTGCCGAGCTCGGCGACCGCCCCGGCCAGCGGGTCGAGCAGGTTCGCCTTCCCGACCCCGAGCAGCTGGTACGGGGCGTTCGCCGGGTTCGCCAGCGGGCCGAGCAGGTTGAACATGGTCCGCACCCCGAGCTTCCGGCGGAGGGCGGCGACGTGGGCCATCCCGCAGTGGAAGTGCGGGGCGAAGCAGAACGCGAACCCGATCCGGTCGAGCGACTTCTGGGCCCACTCCGGCCCGGCCTCGACCGGCACCCCGAGTTCCCGCAGGACGTCCGCACTGCCCGACCGGCTCGACACCGCCCGGCTCCCGTGTTTCACCACCGGAATCCCGGCCCCGGCGGCGACCAGCGCGGCCGCAGTACTGATGTTGAACGTCCCGCTCTCGTCGCCCCCTGTCCCGCACGTGTCCAGGACCGGCCCACTGACCGGGACGAGCCGGACCATCTGCTCACGCAAAACAAGTGCCGCTTCGGCGATCTCCGGAGCGGTCTCGCCCTTCATCCGCAGGGCGGTGAGGAACGCCGCCGCGCGGGCGTCGTCCACCCGCCCGGCGACCAGGTCGCGGACGGCCTCGGTCACCCGGCCGGCGGGCAGGTCCTGGCCGGTCAGGAGGACCGGGAATAGCTCGGCGAACCAGGGCGGTGGGGGGAGCTCCAAGCGGGCACACTCCGGTGAGAACTCCGAAAGCCGACGCGCGAAACCTGATGAAATCCTAATGACCGAGGGACGAAATGCAAACCGATCCCCGGGCCGCCCGGTGGATGTTTTAGGTTGGGCGTAACCAGCCGCCCCTCTGGGTCTCCGATACGCGGTCCCGGGGTCGATGACGGGACGCATCGTCTTCAGCCCCAACGGGGGCGGCAGACAGTAGCCCAGGGCGTCCGCCCTGGGTCTTTGGATCGGCGACGCGATCCGCCCCGGTTCTCCCAGGGCTCATGCCCTGGGCTACTATCTATCTGGCGACCCCTTCGGGGCCTTCAAAACCAGCAGAGCCCGACTTTCCCGGAAACTACCGTGCCACCGGCCGCAGCAGGCGGACGGCGTACCGGCCGAGCCGAATCAGCAGTACGCGGTTCAGGTAGCCGGTGGTCGCGCGGGCCCCGACCTTCCCCAGGATCTTCCCCGCCAGGTTCGACCCGACCCCCACCCCGACCACGTTCATCGCCTCGTGGAACAGCTGGTCGTACTGATCTTCCACTACCTTTTCCCACTCCGTCCCCTGCCCCGCGAGGTAGGCGTTGAAGAACACCCGGCCGAGCAGCACCGCCGTCCCCGTCCGCCCGGCCCGGAGGTTGTACACCTGGCACAGGTCGGCGAGCATCGAGAACGTGTAGAACAGCGTCGACCCGCTGTCGACGAGCGCGTTCGGGGAGACCGCCGTGACCACCCAGATCCGGCTCGCCCAGTACCGCACCCGGGCCTCCGCGGCGGTGTCGAGCTCGCCCTGGAAGCCGTCCCGAAACCGGGCGAACCACTGGTCCGACGACGCGAACCGGGCCGGGTCGAGGAGCTCCGCCCGGACCGCCCGCAGGCGGACCTGCGTCTCGTCCGTCACCCCCATCTTCACGAGCGCCCGGCGGTCCTTCTCGGTGTCGAGCGGGAAGGCCCGCAGATACCCCTCCAGCTGCCCCTTGGCCTCCGCCGACTTGGCGAAGGCGAGCCACCGGAGGCGGGTTCGCTTCGCCAGCTCCTCCAGCCCCCGGACCTGGACCTGCCGGTTCCGCCGGAGGGTGGCGTACAGGTACGCGAACCGCAGGAATGCGTACAGCACGCACCCGCCGAACAGGACCAGCCCGGCGTACCCGGTATACTTCGCCCAGTCCGGCTGGGCGGCGAGGTTGCCCAGCACCGACAGCACCTGGTTGAACACGAACAGCCCGGCGAGCCCGACCGACCCGACCAGCAGCGCGAGCGCGAGCGGGGTGCCGAACCACCCCAGCCACCCGAGCCCGGCCGGATCGGCCGCGATAAGCAGTTCCGCCTCGGCGAGGTCTTTCGCCGCCTGTTCCTCCTCCATGAGCCGGAGTCGGGCGCGATCTTCGTCGGAGAGCGCCGCAAGCCCGGTCGGGACCTGCGGCGGGCGGCCGAGCTCGGTTTCCCCTTCGCGGAGTTCGAGGTCCGGGTCGGGGGTCGAACTCGCCTCCGGGCGGGCGGGGGGCACGACGGCGGCGGTCCGCCCGGCGGTCGGGACCCCGATGCGGTCGTCATCGTCCCATCCGGGAGGGTTGCGTTCGGCGGCCACGGGTAGTTCTCCTGAGCGAGCCCCGGGCCCGTCGGCCCGAGGTATCGTGTTCAAGTGGTTCAATTGTACCCGACTTGCGGCGGCGGAGCGCGGGGCCTAGGATGATCCCCGACCCGGACCCCCGATATCCCTTCGTGAGGCCCCGCGCATGGGCGTCGAACCGTCCGCCCCCGACCGCCCGACCCGCTTCAAGCCGATGACCCTGGCGCTGGCCGGGGTGGGTGTCCTGGCCGCGTGGACCGCCCTGCTGCCGAAGTCGATCCTTCCGGAGAACTTCGCGGCCATCGGAGCTGTGGCCCTGTTCGCCGCCGCCCGGCTCGGGTTCCGGCCGGGGCTGGTCGTCCTCGCGGTGGCCCTCGGGGTCAAGGACGTGGGCGTCTACCTGACCCGCGGGCTCGACCCGTACCCGCTCTCGTGGCTCTGCTTTTCGGTATACGCCGTGCTCGGGTGGGCGTTCCTGCGGAACACGGAGTCCCCGGTCCGGATCGGGACCACCGCCGTGGCGGGCAGCCTGGTGTTCTTCCTGACCACCAACTTCCTCTCCTGGCTGGACCAGTCCCTCCCCTACGGGTATTCGTTCGCCGGGCTGGTGGATTGCTACAGAGGCGCGATCCCGTTCTACCGCGGTACCTTCGCCGGCGACCTGTTCTACGGCGGCGTCCTGTTCGGGCTGCACGCGGTGCTGAGCCGGGCGTACTTCCCGGCCGAACGGCCGGCCCTGCAGACGGAGGCCGTCCGATGAAGTTCGCCGCGGTGATCGAGTACAGTCAGGACAAGGAGAAGGTGGAGGCCGCCCGCCCGGCCCACCGGGCCTACCTGACGAGCCTTCTCCAGAAGGGTCAGCTCTTCGCGTCTGGCCCGTTCGAGGACGGGTACGGGGCGCTGATCGTGTACGAGGCCGAGTCGGCGGACGCGGTCGAGGCGATCATGAAGGCCGACCCGTTCCACGCCGCCGGCATATTCATCCGGTGGACCGTCCGCCCGTGGAAGGTGATCTTCCATAACCCGCAACTCGGGCCGGCGGCCGGGTGAATTGCCAGCGATACGCAGCCAGGGCGGGTCCGGGTGATCAGGCAGTTGGACCGGTGAGTTCGACAATGGCCGTTCGCGTGTTAGATTTGACGGCCGTCGTTCGAGTATACAACGCAACTGCTTTCCGGGTGGATCAGTTGCGCCATGTTGGGGCGGCTGGTCGCGTTCGGTGTTGGTTTGTCCGGCGACAAACCAATTAAAGGTTGAACTAACCCGCGTTCGCGGGGTGAGGGGCGTTCGCTCCGAG
>JAQGHQ010000470.1 GCA_028288765.1 Gemmataceae bacterium | reverse complement strand
AGACGCACGAGCGGCTCTGTGCGGGCAAGGCACCGGAGCCGGCCCCCGAACCGGACGAGTCCGACGAGGTCGTTAAGACCGAACAGAGACGGCGCAGGGCGTCCGCCCGGGTGATCGAATCGGGGGGTATCCCCGAGTGGGTAGAAGAGCAGGTCGTCCGGACCACCCCGGAGTGGCCCGAGTCGCCCCGGCTTGTGCCGGAATGGGGCAATGACCTCCCGAGGACTTCGATCTGGGGCGATTCACCCGCGTGGCGATGAAGTAAGACACCCGTTCGCCCACAACGCGCGAGGCCCCATGCCCCAGCTCGATAGTCACGATGCCATCCTGACCCACCTCGAAGCCGCCTACCGCGATAAGACCCACTGGATCTGGGCTGCGAACACCGACCGGGGCGTGGGGCTGATGGCCGCGATCGCGACTGCCCTTGAGGAACTGGGAGCCATCCAGGCCGATCTGCACTGGGGCGGGCTCAAGCTCGTACTGGTCGACCGCAACGTCGGGTTCCTGACCGCCCCGCGGAAAGCTGTGACCGTGGACTGGTTGAACAACTTCCTGTGCGACGTCACCGACCCCGAGACCGCGATCAGCACAAAGGGCCGGGTGGCCGCGATCAGCTCCGACCCCGAGTTCCTGCTCGCGGCGTTCATGCTCCTGCTTGAGGGCGAAGCGGTGGCGGCAGCAGCCCCGGGCGTGAACTGAGAGTAGCTCGGTGCCACCCTGTTGGTGTGATGCCAGATCACCTTATCGGAGTTCACCTGTGGCAGACGTGATTCACTGGGCGGCCGGCTTAGTGCCGGCCCTGAGAAACACTGGGACGGGCACGGCAGCGCTTGACCTGATCGAGAGCAGCATGGTCGCCCGGTTCAACCAGTTCCCCGATCTGCCGGAGAGCCACCCGGACCGACATTTGACAGCGCGGGAGGCGGTGGAAATCCTCACCAGCGCCTTGCCATATCACACGGTCACCATCGACAAGGCGAAGCAGTTGATGGAAACCGGCGCCTGGAAGGAACCACCCCCGCCCGCGAAGCCCTCGGCCTTCCTGCCGCCCCCGCCCGACGGTCCGGCCCCCCAGCGGGCGAGCGCGACCGCGGCGCCGGCCCCGCTGGAGGAGATCGCCGGGCCGTGCGACCACATGAACAGCGAGTACCCCACCGTGCAGCTCGAACCGGTGGCTACGGAACCCCGCAGCAAGGTCGGGCGGGCGAAAGTCGGGGCCTGACCCCGGGCGATGTCCCGGTCTTTCCCAGGAGATTCAGAGATGGTGTACCGAGTGTTCCATTCTGCGCCTGCCAATCTCAACCAGACCGCCGGCATTTACGGCGGGTGGACGAAGGTGGGGGGTAACTATGAGACCCTCGCCGCGGCGAAGGCCGTGGTCGACCGTCGGACGGCAGGGCCCGGCTCGTATCGGGTGGTCACCGGCTTCAGCGAAACCGATGGAGTCGTGTACTCGTTCGAGGACATGGGAACCCCCCGGTCGCCGTCCTTCGGAAATTCGCGGTAGTCCTGGGAGACAGTCTCATGAGTTCCGCCGACGAGGAGTACGCGGAGTTCCCCACCCTGTGCTGGGCCTGTAGGCACCCCCAAACGCTTCGGATCAAGAAGCCGAAGATCACCCGGGGGTCGCCTGCATCCCTTGCGTTCGGGAACCCCGTCGACTTGCTCCCGTTCGATGCTCCCAAGGACCGCCCGGGGGATCGCAGGAATCCGCCCGGAGGTCCGCCCCGGCTGGGTGACCAAGTGACCCTCTGCTTCCGCACCCCCCTCATCGCCGAAGGGTGCGCCGACTTTGAGCACATGGCCGTAGACGTAACCGACGTGGAAGCGGGTGGGGTGTACCGTGGCGTAGTCGCGGGCAACCCCACCGCCCTACTTACTCCCCACGACGTCATGGCCAAAGGAAGCGTCATTCGGTTCCGGACGGAACACGTTTACGACTTCGATCCGCCTGACCCGAGGTCGCCACATGGCTAAGCAAGTTTCGTTCAGCGACACCGCCTTCAACTTCGGCGCCAACCGTCCTGCGCGGCCCCGGAAGCCGAAGGCAGCGAAGGCCCCGAAGTCCGGCGGCAAGGGTGGGGGTAGCTGATGTTCCAGTCGGCCGGGCTCGACTTCAGAGGCATCCCCCGACCCGCGTTCGGCCGGGCCGCCCAGCACCTGCCCGCTCACCAGGCCCCGAAGAAGATCCGGGGGTTGGCCCGTTACCAGCGGGCCGCCAAGACGGCCGCGGAACTGCTCCCCGACCTCCCGGCCCCCGGGGAGGCCATCCACGTCCTGATGACGGGTCAGTTTGACCTAGCTCAGGTCATTGCCGCCGTCGTCCGCCGCACGCCCTGCCGCCACCTGCGGATAGCCACCCTCTGCTACTCGCGGAGGAACGCGGCCGAGCTGTGCGGGTTGCTCGAATCCCGGGCGGCCGACCCGCTCCCCCTGACGTTCCTGGTGAGCGAGTTCTTCACCGGGCACAACAAGGAGTTGCACGAGTGGTTCCGCGAACAACTCGCCCCGTATCCGTCGGTCAGGTTGGGCGCTGCAAGGTCGCACTGCAAGATCGCCCTGTTCGACCTCGGCCCCGGTGATGGGCTGGTGTTCGAGGGCAGCGCGAACCTGCGGACAAATGGGAACCGAGAACAGCTGACCGTGATCCGGGACCGTGCCGTACACGACTGGCACGCCGGCTGGATCGACTCGTTGGTGGTCGCCGATGGCTCGCCCTAAGAAGCGGAACATGGAGCATGCCGAGATCGCCCGTCGGGTGGAGGAAGTACTGCGCATCCGCCTCGACGGGGCCCAGTACCACGACGTGATGCAGTACGCGACCGAGAAAGGCTGGGACCTGAAGGAGCGCCAGGTCCGGGAGTACATCCGCCGGGCCGATGAACTGCTCGTCGAGCGACAGGAGAAGAAACGGCGGAGGACGGTCGCCCTTCACCTCGCCCGGCGGGAAGCGCTCTACGCCCGGACGGTCAACTCGGCCGACTACCGAACCGCGTTGGCGGTCCTTGCTGACCTTGCCAAGCTTCAGGGGCTCTACCCCAAGGAAGACGTCAAGGAGCTCCTCAAGTTGGCCGCCGCCTACGAGGCCCGCATCCGCACCCTGGAAGCTCTGAATGGTCGCCCTACTGACGAACCGACTCCGCCGCCGGCTTGAGAGCCAGGACCGCCGGCTCGCCGCCCTGGAGAAGGGCCGGGTTTGCAAGTCCCCGCCGTTCGGGCCGCGCTGGGTACAGCGTTACCTTCCCCGGTACGCCACGTCTGCGCCGGCCGACTTTCACGGGCAGCTATTCGACCGATTGGCGGAGATGCATACCCGGCGGGGAACGAAAGAGGCGGTGATCGCTCCCCGCGAAGGGGCGAAGTCTACCGTGGTCACCCTCGCCTACGTCCTTTACTGCGCGGTCGAAAAGCTCGAGCCGTTCTCCCTGATCCTCTCCGACTCGGCCGGTCAGGCGACCGAAAAACTGATCGACCTTCGGCGCGAGCTGGAAGGTAACGACGCCCTCGCGGCCGACTATTCGGATGCGTGCGGGGTCGGCCCCGTGTGGAGGAACGACCGGATCGAGCTCCGGAACGGGTGCGTCATCGGGGCGATCGGCCGGAAGGGGAGAATCCGCGGTCGGAAGAACCGCGAGGCCCGACCCAGCCTGATCGTATTCGACGACGTTGAAAACAACACGAGCATCGTGAGTTCGGCTGATCGTACTGCCACCTGGCGGTGGGCGACACGGGAAGTCATCCCCGCCGGCCGGGCGGGTACGAATTACCTGTCCGTTGGCTCAGCGCTCCACCGGGAGTGTGCCGCGGTCAAGCTCGGGCAGCTCGCCGGGTGGTCGTCCAGGAGATACCGGGCGATCCACCAATGGCCGACCCGGATGGACCTGTGGGAGGAATGGGAGAGGCTGGCCACCAACATCGCGAACGCCGACCGCGAGAAGACGGCCCGAGCGTTCTACGAGGCGAACCAGGAAGAGATGGAAGCGGGGGCCGTGACGTATTGGCCCGAGCGCTGGCCCCTCTATGCCCTGATGCTTCGCCGGGCCGAGATCGGCGCCGCCGCGTTCACGACCGAGTATCAGGGGGTGCCCTCGACGGAGGGCCTGACCGAGTGGCCCGCCGAGTTCTTCGACGATCCCAAAGTCTGGTTCGATGACTGGCCCGCCGGCATCCTGGCCCGGACCCAATCGCTCGACCCGAGCAAGGGGACGGGGAGCAAGTCCAGTGATTTCCAGGCCCACGTGGAAGCGGCATTCCACCGGGACGGCACCGTGTTTATCGAGGGGCACCTGAAGAAGGACCAGATAGCTGAGATGGTTTCGCTGTCCCTCGACCTCGCCACCCGGCCCAATCCCATCCCACTTTCCTTGCTCATTGTCGAGGACAACGACGGGCTCGGAATGTTGGAGGATGAGTTCCAACGGCAGGCCGCCGCCCGAAAGCGCCTCGTCCCCCTGAAGACCATGCGAAATACCGAGAACAAGATCGTGAGAATCCGTAGGCTCGGGGTCTACTTCGGCCGGCGCCAAATCCGGTTCCGGGCAACAGCCGGGACCAGACTGCTGGTCGACCAGCTGCGGGACTTCCCCCACGCCGAACACGATGATGGCCCGGATTCGCTCGAATTGTGCATACGAGCGTTAGAGTTGCTGGCCGGCCCCACATGAGCCGAGAAGGTGCTTCGCATGGGTCGCGTGTATCAGAATCGCCCCGACCTCGTCGGCAAGCAGGTGGTCGTCACCGACAGCACCGGCGTTGCCCGCACCATCCTTGCAGGCGTGATCCGGGTCGAGTTCTCGGACGAGACTCCGGACGGCTTCGGGATCGCCACCGTTCTGGTGTGGCTGCCGAGCTACCGGGGTGCCCAGATGATCGACCCCGACACCAAACGGGGCGTCCAGGTGACGTTCAAGACGTGGTGTCGAATTGAGGACATCCCGGCGGGCGGGAAGTCCCTCGTGTCGTTCAAGCGGAGCGACTCGTGGCGGCGGTAGCGGAGCAAGTCCTGTCCGCCGACTGGGTCAGCGGAAGCCTATTGCGAAAGGAACGTTCAGATGAAACGGAGCAGACGCGGTGTTGAAGAGGCCCGAAAACAAGCCATCAGATACCGCGACGATATTCAGGGCCCGTTGGTCCGAGAGTCCGATGGTCCCGAGGCGAGTGCGGCCGACATATGGGCCGAGTTCGTTTCGCTGATCAGGAAGCCTGGATTTGATCCGGAGTCTCTGCCCCCGGAAGCCAAGGAAGTTGCACTGAAAATGCTTCGGCCGACCGCAGTGGAGATGGCCAAAGAAGCGGCGCCGCCGGGCATGAAGTCTGGTCTCGAAGAGGCCCGCTCGCGGGCGATCAAGTACCGCAATGAGATTCAGGGCGGCGCGTGATACCCGAGAGAACTGGATGGCGGCGGTAGACGGGCCGGGGACATCAGAGCGAAAGGAATAAATCACATGACCAAGAATGCCGCACCCGAAGCGAACCACCTGGGCGAACTCCGGGACCTGATGGTCGCCGCCTACGCAAAGGGTCAAATCGAGTTGGGCGAATGGCTGGCGGCGCTGGTCCACGACCCAGACGAGCTGAGAATCGTACTCGCCGGTGCTCCCCCGGCAAAAGGTCGAACGAAATAAGGACTTATGCCCACCTTCACCGACACCACTCCCGGCACCCGCCCCTGGACCCCGCCCCCTGGAGTTGTCAGCCCGGTCACGGTCGTCATGTGGGCGGCCGGCGGGGGTGGCGGCGGGAGCGGGACGGGGTCGGCGAGCGGCGGGGGCGGCGGGGGTGGTGGTTACGCCGTCGCCCTCGTCGCGGTCACCGCGAATGTCCCTGTCAGCTACACGATCGGGGCCGGCGGGTCGGGCGGGGCGGCGAGTGGGACCTCGTTCGGAGGCAACGGGACTGACGGCGGAGGCTCGGGGTTCGGCGACCAGACCCAGGTCAGCCCGGCCGGGGGCAAGGGCGGCACCGGCGGAGGGACCGGCGGGGCGGCCGGGGTCGGCGGTCCGACCGGCGGGTTCAACGGTGGGGCTGGTGCGGCGGCCGGCCCGAACACGGGCGGCGGCGGAGGTAGCTCGGCCGGGAATGCCGCGAACGGCAACGCGGGGACGCCGGGATCATCGGGAGGCGCCGGCGGGGTGGCCCCGGCCGGCGGGTTTGTCGGGGGCAACGGCGGGGTCAACGCGAACGGCAGTGTGGGCGGCGGGGTCGGGGCAGGAGGCGGTGGGGCGGGTGGAACCAGCCACACGGGCGGCAACGGGTTCGACGGGTGGCTCCAGATCACCTACTCCGTCGTGGCCCCTACCCCCATCGGTTCCTCCGTGGTTCGTGGCGAGGACGCCCCCCTCGACCCGGGCGGCGTCATCACCGGCCGCAGTGTCCCCCTCGCCGTCCCGTCCCCAATTCCTCGCCCCCCGATCCGGGCGTGCATCGTGCGGGGGGAAGAATGGCCCCCGGACCCGGGATACGTGATTAGTGGGCGCAGCCAGCCGATGAGCCTGCCCCCACCACCAGTTCCGATTCAAGCAAGGGTGATCGCTGGTGAAGGCTGGCCGTTGGACCCCGGGGGGCTCATCTCCGGGCATGGCCTCCCGGTCGCGATCCCGCCCCGACCGCCGATCCGGGCGAGTGTCGTTGTAGGCGAGGGCCTCCCGCCCGATCCGGGGGGAGTGATTACCAGTCGGACCAACTCTGACCCATTCGCCCCCGGTCCCAATGGGGGGTTCTTGTCACGCCAAGTCATCGGCGAAGGTCTGCCGCCTGACCCCGGGGGCGTGATCTCGTTCGCCCGCCGCCAGGACCCCTTCCCGAAAATCCGGGTGCCCATCGTAGCTGTTGCTGGAGAGGGCCCGGCCCCGGACCCGGGCGGCGTGATCATTCAACGCCCGTTCTACGACCCTTCCCCCGCCGGCCTGACAGGTGCCGGACAGGCTCACGTGATTGCGGGCGAGAGCCTGCCGCCCGACCCGGGCGGCGTACTCTCCTCTGCCCGCCGATTGCCCCGGGAGCGGGTTGGGCCCTCGGCGGTAGTCCATGGCGATGAGCTCCCGATGGCCGCGGGCGGCGTGACGGTCGGGCGACCGGAACGGACCGGCATCCCGATCCGGAGGACGGTGGCGGCAGTGTTGACGTTAGACGTGGTCCTCGACCCGGGCCAAGCGATCTACTCCACCGGGCGACCACTGCCGACCCGGACCGCCGCGATGCGAGCTGCGGTCGAGGACCGCCCACCCGAGCCGGGCATGGTGTTCGCGTCCACAGCCCGGATACTCCCGCCGAAACCCGACCCCGGGGGAAGACCGTCTCGTGTGGTGGCCCCTGCTGAGCCTCCGCCGGAACCTGGGTCGGTGTTCGTGTCGAATCCCCGCGGCGTCGCGGCCCGGCCAAAGGGCGCGTTCCCGGGGACGATGGTTGCGGGTGAAGGGCCGGCCCCTGACTCAGGTTCCGTCCTGGCCTCACACGCGCCCGGCCGATCGATGCCGCCCGCTCGCCCAGTGACCATCCAGGCAGCCGATCCGGCGCCAGACCCGGGTTCCGTCCTGACCTCCCACGGGGCGGGTTATCCCCGGCTCACAGCACCCCCGCCCGCCGTGATTCGCCCCGCCGATCCTCTGCCCGACCCGGGTTCCGTACTCACCTCACCTGGCCGCGCCGTGCCGATCGCGGCGAGGACGATGCCCACGATTGTTCGCGAAGCCGAGAACACGGCTTTCGGTATCGTCACGCCGCCCACGGTCACCCGCACAATTCCCCGCCCGGAAGCCCCCCGGTGGGCCGTCCGCACCATTCAGCCCGAGGTCATCCCACCCGACCCGGGTAGCGTGATCGTCAATCGAACCACACTGCAACCCACCCTCCGCGCTGGCCGCCCGGCAGTCATCACGAGCGAGCCCCCGGCCGCCGACCCGGGCGGCATCATCACCCGGGCGGTTGTCTGGCCCGCCCCCACGGTGGGTATCCGGCGACCGACCGTTATCACTCCCGAATGGCTCTGGCCCGACCCGGGTTATGTCATTGCCAGCGGCGGCGGGTTCAGCGAGACGGCCGGCCCGATGCCGCCCCCGCTCCCGCCTGCCACGATTCAGGTGATCCTCGTGGGGATCGACCGCTCCGTGGTGACGCTCTGCAGCACGGACTGCGGGTGTGACGACTGAGATGTTTTTCTGAGCAAATTTCTTCCTTGTCGCACCCCGTTTGGTGGAGCTGACTTAAGCCCTCACCACCCTGCGACACTCCCCGTCCGACCACATCCCGCCCAAATCCGCACCCCACCCCGCCGAATACTGGACTGTCGCCCCTCACCCTCCGGCGCCTATCCATGCGATCCCGTCTCTTGACTCACGGTTTCGTCGGCCTCCTGGGCATCGCCCTCGGCAGCTTGCTCTGCCGGGCCCCGGCGACGGCCAAACCTCCTGGTGGACTCGAAATCCGGGTCGTGCGGCCCCCGGGAGCCCGCCTCGACGGGCGCTTGGAAAAAGTCTTCCGGATTCAGCGGGTCGTGGACGCGGACGGGGAAGTCATGGATTACCAATCGGACGGCGACCCGCGGGCGTGGTGGGCGATCACGGTGCCCTTGCCGGGTGGGAACCGGACGTTCTACGGGTCAGTTCAATTAGCCCCACGTGCTGGCCGGTGAGCCTACGTAGCCACCGGCCGGGCTGTTCTCAGATACCCCGTCACTTCTCCCGCCACCTCCGTTTTCAAAAACACCCCGTGCCATCTGTCTAGTGAGTCGCGGATTCCGACTTCCGAAGTCCGCTACTCACCGCGTGTGGGAATCTCAGTTGGACACCGGCAA
>JAQGHQ010000463.1 GCA_028288765.1 Gemmataceae bacterium | reverse complement strand
GAGCGCGGCCGTCTCGGCCGCTGGTAAGCCGAAAAGGGGCCGAGACGGCCGCGCTCCCAGGGAAAACCCTCGAAATCTGGTGGCCCTTTCAGGGACCTGCCCTCCGAGCCGTGGCGTTGACGGGGTGAGCACGGGCTCATACGATGGATTTTTTCCCGATCTTCCGCAGATCACCGGGTCACACCCCCGATGGCCGGTTTGCCGATCACCGCCGAGGGCTTTGCCGACGCCGCCGACCGGGTCGCGGGCTTCCGCGGCCGGCCGGTCGTGGTGAAGCTCGGCGGCAGTGCGATGGAAGACCCGGCCGCCACCCACGCCTGCCTGCGTTCGGTCGTCACCCTCAGCCGGTTCGGGGTCGGGATCGTCCTGGTCCACGGCGGGGGCAAGCCGATCGACCGCGCGATGGCCGCGGCGGGGCTCACGCCGAGGAAAGTCGCCGGCCGCCGGTACACCGATGACGCAACCCTGGGCATCGTCGTCCGCGTCCTCCTGGACGAGATCAACGCCAAGATCGTCCGCGAGCTCCGGGACCTCGGCGGGGTGGCCGAGACCGGTCCGGACCTCGAGGGCGAGCCGCTCCGGCTGCCGGGGACGGACGGCCGGCCGATCGACCTCGGCCGGGTCGGCACGGTCACGCGGGTCCCCACCCCGGCGCTCGAACAGGCGACCGCCGCCGGGCGGGTACCCGTCATCCCGTCGCTCGCCCGCGACGGCGCCGGCGAGTGGCTGAACGTGAACGCCGACACTGCCGCTTCCGCCGTCGCCGGGGCGCTCAAGGCCGACAAGGCGGTCTTCCTGACCGACACCCCGGGCGTTCTCCGCGACCGCGCCGACCCGGATTCTCTTCTCCCGCACCTCACGGAACAGGAGTGCCGGGCCCTGATCGCCTCGGGCGTCATCGACGGCGGGATGGTCCCGAAGGTCGAGGCGTGTTTCGAAGCCCTCGCCGCCGGGGCCCGGTCGGCCCTGATCCTCGACGGCCGGGTCCCGTACTCGCTCCTCGACGTGTTCCTGAAAGACACCTTCTCGGGAACCGAAATCACCAGGTGACTTCCCAGGTTCGTCTCCAATGCCGGGGCGCCCCCGAACCCGGTCGGTGTTCATTGGTCTCCGTCCGCTGTGTTTCGCAAGACCCGTGCCCCTGACTCCCGGTCCCCGATATGCCTGCGACCGACACCTATTCCAGCGACCAGATCATCGCCCTCGCGAAGAAGTACGTGATCGGAAACTACACCCGGTACCCGGTGTGCCTGGTCCGGGGCGAGGGGTCGTGGGTGTGGGACGCCGAGGGGAACCGGTATCTGGACTTCTTCCCCGGGTGGGGGTGCGGCATCCTCGGGCACTGCCCGCCGCGGGTCGTGGACGCCGTCCGGGACCAGGTCGCCACGCTGATCCACGTCCCGAACACGTGGTACACCGAGCCGCAGGTGCTCCTCGCCCGCGCCCTCTCCGACCGCACCGATTTCGGCGGGATGTGCTTCTTCTGCAACAGCGGGACCGAGGCGGTCGAGGCGGCGATCAAGCTGGCCCGGCTGAACGGCAAGGCGAAGGGGCGGTACAAGATCGTCACCATGACCGGCGGGTTCCACGGGCGGACGATGGGCGCGCTCACCGCCACCGCCCAGCCGAAGTATCACGCCGGGGTCGAGCCGATGCTCCCCGGGTTCACCTACGCCCCGTTCGGCGACCTCGACGCGGTGGCGAAGGCGGTCGACGGGGAGACGGCCGCGATCCTGCTGGAGCCGATCCAGGGCGAGGGCGGGGTCAACCTCCCGCCGGCCGGGTTCCTCGACGGGCTCCGGCAGCTGTGCGACGCGAACGGCCTGCTCCTGATCTTCGACGAGGTGCAGACCGGGCTCGGCCGGACCGGGAAGTGGTACGCCCACCAGCACTGGGGCGTCCGGCCCGACATCCTCACCCTGGCCAAGGCGCTGGCCGGCGGGGTGGCGATGGGCGGGGTCGTGGCGAAGCCGGAGGTGGCCGAGAAGCTGAAACCCGGGACGCACGCGGCGACATTCGGCGGCAACCCGCTCGCCGCCCGGGCCGCCCTCGCGACCATCGAGACGATCGAGCAGGAGGGCCTCCTGGACAGGGCGGTTCAGGTGGGCGAGAAGTTCCGGGCCCGGTTCGCCGCCCTGAAGGCGAAGTGCCCGCTCGTCCTCGACGTGCGGGTGAAGGGGACGATGATCGGGGTCGAGCTGGCGGTCGACGGCGCGGCCGCCGTCCAGGCCTGCCTCCAGAAGGGGCTCCTCGTCAACTGCACCCACCAGACGGTCATCCGTCTCCTCCCGGCGGTGAATATCAGCGACGAGCAGGTCGACGAGGGGTGCGACATCCTCGACGACGTCCTCATGAACCTTCGTGAAGGATGAAAGATGAGGGATGAAGGATGAGAGCGGATCGGACCTGCTTCGTTCATCCCTCATCCTTCGTCCTTCATCCTTCCAATACATTCTTGTAGGGGCACGACCCCCATGAAGCATTTCCTGAACCTGATCGACGTCCCCCGGGACGCGCTGGCCGAGCTGCTGGCCGAGGCCGTCCGCTTGAAGGGGGCGCACGCGCGGGGCATCCCGACGCGGAGCCTGGCCGGGAAGGTGGTCGCGCTGGTGTTCGAGAAGCCGTCGCTGCGGACCCGGGTGAGCTTCGAGAGCGGGGTCGCGCAGCTCGGCGGGACGGCCCTGTACTTACCGGGGAACGAGGTCGGACTGGGCTGGCGGGAGAGCCACGCCGACTTCGCCCGCACGATCGGCCAGTACGTCGACGCGCTCGTCCTGCGGGTCTTCCGGCACGACACGGTCGAGGGGGTGGCGCGGGCGTCGTCCATCCCGGTCGTGAATGGCCTGTCGGACCTGTCGCACCCCTGCCAGGTGCTCGCGGACCTGCTCACCGTCCAGGAGCTGTTCGGGTCGGTCGAGGGCCGGACGGTGGCGTTCGTCGGGGACGGGAATAACGTGGCCCGGTCGCTGGCGGTCGGGTGTAGTCGGCTCGGGGCGAAGTTCGTGCTGGCGTGCCCGGTCGGGTACGGGTTCGACGACGGGTTCCGCGAAAAGTACAAGGCCCGGGTGTCGCCGTGTTTCCCGCCGGAGGTCAACGACGCGGCCGCGGCCGTCCGGACCGCGGACGTGATCTACACGGACGTGTGGACGAGCATGGGTCAGGAGGCGGAGCGGGAGGAACGGCTGAAGCGGTTCGAGTCGTTCCAGGTGAACGCCGCCCTGCTGGCGAAGGCCCCGCCGCACTGCAAGGTGCTGCACTGCCTGCCGGCCCACCGCGGCGAGGAGATCACCGACGACGTGCTTGACGGCCCGGCGTCCGCCGTCTTCCAGCAGGCCGGCAACCGGCTGCACACCCAGAAGGCTGTGCTGGAGTGGTTGATGAAGGGGTAAATGGGGTCTTCTGCGCGGTTGGGTTGGACGAGGCTGTTCGGCCCCGCTATTTGCCTGTACGCGAACTTGGGGGACGAATTGGGTCTTTGGGGCGGCAGTCCCTTCTCCTGCCGTTCGCACACGAGATCGCACCATGCTTGCGGTGAACCTCGGGGGCGAAGGGGAGGTCTCCGACGTTATCAACCAACAGGGCCCGTGGGCACTCACGCCCAACTGGCGATCAAGCCGCGCGGGGAAGACCCTCCATCACCTCGCAAACGACGGGCATGTCTTCTTGATCGGTCTCAACATCACCCTGCCATTCCCCGATGACACGGTTGACCTGATCTACACCAACAGCGTCCCGATCGATTTGAACTCGCTCCTCGGCCCGGGGGTGCAATCCTCCGAGGTTCGGCGTATCCTGAGGCTTGGTGGGCAGTGGATTCGAGACGGGGTGCTGGAATGGACCAAGGCGTAACGTTCCGCGACTTGCTTGCCCCAGATCCAGGGCAGTCGGCGGGTGACGTTCAGCGGCGGGCAGCTGCCGCATTGCCGCAGCGAGTTCGGCAATCGTCACTGATCTGGTGGCCGGATCGGGCAGACATTAACGCCACCGGGCATCGTCTTGTAATCGGTGTCGCCGCGTGGTCACTGTACGATCTCCGGCTGCTCGACCTGGTCAACGACGCCGTCGCTGCGGGTGCGCAGCCCGGGCTGAAGGTTGCCGTGTTCAACGTCGATGAACTGTCCTCACCGGCCGAACTCGAACGGATCTTCACTGGCATTGGGACGGTGTATCATACTCCCGCTGTCGGTTACTGGGCGGCCGGGCAGTTGAAGGAGACCGCCTCCGGCTTCGACGCCCGTCAACTCGTCGCCCGACTACTCGGTTTCGACCCCAACCTCGTCCTCGAACAACCCGCCGCCACCACCCGGTGATCGCCGCATGCCCCGTCCCGACAACCGCCTGCCCAACCAGCTCCGCCCCCTCTCGTTCGAGCGGAACTACACCCGCAACGCCCCCGGCTCCGTCCTCGTCAAGATGGGTCGGACGACGGTGCTCTGCACCTGTTGCGTCGAGCCCAAGGTGCCGGACTTTCTCGTCGGTAAGGGCAAGGGCTGGCTCACCGCCGAGTACGGGATGCTGCCCGGGTCGACCGCCACCCGCAAGCCCCGGGACAAGGGGGGGAAGGTGGACGGTCGGAGCGTCGAAATCCAACGGCTGATCGGCCGCAGCCTCCGGGCGGTCGTCGACCTGTCGAAGCTCGGCGAGCGGACCCTGTGGGTCGACTGCGACGTCCTCGAGGCCGACGGGGGGACGCGGACGGCCGCGATCAACGGGGCGCTCGTCGCGCTCGTGGACGCGGTCAACTCGGTGAAGGCCGGCCTGAGCGTGCCGGTTCGGGAGGTGGTCCACGCGAGCGTGGCCGCGATCAGTGTCGGCGTCGTGGACGGCGAAGAGCGGCTCGACTTGGAATACGTCGAGGACCGCGACGCGGAGGTGGACCTGAACCTCGTGATGACCGGGTCGGGCCAGTTCATTGAGGTGCAGGGGAGCGGCGAGGAAGCGACTTACACCCGTAAACAGCTCGACCGGCTAATCGACCTCGGCGAGGCCGGCATTCGCGAGATCGCCGCCGCACAGAAGAACTCCCTGGGCAGCGGCTGGCCATTCTGAAGAGTGAAGACTGAAGAGTGAAGAAATTCAGGAATGGCCACAAAAAGGCACGAAAAAGCTGACCGTCCCGGATTGTGGGGCGGGGTGAACGTGTAGACGGATG
The DNA here is from genome assembly GCA_028288765.1 of Gemmataceae bacterium. GTDB lineage: Bacteria > Planctomycetota > Planctomycetia > Gemmatales > Gemmataceae > Urbifossiella. The sequence goes on along the minus strand of JAQGHQ010000463.1, from coordinate 27,724 downwards.
TCTAGGGGACGACGGAACAAGAAGGGCCAAGAATCACCGTGCTGAAACCCGCACGACGCGGAGGTGACTCTTGGCCCGTTCCTGTTCTACCATCTGCCTACCCGCCGACAAGGATACCTACTCCGACGTCGTGGCCGATCCGGCACGCTTCCGGGCCTGGCTCGGCCAGGCCTTCCGCGCCTGCCCGGAACTGTTCCCCGAAGGCTTCGCCCAGGGCTACCGCCTCAAGGACGGCCGGGCCTCCACCCGGGCCGGGGGGCGCCTGCGCCGCATCCGCCTGACGGCCACCGGCGCGTCCGTCTCCGTCCGCCCATCGTTCCTCTTGCCCTACAGGGTCGGCACCACCAGCGACGCCCAGGGCCCGTTGTTCCTCCGCGCCTTCGGGGTGCCCTTTTGGGCCTTGGCCCGGGTGTTCGGCGAGAGCCCCATGTACTGGTACCGGCCGGAGGTCAGCCTGGGCCGCAACAGTATCGCCGGCACCACGGTGCGCCGGGCCGACCTACCCGAACACCTATTGGCCGACGAGCACCACCAGACCCGGGATGGAGACAAGAACTACATCGCGACCACGGTCGGCGAGGGGTGCTGTCTGGGGGCCGCCCTGGCCCCGACCGCCAACGCCGACGATTTGGCCGCCGCCTACGGGGTATTCCGGCAGGAAGCCCAAGACATCCAGGAGGGCTACCAGCCCGAGACCGTGGGCGTCGACGGCTGGGCCTCGACCCACCAGGCGTGGCGGGCGTTATTCCCCGGGGTGGTCCTGCTCCGTTGCTTCCTGCACGGCTGGCTCAACATCCGCAGCCGGGGCAAGCTGAGCGAATCGTTCACGGAACTGTCCCGGAGGGTCGGGGAAGCCTTCCGCGCCCCGGACCGGCGGTGCTTCGCCCAGCGGTTGCGGCGGCCGGCCGAGTGGGCGCGGCGGGCGGGGCTGTCGGCGTGGCTGCTGGAGCAGGTCGAGAAGTTGTGCGGGCGGTCGAAGGAGTACGGGGTGGCGTACCGGCACCCCGGCGGGCACCGGACCAGCAACATGCTCGACCGGGTCATGCGGTCGATGAGTCGGTACTTCGAGGACGGCCAGCACCTGCACGGGTCCCCGGCGGCGTGTGGGCGGCACTTGCGGGCCTGGGCGTTGTTGCAGAACTTCCGCCCGTGGGGTCCGGAGGCGGTACGGGCCAACGACGGCTGGCGGAGCCCGGCCGAGCGGCTCAACGCCCACCGGTACTCCGACGACTGGCTCCAGAACCTCCAGGTTTCTGCCTCCCTGGGCGGCTACCGGCGCTGAGCTACCCGGCCCCACAATCCGGGACGGTCAGCGAAAAAGCACGATAAGGGAAAACGAAATCGCAAAGCAACAGTTTCGTTCAGATACTTTTTGGTGCTTTTTTGTACCTTTTTGTGGCCACTCTGCTTTCTCTTCGCGACCGGCTTCACCGTCCCACCGCGTACATCAGCTTCCCCTCGACCACCACCGCGTACTCCGGCTCGGCCATCAGGGCCGACGGGACCAGCTGGACGGCGCGGACGTCGTGAAGCCGCCGCAGGCCGTCCTGGTACGCGGAGAGCGACAACTCCGGGGAGCGTACCCGGACCGCGTGGAACAGTTCCGGCAACGGGCAGTCACCGCCCCCCCCGCCGGTCTTGCGGCGGTCGAGGTATTCGAGCGCGTCCACCGCCCACGGGACCAGCCGGCCGACCGGGTCTGCAACCGCCGGGGCCTTCGCCTCCGCCCGGCGCAGCGCGGCCTCGACCCGCCCGGCCAGATCGTCGAGCTGCTTCAATACCGCAGCGGCCCGTCCCTCGAACCGGGCGGACAGCTCGGCAACCTCCCGCCGCGCCTCGTCCATCCACACCGGGACCCCGTCCCGGGTCGCCCGGAGCACCTCTTTCAGCTCCCGCAACACCGACTTCGGCGAGTCGTGCTCGTGGACGAACGCCACCCCCTTCGGGGTCGCCGTCACCCACTCGGTGACCACCTTCCCCTTGACCTCGGTGCGAACGGTTTCGAAGAGCCCTTCGCGCACGGCGAGGAGCGCGGCCTCGGCGGACGTCCCGGCGCGCGTCGGGAAGAGCCCGACGAGCTTGCCGGAGCGGAACAGGCGGTGCTCGCCGGGCGTGCCGATGGCGGTCTTGACGGCGTCGAGGAGGAGTTCGGTGCGCCGTTCGTCGTTACCGGCGAGGCCGGGCGACGAGACTTCCCCGGCGGCCGGTCGCGCCGACGGCGCCGGCGTGTCGGGATACGGTGGCGGGTCGGCGTCCATACCTTCACCCGGGGCAGCTGTTCGGGGTGCGAACCGCCCGTACTGTAACCGTGTCCTTGATGAGATGGAAAGCCCACCCGGCCCGGGCTCGGGTTACGCGGAGACAGCTGTGACCAGCACGACGACCGCCAACCTGGAGGGTCCCGGCGACCACCCGGCCGACCGAACCCGGATCTTGAGCGGCGTACAGCCGTCCGGCAAGTTGCACCTCGGCAACTACTTCGGCGCGATCAAGCAGCACATCGAGCGCCAGGAGTGCGGCGACTGTTTCTACTTCATCGCCGACTACCACGCCCTGACCTCGCTCAAAGAGGCCGAGGAGCGGGAGATCGCCGCGGTCGCGAAGACGAAGGGAGCGGTCCCCCGGCCCGCCGCGCAGATCCTCCGCGACAACGTCCGGGACGTCGCCCTCGACTACCTCGCCCTCGGGCTCGACCCCGCCAGGGCCACGTTTTACCGCCAGTCCGACGTGCCGGAGGTGTGCGAACTGGCCTGGATCCTCTCTACCGTCAGCGGCATGGGCCTCCTCGAGCGGGCCCACTCCTACAAGGACAAGGTGGGGCGGGGGATCACCCCGAGCGTCGGCCTGTTCACCTACCCAATCCTCATGGCCGCGGACATCCTCATCGTCCGGTCCCATCTGGTCCCGGTCGGGAAAGACCAGGAGCAGCACCTGGAGATGACGCGGGACATCGCCGGGGCGTTCAACCACTCCTTCGGCGAGGTGTTCCCGCTCCCGGCCGCGCTGTTCAACGAGGCCGCGGTGGTGCCCGGGACCGACGGCCAGAAGATGAGCAAGAGCTACGGGAACACCATCGAGATCTTCGCCGAGGGGAAAGCCCTGAAGACCGCGGTCATGGGGATCGTGACCGACTCTACCCCGGTCGAGGAGCCGAAGAACCCGGATACCTGTAACGCCTTCGCCCTCTACAAACTCCTCGCCACCCCCGAGGAACAAGCCCGGCTCGCCGACCTGTACCGCAACCCGATGCGGGACGCCGAACACCGCGGCGGACGGCCGTTCGGGTACGGGGACGCCAAGACCATGCTCCTGGCCAAGATCGACGCCCACTTCGGGCCGGCCCGCGAACGGCGCAAGCAACTCGCCCGCCACCCGGGGTATGTTGAGGAAGTCCTTCAGGCCGGCGCAAAACGCGCTCGGCAGGTCGCCCAGGTAACCCTCCGTCTCGTCCGGCAGGCGGTCGGTATGAAAGACTGCCCGTTGGGCTAACCGCAGCGATTTTCTGTTCCCCCCGAAATTCGGCTCGGCCCCGTCTCCTGATCCGACCGGTACAACCCGACCTTCCGCCCGAACGTGAACTACCTTTCAGGCTGAAGGGGGGTGCCTCTCCGGACTCCTCACTCCCAGCGCGACCACTCGCCCGCGCCGACACGAATTGCCAACCCGACCGGTCAACACCCCGGTACGAGGGCACCGCCGTGGCCATTGCTTGTCCGTACTGCGACCACCGGATCAACCTCAAGTCCGCGAAGCCGGGCCGATACCGCCCCCGGTGCCCGAAGTGCGACAAGCCGTTCGCGCTGGTCATCCCCGACCACGGAGGTGACGCATATCAGGTGCAGGCGATCCGGGGCGGCACGCAGGGCCTCGACGACGGGAGCACGACTCCGAACCGCCTGGCGCTCTCGGGCAACACTCCGGCGCCGCGGCCAGCCGTTCCCGAACCGGTGATGGCCGGACCGCCGGCCGACGCCCCCGTGTGCGGGCTCGTGAAGACCAACCTCGACCGGCGGCAGGTCCGGACGCCGTCGCACCAGGCCGACCCTCAGCCCGAACCGCTGTCCGGCCGGCCGGTGGGGGGTGAGGAGTACGCCCCACCGAAGGCGGACGTCCGGGGGTATCGGATCGAGCGGGAACTCGGCCGCGGGGGCATGGGGGCGGTTTTCCTCGCCCGCCAGCTCTCTCTCGACCGCCATGTCGCGCTGAAGGTCATGAGCAAGCGGTGGGCGACCGACCCCTCCTTCGTCGCCCGGTTCACCCGCGAGGCGTTCGCCGCCGCGCAGCTCCGGCACCCGAACATCGTAGGTATTCACGACATCGGCGAGATCGCCGGGTGCCGGTTCTTCAGCATGGAGTACGTCCCCGGGCGGTCGCTCGCGGAGCTCGTCCGGGCCGAGGGAAAACTCGACCCGGAGACGGCGGTCGGGTACGTCCTCCAGGCCGCCCGGGGGCTCAAGCACGCCCACGACCGGGGGATGATCCACCGGGACGTGAAGCCCGACAACCTACTGATCGACGACCAGGGCCTGGTGAAGGTCGCCGACCTCGGGCTGGTGAAAGTCCAGGCCGCGGACGGCAGCCGGTGGGCGGAAGACTCCGGCCGGACGCCCGACCCGTTCTCGCTCCCGGCCGCAGAACTCCGGGCTCCCCCTTCCGGGCTGACCGGGGCCCGGATCGCCCTCGGCACCCCGGCGTACATGTCGCCGGAGCAGTGCCGCGACGCCGCCGCCGTCGACCACCGGGCCGACATCTACTCGCTCGGCTGCACCCTGTACGTGCTCGTCACCGGCCGGCCGCCGTTCGACGGGACCACCGCCGTCGAGCTGATGACCAAGCACGCCTACGAGCCGATCGTCCCGCCCGAGCGGATCGTCGCGCGCGTCCCCGCCGAAGTCTCGGCCGTGATCCAGCGGATGATGGCGAAGGGGGCGGACGACCGGTTCCAGAACATGGGCGAGGTGATCCGCACCCTGGAGGCGTGGCTCGGCGTCCGGCACGCGGGGACATTCTCCCCGCACGAGGAGCAGATCGGCAAGCTGGAGGGGTACACCCTGGCGTACAACACGGCCCCGGCGGCGGTCCTCCGCGGCCGGCTCGTGAAGGGGTTCTTCTTGCTCGCGGCGGTGTTGTCGGTCCTGCTCCTGTTCTTCGGCAGGACCGGGTGGGCGTCGGGGCTGGTCGGCCTCACGGCCCAGGCCACCCTGGCGTACTTCGTGATCGACGGCGTCGCCCGGAAGGGCCCGCTGTTCACCCGCGTCCGGCACTTCGTCTGGGGGCTCGGGTGGTCGGACTGGGCGATCGCGACGGCCGGGGTCGGGCTGTTCGCCCTCCTGCTCGCGATGTCGGGCGTGTTCTGGATCTGGGTCGGGGTCGGGGCGGTCGGGATCGGGCTGGCGGTCGGGCTCCGGGTCTGGCTGGACCGCCAGGCGGACGACGAGCGGCACGGCCCGCTGGACGGGTGCGAACGGCTCCTGCGGCGGCTCCGGATGCAGGGGCTGGACGAGGAAGAGTTGAGGCAGTTCGTGGCGAAGTTCGCCGGCCGGCACTGGGAGGAGTTCTTCGAGGCCCTCTTCGGGTACGAGGCGAAACTGGCCGCCCGGGCCATCCTGTCGCGGGGCGGCGCGGCCGGCCCGCGGGAGAAATACGCGGCATGGCGGGAGCCGCTCCTCGGGGCGATCGAGCGGATCGAAAAGGCCCGCAAGGAGGCCCGCGAGCGCCGGGTGCTGGCGGCGGTCGAACGGTCGCGGCTGATCGCCGAGGGGGCCGCCCTGGAGGAGGCGGACCGGAAGGCGAACGCGACCGCCGAGGCGATGATCCGGGCGGCGAACCAGGTCCGGTGGGCGGAGGGCGAGCGGGTCAAGATCCGGCCCGGCGCCACGCCAGCCCACCCTCCTCCGGCCGGTGTAGGGGCGCTCATGAGCGGGGCGAGCAACCCCGACTTCGCGTTCGGGCCGGCGGCGAAGCCGGACCCCCTGAGCCAGTTCGTGACCCTCTTCGTGGGCCCGCACATCCGGGCGATCGGGGCGGCGTTGCTGCTCGCCGGGTGCGGAGTGTGGGCCTACCAGAACGGGCTCGTCCCGACCGCCGAGGTCCAGACCCGGGCGCAGGCGGTGGTCGAGTCGAACGACCTGGCCGAGCTGGAACGGGCCGCGGCCCTGGACACGAGCCGGGCGACGAAACCGCTGCAGGTGGACGGCGTGGCGCCCCCGCTGACGGCGTGGGCGGACAGCTTCAACGTGGGGGTGGCGGGCCTGCTGTTACTCGGCTCGCTGTTCTTCCGCGGGAACACGATGTCGGTCCTGGTCCTCCTCGGCGCGGGGGTGGCGGTCGCCGGCCACCACCTCGGCATCCGGCCGGTCGAGCCGCTGGGTGCGCCCCACATCGGCCTGCTGCTCGGCTCGGTGATCGCCCTCGTCGGGTACCGGACGGGGACGAGATGACGCCGGCCATGAGGCGCCCGGCCGCAGGCGTCACCGGTCGACTTGCAGCACCCTCCCGTCCGGGAGGGTGAGGCGCCAGCCCCGCACCATTTTCTCCAGCCGGGTCGGCTTGTACGCCACCACCACCTCGACCGCCCGCTTCACCGTCTCGTCGGCCCACACCTGCCCGGCCGGGGTGGGCGGGACGGGAACCGTGTCCGCCAGCTCCGCCACCCCCGGCGGCGTCACCGCCTCCGGCAACAGCACCTTGTTCCCGTCCACGAGCCTGACCGCACCGCCGTCCACCTTCACCGCGAGAACGGGCGTACGGAACTTCAACCGTACCCGCACCAGGGTCGCCGGCTCGACCGCGACCCCCTCCACGGCTTCGACCCAGGGATGAGCAGCGAACGCGGCCGATAACCGGACGCGGTCGGCGGGGTCCAAGGCGTTGAACGTGTCGGGGAAGTTACCGACGTACCGGACTTCGGCGAGGAACGTGGGGCGGTTGGTGTTCGGGGGGGGGTCGCACTCGACGTCCACGAACCGGACCTTGTAGCGGTCCCGCGGGCCGATCCGCCGCAACGCCTCGTCGCCGAGTTGACCAAGTCCGGCGAGAAGACCGCCCGCGAGCACGAGCGTGAGAAGGGCCAGGGCGGCCGGCCTCATGGTCCGCCACCAGCTGCCGGCGGGCGGGACGGCGTCCTTCGGCTTCCTGGGCTTCTTGCTCCGGCTCACTGCACGTGAGTCCTGTCGTAGGGCCGGCTGTGCCGGCCGCCCTGTGGACCGCCCCCGGCTGGTGCGGCCGGCACAGCCGGCCCTACAAAAAAGACCGCCGCGACCTCACCAGACGTGCAGCTCCCGGTCCAGAACGACCCCCGTCCGCTCCTTGACGCGGCCGCGGACGAGGTCGACCAGCTGGAGGATGTCGGCGGCGGTGGTGCCCGGGTGGGCGACGACGTAGTTGGCGTTCCGCTCGCTCAGCTCCGCCCCGCCGACCTTGGCCTTCGTCATCCCGGCCCGGTCGATCAGCGTCGCGGCCGTCTGGGCCGGCGGGTTGCGGAACAGCCGGACGGCGTGCTGGAAACTGAACGGCTCAGCCCCCTTCCGCTGGATCCACGCCTTCCGCATCCGCTTCAGGATCGCCTCGGGGTTGTCCCGGTCCAGCTCGAACTCGATGGCCAGGATCACCGGTTCGTCGAGGTCGCTCTGGTGTTCGGAGAACGTGAGCTCGTCGCGGGTCCGGACCTGGATCGTCCCCGTGTCGGTCAGGACCGTCACCCGCTGGACCGCCTGCCCGATCTCGCCCGACCGGTCCCCGACGTTACACCGGACGCTCCCGCCGACGGTTCCCCGGATGCCGACGAGCGTTTCGAGCCCGGCCAGCCCGTGCCGGACGGAAAACGCAATCAGGTCGAACAGCTGCCCGCCGCCGGCGGCGGTGACCCGCTTCCCGTCACACTCGAGCTTGGTGAACGCCGGCGCGGTGAGCCGGACCACCGCCCCCGGGACGGGGTCGTCGCGGACGAGCAGGTTGAACCCGCCGCCGAGCATCCGGACCGGGACCTTATCCTTCTGGCAGGCGGCGAACACGTCCCGGAGTTCGTCGACCGACCGGGGCCGGACGAGGAACTCCGCCGGGCCGCCGATCTTCAGGTGGGTGTGCGGGGCGAGCGGCTCGCCCTGCTTCGTGATCTCGGGGAACTGGTCGGCCAGTGACATCGCAACACTCCGGGCCATCGGGTCCGGGGCATCTTAGACCGAAGGGGGGAACGGGTGAAGGGCGGAAGGGCCGGGCGCGGCCGCGCGGGTTGCGGTTACCGCGGTGCGGGTGCGAGCCCCGCGGCTATTCACAGACGCCCGACCAGAGCTACAACATGGACCGTCCCCCTCTCCGATTTCCGTCCCTCACTCGCACCCCACGCGGGGCACCCATGACCACGCCCGTCCCGGGGAGCAACCCCGATCCGCCCGCCGAGTCGGCCGCGCCCCCGGAACCCGTCCGCCCGCCGACCCGACACCCCAAGTCCGGCCGGCGTACCAACCCGGTCGCACCCGAGGAACCCCCGCTCCCCCCGACCCCGTGGCGGTGGCGGGTCGCGATCGGCGCGGGCGTGGTCGCGGTCGGGTTGGCCGCCCACGCCCTGCACCACACGCTGGGATACCGCGTCCAGGCGGGGGCCGGCATCCTGTGCTTCCTGGGTATCGCCGCGGCGGCCTCCGGCAGCCTCCAGTCGGTCCGGCTGAAGACCCTCCTCTGGGGGATCGGGCTCCAGTTCACGCTCGCGGTCGCGGTGATCCACTCGGAATGGGTGCAGGCGGGGTTCAAGACCGTCGGGGGCGGGATCGGGCACCTCCTGAACGCGTCCGACGCGGGGGCGCGATTCGTGTTCGGCAGACTCGCCGACCGGGACGCGATGGACCGGGTGTTCGGCCCGGACAACGGGTTCGTGTTCGCGTTCCGGGCCCTCCCTCCGATCATCTTCGTGTCGTCGTTCTTCAGCGTCCTCTACCACCTCGGGGTGCTCCAGCTGCTCGTCAGGCTGATGGCCCGGGTGATGATGTACCTGATGGGGACGAGCGGGGCCGAGACGCTGTCGGTGGCGGCGAACGTCTTCATGGGCCAGACCGAGGCCCCGCTGATCGTCAAACCGTTCGTCCCGCGGATGACGCGGTCGGAGCTGCTCGCCCTGATGGGTAGCGGGATGGCGCACATCTCCGGCGGGATGATGGCGGTGTACATCAGTTACGGGGCCGACCCGGTCGCGATCCTGTGTACCTGCGTGATGGCGTGCCCGTGCAGCCTCTACCTGGCGAAGTTGGTTTACCCCGAGGCCGGGACCCCGGAGACCACCGGCAATTCCCCGATCCACGCCCCGTCGCAGTACGTGAACGTCATTCACGCGGCCTCGGGCGGGGTGAAGATCGGGCTGAAGCTGGCCCTGAACGTCGCCGCCATGTTGATCGGTTTCCTGGCTTTCCTCGCCCTGTTCGACCTCATCCTGAGCGGGATCAAGCCGGGGCTGATCCGGAACGGGCTCCCGGCCGAATCGATCGGCTGGTGGCCGGACGACCTGAAGCTCCAGACCGTATTCGGGTGGGTGTTCGCCCCGGTCGCGTTCCTGCTCGGGGTGGACCCGGCCGAGACCGGCAAGGTCGGGAGCCTGTTGGGGATCAAGCTCGCGGCCAACGAGCACGTGGCGTACGTGACGCTGACCAAGAACCCGGACTTCGCCGGGCTATCCGATCGGTCGCGGCTGCTGGCGGTGTTCGCCCTGACCGGGTTCGCGAACTTCGCCTCGGTGGGTATCCAGCTCGGCGGGATCGGATCGATCGCCCGCAGCCGGCAGGCCGACCTCGCCAAGCTCTGGAAGAAGGCCCTGTTCGTCGGGTTCCTCGCCACCCTGATCAACGCCGCCGTGGCGGGGGTGCTGATGTGACGACCGGAAAACCTGCGGCTATCCCCAAGCCTGGTCGATTCGGGAGGCCATACCCTGCCCGACGCCTCACCTCGCCCGCGGCCCCGGCCCGGCGGGTTGGCGCGGGGGGTCGCGGGGTTCGGCCCGCCACCGCTTCACCTCGCCGTCGCGGTCGATCGTCACCAGCCCCAGCCCGTCGGCCGTGAATTGCACCCGGACGAGCCGGTCGGCGTGCCCGGTCAGGACCAGCCGTTCCTGCCCGGTCATCGGGTCCCACAACACAATGGTCCGGTCGGCCCCGCCGGAGGCGAGCGTCCGCCCGCCGGGGGTAAAGGTCATGCTGAACACGGCGTCCGTATGCCCGACAAGGTCGGCCTGGTGCGCCAGCCCGCCGTCCGGCCGCACCCGCCACACCTTGATGAGCCCGCCCGCGTCCGCCGTGGCCACCTGTTCGCCCTCCGGGTCGACCGCGACCGCCTCGACCCGCGCGGGATGCACGTCCGGCAGGTCCGCCAGCAGCTTCCCGGACAGGTCGACCACCCGCACCCCCCTTCCGACCGCGACCGCCAGCCGGTCGCCCTTCGGGAAGAAGGCGAGGTCGCGGGCGTCGCGCGCGGGAAGGACGGGTGCCGGGGCACGGACCGCGGGCACGTGGTCGTGGACGAAGGGGAAGTCCGGCAGATCCCACACCCGGGCCCCGTCGGCGTCGAGGGTCGCGACGGTCTTGCCCGCCGGGCTCACGACGAGGGAGTACACCGGTTTCGGGGTCGGCAGCCGGGACGGCTTCGCGACCGGGAGCGGAAACGCCCCCGCGGGCTCCCGGCCCCGGGGGCGGAACTGGAAGATCCGCCACAGGAGGAGGGCGTCGGCCGTCGCCCCGATCACCGCCCGCCCGTCCGGGGCGGCGGCGACCGCGCGGACCGGGCTCCGGGTGAGGGTCTCGATCGGCACCGGCCACAACAGGAGCGTCCCGGGGAGGGTGTTCGTCCGGCCCGCGAACACGTCGGCCAGCCGGACACTCACCCGCCCGGTCCCGTCCGCGAAGATGAACGTCCCACCCGGCCCGTCGACCGCCGCCCCGGCCAGTAGCCCGTCCTTCGGGCCGGTCACGTCCGTGGCCTCGTTCGGCCGCACCCCGGTCTGCCACACCCGGGCCGTGGCGTCCGCCCCGGCCGATACCACCCCCCGCCGGTCGGCCCCGAACGCCACCCCCCGCACCCCTTGCTCGTGCCCGAGGAGGACGGCCCGCTCCTTTCGCTCGTCCAGGTCCCACAGCCGGACCGTCCGGTCGAACCCGCCGCTCGCCACCAGCTGGCCGTCGGGGCTGACCGCCAGGGTGTAGATCGCGGCGGTGTGCCCGATTAGCCGGCGCTCGTCCTTCCAGGAGTCGGTGTCGACGAGCCGGACCGTCGGGGTACTCCCGTTGTTCGCCGTCAGGAGCAGTTTGCCGCCAGGGGTGAAGGCGACCGCGAGGACCGCGTCCGCGTGCCCGTCGATGACCCGGACGGGCGAGCCCCCGGCGGCCGGCCACACCCGGACGGTCTTGTCGTCCCCCCCGGTCGCGAGCAGCCGACTGGAATCGGAGAACGCGAGACACCGGACCGCCCCGTTGTGCGCGACCACCGCCCGGTCGGTCCACACTTTCTGCGGCGACGCGCGGGCCCGGACGGCCGCCAGGCCGACCGCCGCGGGGCCGCCCGCCGCCGCCGCGTCGAGGCCGTTCGCCCGCCACCCGCCGATGTCCCAGACTTTAAGCGTGCCGTCGCCCAGGCCCGCCGCGAGGGCCCGCCCGTCCGGGCTGAACGCCACACAGGTCGCCTCGCTCCGATTCGTGTCGGTCAGCGTCACGGCCGGCCGCAGCAGGAACGGGCCGACGATCGGCTGGAGGAAGGTGAGGGTGTTCATCGCCCGCCGGGCCGTGTCGAGCATGTCGGCCGGGAACTCCCAGAGCCGGACCGTGTGGTCCCCCCCGGCGGTCGCGAGCACCCCGCCGTCGGGGCTGAACGCGAGCCCGAGGATGCGGCCGGAGTGGCCGACGAGGACCGCCCAGGTCCGCCCGGTCCGCGGGTCCCACACCCGCACGTGCCCGTCCCGCCCGGCGGTCGCGACGAACGTCCCGCCCGGGGCGACGGCGACCGCGTACAGGGCGTCGTCCTTCGGGTGATCGGCGTACACCCGGTCCTCCCGCCGGCACAGGCGGCGGAGGTAGGCCCAGGCGAAGTCGCGGAGTTCCGGCGGGCACCGGCCGGGGTCGTCGAGGAGGGCCCGGGCCCGCTTCGGGTCCCGCTCGCACATGGCCGCGATCTGGGCGAGCTGGAGGGCGTAGGCCGCGCGCCGCGACCGCTCGGCCTCCCGCTTCAGCTGTTCGGCCTGCTCGACCGCCTCGCCCCGGGCCTTCTCGTTCTCCGCCGCCAGCCCCTCGGCCCGCATCCGCTCCGCCGCCTCGTGTTCCCGCGCGGTCCGGGCGGCGGCGGCCTCCAGCTCCTTCTGCGCGACCGCGTCGCGGACGCGGGCGTAGGAGACGGACAGGACGGCGACCAGCGCGACGGTCGCGGCCACGGTGACCGCCGCGAGGACGGCCCAGGCCGGGTGGCGGCCGGCCCACTTCACCCCGCGCCCCCAGGCGGACAGCGGGCGGGCCAGGATCGGCTCCCCGTTCAGGAACCGGCGGAGGTCGTCGGCCAGGGCGAGGGCGGACGGGTATCGTTTCGCCGGGCTCTTCGTCAGGGCCTTCAGGCAGACCGTCTGGAGGTCCCACGGCACGGTCGGCTGGAGGCTTTTCGGCGAGACCGGGTCGTCGTGCAGCACCTGGAGGACCGTGTCGAGCGGGGTCTCGCCGCGGAACGGCGGGCGGCCGGTGAGGAGCTCGTACAGGATCGCGCCCAGCGCGTACACGTCCACCCCCGGGCCGACCTCGCGGACCTTCCCGGACGCCTGTTCCGGGGCGATGTAGCTCGGGGTCCCCATCACCGCCCCGGTCCTCGTCCCGCCGTCCACGCCGATCGTCTCGTCCAGCCTCTTGGCGAGGCCGAAGTCGGTGATCTTGGGGGTGGCGGGGTGGTGTGGTGGTGTGGTGGCGGCTCCGTCATTCCCGACTTCACCACCCCGCCACCTCGCCACCCTCCCACCCGCCAACAGGACGTTCCCCGGTTTCAGGTCGCGGTGGACCACCCCCTGCGTGTGCGCGTAGTGAACGGCCCGGGCGAGCTGCTCGACCAGCTCGGCCGCGTCGCGGGCGGCCCACGGCTGCCCCTGGAGGTGCTGGGCGAGGCTCCCCCCGTCCACGAATTCCAGCACCAGATAGGGGTGCCCGTTCGCGTCCCCGATCTCGAAAATCTGAACGATGAGCGGGTGCTGGAGGGCGGCCACGGCCTGCGCCTCCCGCCGGAACCGTTCCCGCTCGGTGGGGCCGGCGTGGGTGCCGGACAGGACCATCTTCAGCGCGACCGTGCGGTTCAGGCCGATCTGCCGGGCCTTGTACACCACCCCCATCCCGCCCCGCCCGAGCTCGTGCAGGATCTCGTACCCGGGCACCGGCGACGGGTTGAACTCCGTCGTCACCGGGTCGCCTCCAGCTGCCCCCTCGGGCAATCCGGGGTCTCGCATGACTGCGAACGGATCGCCTTCGGACGTGGGAATGACCCCGGCCAGGGACGCGAAGGACGGGTCGGCGGGGGCGGCCGGGATCACGACGTGGGTAAGCGTCATGGCGTCCGGCGGCGTGGCGTCGGCCGCCACGGTATCCCCGCACACCGGGCACGACCCGGCGGCGCCACCCGGCGCGGGCGTCCAGTTGTGACCGCGGGAACAGCGGTATACGCTTATCATGCCGGGGGCCCCGGAATACCAACCGTCACCATGATTATCCGGGCCGGTCGGAGGGATGCAAGCCGAGGCGCCATGGGCGCACCGGTTGCCCCGCCGGACGGGCGCGTGGTACAGTCGGTCCGTGACGCCCGGACCGCACGGGAGAACCCGGCATGTGCGTGACCAGCCCGATCCCGTTTGCCGTCGTCGCGACCTTCGCGCTGGCCGCCGGGGGCGCGGGGGCCCACGCCGCCCCGGTGCCGGCGGACGTATCGGCCGGGAAGAAGGTACGAGGCCGCGATCATCGCGGCGATCCACCTGTTCGCCGAACGGGGGGAAGTCGACCACCTGCGGACGCTCGTGGAGAAGTACCCCAAACTGGTGAACGAGCGGGAGCGGTTCCCGCACCCCCGCAAGCCGAGCCCGACAGACTTGTATACCCCCCTGCACCGCGCGGCCGAGGCCGGCCGGGCGGATACCGTCACCCTCCTTCTCCTGAATGGGGCGGACGTGAACGCCGATAGCGCCTTCGGCTGGACGGCCGCGCACCTCGCGGCCCGCGCAGGGCACCTGGACGTGGTGAAGATCCTGGTCGAGCACCGGGCGGATACCGCCGCGCAGACGGTCGCGCGGCCGGAGAAGGTGGAGATCCCTCCGTCGTCGCCGCCGGGCGCGGAACCGGTCCGCTTCCCGGCCATCCCGGCGATGACCCCGCTCGACGTGGCGGTCGAGTTCAAGCGGGGGGGCGTGGCGAACTACCTGAGATCGGTCAAGAAATGACCTTCCGGTCGGGCCGGGAAATTGGGCTGGCACGGCCGCGGGGAATGGCGTAAACAGACGAGCCCGCCGGGCCATGATGGCCCGCGCCGCCGGATACGGAACCGAGGCGGCCCCGGAAAGGATTCCGCATGACTCGCCCCGTTACCCAGCTCATCCATCCCTCGGCGGTCATCTCCGCCGAGGCGAAGCTCGCGGACGACGTGCGGGTCGGGCCGGGTGCCGTGATCGACGGCCCGGTGACGCTCGGCCCCGGGTGCTCGGTCGGCCCCCACGCGCATCTGGTCGGCCTGCTCACCGCCGGCCGCGACAACGTGATCGGGGCCGGGGCCGTCCTCGGCGGGCCCCCGCAGCACCTCGGGTACAAGGGCGAACTGACGGCCGTGGAGATCGGCGGAGGGAACACGTTCCGCGAACACACGACCGTCCACCGCGGGATGCCGGTCGGGGTCGGCCCGGGGACCGGGGTGACGCGGATCGGCGACGGCAACCTGTTCATGGTCGGCAGCCACGTCGCCCACGACTGCGTGGTGGGCAGTTACGGGATCTACGCGAACTGTGCCCTGCTCGGCGGGCACGTCGAGACCGGCGACCGGGTGCTGCTGTCGGGGAACTCGGCGGTCCACCAGTTCTGCCGCGTCGGCCGGCTGGCCCTGCTCAGCGGGGCGTCGGCCACCAGCAAGGACATCCCCCCGTTCTGGGTGATGCAGGACGTGAACCGGGTGTGCGGGGTGAACGTGATCGGGATGCGCCGGGCCGGGGTGCCGACGGCCGAGATCCAGGCCGTCCGCCGGGCGTTCCGGGTGATCTACATGGAACGGCTGACCATCCCCGCCGCCCTGATGCGGATCGAGGCCGATCTGGGCACCGTCCCGGCGGTCCGCGAACTGATCGACTTCATCCGGGCGTCGAAACGCGGGATCTGCGGGCCGGCCTGTTTCGACCCGAACGCCCAGGACGCGGCGGCGTGAGGCCACCCAGGGCGTTGCCCAGGGTTAAGGGCTCCCAGCCCTTCGGGCTGAAAACAGTCTTCGTAGTCGAGCGATCGGGAATGTTGCCGAAAGCCCGGATTTGCAGTCCGAAGGACTGACAGCCCTTTAGCCCAGGGCAACGCCCTGAGTCGGTTCCGCGAGGCGATCCATGGCCGAGCGGTGGGACGCGATCGTTGTCGGGGGTGGGTTCTACGGCCTTTACCTGGCCGAGTTCCTGGCCGCCCACCTCCGCCGGGTGCTCGTCTGCGAGCGGGCCCCCGGCCTGATGCGGCGTGCCTCCTACGCCAACCAGGCCCGCGTCCACAACGGATACCACTACCCCCGGAGCGTGCTCACCGCCCTCCGCAGCCGGGTCAACTTCCCCCGGTTCGTCGCCGAGTTCGGCCCGGCGGTCGACGCGACCTTCGAGAAGGTGTACGCCGTCGCCCGGCAGGGGTCGAAGACGACCGCCGAGCAGTTCGCCGAGAGCATGCGGCGGATCGGCGCCCCGGTCGAGCCTGCGGCCGACGTGGTGCGAGCCCTGTTCGACCGGGCGCTGGTCGAGGAGGTGTTCCGCGTCCGGGAGTACGCCTTCGACTCGGCCCGGCTGGCCCAGCTGATGGCCGACCGGGTCCGGCGGGCGGGCGTCGAGGTCCGGCTGAATACGCCCGTGGGGCGGGTCGCCGGGCTCCCGGGCGGATCGGTCCGGGTCGAGCTGGCGGGAGCCCGGGTGGACGCCGGGATGGTCGTGAGCTGTGCCTACGCCCAGACGAACGCGGTGGCGGCGGCCTCGGGGCTCCCCGTCATCCCGCTCAAGCACGAACTGGCCGAGCTGGCGCTGGTGGCGGTCCCGCCGGCGGTGAAGGAGCTGGGCGTGACCGTGATGGACGGGCCGTTCTTCTCGTGCATGCCGTTCCCGCCGCGGGGGCTGCACACGCTCAGCCACGTCCGGTATACCCCGCACGGGCACTGGTACGATGGGCTCCCGGCCGAGCCCCACCTGGCCGCCTACGAGGTGGCCGGGCGGGCCGAGAAACGGACCGCGTTCGCGCACATGGTCCGCGACGCCGCCCGGTACCTCCCGGCCCTCGCCGGGTGCGAGTACCGCGAGTCGCTCTGGGAGGTGAAGACGGTCCTGCCGCGGAGCGAGATGGACGATTCCCGCCCCATCCTGTTCCGCCCGAACCACGGCATCCCGAACTACCACGTGGTGATGGGCGGGAAGATCGACAACGTCTACGACGTGGCCGACGAGATGGCGAAGCGGTTCGGGTGGGGTGACACCAGGCAGCCGGCCGAAGCGGCGTAGTCCGCCCAGGGCGATGCCCTGGGCCGGGAGACGGGATGCCCAAGACGGACGTATTCGTGTCGGTGGTCGCGGTCCTCCGGAGCTACGCCCGGTTCCTCCCGGGGTTCGTGGCGGAGGTGTATCGCACGCTCGACGACCGGTACACGAACTTCGAGCTGGTCCTGGTCGACAACGGGGCCCGCGACGACACCGCCGGGGTCGTCCGGGACCTCCTGAAGACGTACAAGTGCGTTCGATACCTGCGGCTGTCGCGGCGGATGAAGCCGGAGACGGCAATGACGGCCGGGCTGGACGCGGCGATCGGCGACGTCGTGGTCACGCTCCACCCGGAGTTCGACCCGCCCGCCGAGATCCCGGCGATGGTCGAGCGGTGCCGGGCCGGGGCCGACGTCGTCTTCGGGGTCGCCCCGTTCCCGACGCCCCCGGGCGCCCTGTACCGCGCCCTCCGGTGGGGGTTCTTCCGGACCGCCCGCGGGCTCCTGGGGCTCGACCCGGTCCGGGTGACCGGGGTCTTTCGGTGCATGAGCCGGGCGGCGGTGAACGCCCTGACCCGGGTCCGCCAGCGGAAGCGGGTGTTCGCCCTGATCGCGTCCGAGATCGGGCTGTCGACCGCGACCCACGAGTACGCATTCATCTCGCGGAGCGGCCGGGTCCCGCGGGTGAACCTGCGGCGGTCGGTCCGGGTGGCCGCGTCGATCGCGGTGAACCACCCGGTCGCCCCCCTCCGGCTCGTGAGCCTGCTCGGGCTGGCGGGGAGCTTCCTGAGCCTGGTGTATAGTCTGTACGTGGTCGTGGTATACCTGTTCAAGGAGGACGTGATGCCGGGGTGGACGACCCTGAGCCTCCAGGTGAGCGGCCTGTTCTTCCTGGTGTTCGTGATGCTGACGATGATCGGCGAACACCTCGGCCGGCTGCTCGAGGAGGCGGTCGACCGGCCCCTCTATCACGTCCGGGAGGAACAGGCGAGCACGGTCATGCTCTCCGACCTCGCCCGCCGGAACGTCATGGACCGGTCCGAGTAGGACGCACCCCACCCCGAGCCGCAACGAGTGCCGCCCGTGCTCACCGTACCCCGCCCCGTGACTGCCCCAGCTCCGGCACCGCGCCAGGTCCCGGCCTTTACCACCGCCGAGTACGCCCCCAGGTCCGCCGACTACTGCGTCTGTGTGTTCGTGATCAACGAGAACGGGAAGCTGCAAAACCAGCTCGCGGCGATGCGGGGGCCCTGCGCCGGAACGGCCGACGTCGTGGTCGCCGACGGCGGCAGCACCGACGGGTCGACCGCCCACGACGGCCTGCGCGCGCTCGGGGTGAATACCCTCCTGACCAAGACCGGGCCGGGGAAGCTCGGCGCGCAGATGCGGATGGCGTTCGCCTGGGCCCTCGACCGGGGATACCGGGGCGTCGTCTCGATGGACGGGAACGGAAAGGACGGGCCGGACGCGATCCCGCGTTTCATTGACCAGCTCCGGGCGGGGTACGACCACGTCCAGGGGTCGCGGTTCATCCGCGGCGGCGTGTCGGAACACCTCCCCTTCAGCCGCCGGGTCGGGGTGAGGTTCCTGCACGCCCCCCTGATCTCGCTGGCGAGCCGATACCGGTACACCGACACGACGAACGGGTTCCGCGGGTACAGCCGGCGGTTCCTCGAAGACCCCCGGGTGGCGGTGTTCCGGGACGTATTTCCCGGGTACGAGCTGCACTACTACCTGGCGATCCGGGCGGCCCGGCTGGGGTTCCGGGTGGGCGAAATCCCGGTCGCCCGCCGGTACCCAGCGCACGGGCCGACGCCGACGAAGATCAGCCCCGTCCGTGGGAACCTGCGGGTTCTGAAGTGTCTGTTCGCCGCCTGCCTGGGGTGGTACAACCCGTGACCTTGCGCGCGGGGGCGCAAGTCTCCTGATGCCGGCGCGCTTGGCTGGGCGAGAGGGGGCATCAGCCCCCTGATACCGATGCGTTCTCGGAATCCGGATCGAAGAGAAGAAGAGAAGAATTCAGGGGGGCTTACGCCCCCCGCTCGCCAGGAGGGTTTCATGCCCAACGCCCTGATCGGCCACACCGGGTTCGTCGGCGGCAACCTCGCCGCCCAGTACCGATTCGACACCTGGTTCAATTCGAAGAACATCGAGGCGGTTCGCGGCAAACGGTTCGGGCTGCTCGTGGTCAGCGCGATGCCGGCCGCCATGTGGGTCGCCAACCAGGACGCGGACGCCGACCGCGGGGTCCTCAACCGGCTGTGGGGCTGTCTCTCCGCCTGCCGGGCGGAGACCGTCGTGATCGTCTCCACCGTCGCCGTCTACCCGACGCCGGTCGGGGTCGACGAAGACACCCCGATCGACCCCGCCGCCCAGACCCCCTACGGCCGGCACCGGCTCCAGCTCGAACAACTCGCCGCGGAGCACTTCCCGCGCGTCCTGTCGGTCCGGCTGCCCGGGTTGTACGGCCCGGGGTTGAAGAAGAACGCGGTGTACGACCTGCTGCACGACCACGAGGTCCACAAGATCCCGGCCGACGCGGTCTACCAGTTCTACAACCTGAACCGCCTCTCGCGGGACGTGCAGACCGCCCTCGCAGCCGGCCTGTCGCTCGTCAACCTCGCCACGGAACCGGTGAGCGTGCGGGAGGTCGCCCGCGAGGCGTTCGGGGTCGAGTTTCTGAACGACCCCGGCGTGCCGCCGCCGCGCTACGACGTCCGGACGAACCACGCCGCGGCCTTCGGCGGGCACGACGGCTACCTGGAGACCCGGGGGCAGGTCCTCGCCGGGCTCAAGGCGTTCGTCGCGGCCGAGCGCGGCCGGCTCCGGCCGCTGGCGGTCGCATGAAGCTGGCCGTCTCCAACATCGCCTGGCCGAAGGAGCAGGACGCCGCCGCCGCCCGCGTGTTGACCGAACACGGCGTGACCGGGATCGAGGTCGCGCCGACGAAGATCTGGCCGACCCCGCTCGCCGCCACGGCGGCCGAGATCCCCGCTTACCGCGCGTTCTGGACCGACCGGGGGATCGAAATCGTCGCCGCGCAGGCCCTTCTCTTCGGGCGGCCGGAACTCACCCTCTTCGACTCGGCGGACAGCCGAGCCCACACGCTCGCGTATCTGGAGGGAATCATCTCCCTCTGTGCCGAACTCGGCGCCGGTGCGCTGGTCTTCGGCTCGCCGAAGAACCGGCGGGTCGGGAGTCTTCGGCGCGAGGAAGCCTGGGACGTCGCGGTCGACTTCTTCGGCCAC
Source organism: Gemmataceae bacterium (assembly GCA_028288765.1). Classification (GTDB taxonomy): domain Bacteria; phylum Planctomycetota; class Planctomycetia; order Gemmatales; family Gemmataceae; genus Urbifossiella. The sequence continues at coordinate 7,799 of JAQGHQ010000463.1, read as the reverse complement.
CTGGGGCGCATCGCGGCCGGGTCCGGGACGTGCGTGGTGATCGAGGCGAACCCGCCCGAGTACGGGGCCGATTTCGTCACCCGGGCCGGCGAGGCGGTGGACCTGGTCAAGGCGGTGAACCACCCCGGGTTTCAGCTGCACCTCGACACCGGCTGCATGACCCTCGCGAACGACCCACTCCGGGCGACATTCGACATCGGTATGCCATTCCTGCGACACGTCCACGTCAGCGAGCCCAACCTCGACCCGCCCGGCTCGTCGGGGAAGGTCGCCCATGCGGCCTTCGCGGACGAGTTGCGCCGGCGAAGCTACTCCGGATGGGTATCGCTCGAAATGCGCGAGTCGAAGCCGTTCACCCTCGACGGGCTGGCTGCGGCCGTGCGGTGGGCCAAAGAGCGTTACGCGGCGAACGCGCTGCCGAAGACAGCGGTTGCGGGCTGAGAACCGGCCTCCGACCCTCGCCGAACGTCCGACGAGACCGACCGAATGCCGAACCCGTTCCGTATGTTCGCCCGGCTCCACCCGGTCCAACGGCTCGCCGTCGTCCTCTGGGCCATGCTACTTCTCGGGGTCGCGGGACGGGTATTGTTCGCCCCGGTCCGGTCGCACACCGTCGTTCCGATTTATCTGACCGCCGCCGAACGGTGGGTGCAGGGCGAAGCAATTTATGCCCCGGCCCCGCCGCTCGACATCTACCGGAACCCACCCGGGGTCGCGGCCGCCTTCGTCCCGCTGACGTGGATGCCGGAACGGCTCGCCGGGCTGGCCTGGCGGGGGCTGAGCGTGGGCTTCTTTCTGTACGGCCTCGGGGTGTGGGTGCGGCGGGGATTGCCCCGGCCGCTCACGCCCGGCGAGTCCGGGGCGGTGTTCGCGCTGGCGGTCCTGCCGGCCATCCCGAGCGTGAACAACGGACAGACGAACCTCGCGATCATCGGGGCGCTCCTACTCGGCGCGGCCGCGGCGGCGAGCGCCCGGGGCTTCGTCGGGGGGCTCTGGCTTGCGCTCGCCGCCGCGGTCAAGGTCTACCCACTCGCCGTCGGGCTGCTGGTCGCGGCCGCGCGGCCGCGGCGGCTGCTGCCGGGGCTCCTGGTCTGGGGCGCGGTCTTCGCCGCCGTCCCGTTCGTCCTGCAGGATCGTGCCTACGTCGCCGCCGAATACGACCACTTCCGGGCTTACCTCGGGACCGACGACCGGTCGTTCGCCGAGGTCGGCCGGGCCCCGCAGGATCTCTTCTTCGTCCTGCGGATGTGGGCCTCTCCGCCGCCGCCCGGCGTCTACCTCGCGATCACGCTCGCCGCCGCGGCCGGGATGGCCGGACTCGTCGTTCTCGCCGCCTACCGGTCACGAGACCCGCGGGTGTCCGTCCCCCTCGCGTTCCATCTCGGGTGCGTGTGGATCACCGTTCTCGGCCCGGCCACCGAACCGCACACGTACATCATCCTCGCCCCGACCGCGGCGGCGGTACTCGTGCTCGCGCGGGGCGGGGCACACCACCTCCGGTTCGGGCTCGCGGCCGTGGGGTACGTCTTCCTGGTCGCGCCGATCCTCCGCGACACATTCCCGAACGGGAAGACGTTCCACGGGCTCGCCCTCCAGCCGATCGGCGGACTGTTGGTCCTCGCGGCCGCGGTGTGGGGTGGTGTTCGAGACGCACTCGCCGTGCGGGCCGTGTCTCCGGGCCGGCCAATCGCACCACCGGCCCACAACGACCCTGGAAGCGCCAGGGAGTCGACGGGCCGTGCGGCGTAAGCCGATCCGTCTGGAATTCAGCCCGGTCGTGATTTCACTGCACGCGCGGGGCCGGGTCGCGACATGATATGGGTATGACCCGAGTCGCAGCACACTTCGCCCGGCAGCTGGCCGTTCTGGCCGAAGCCCGGCCCGATGGCGAACTCCTCACCGCGTTCCTCACGACCCGCGACGAGTCGGCGTTCGCCGAACTCGTTCGCCGACACGGCCCTCTCGTCTGGACCGTGTGCCGCCGGCTCCTCCCTGACCCGGCGGACGCCGAGGACGCATTCCAGGCCGTGTTTCTCGTGCTGGTCCGTCGAGCCCGCCAGCTGACCGGCCGGGCCGAGATCGGCCCGTGGCTGTACCGGGTGGCGGTATGGACCGGCCGAAGCCTCCGCCGCCGGAACGCCCGCCGCTTCGCCCGGTGCGAGGCCCTGTCTCCCACCACTCCCGACCCGTCGCCCGGCCCGGAGGCGCTCGACCTCCGGGCCGACCTGGACCGGGCGCTGCTGTCGCTCCCCGAAAAGTACCGCGACCCGTTGATCCTCTGCCACCTCCAGGGCTGGTCGCGGCGGGAGGCGGCCGCCCGGCTCGGATACCCCGAAGGCACCCTGTCGTCCCTACTCGCCCGCGGGCTAGACCGACTCCGCAGCCGGCTCCGCGACCGTGACCCGGCGAAGGCCCTGGGCGTGGCCGCGGCGGCCGTCCCGGCGGTTCTGGCGTCGGCAACCGTGCGGGCGGCGGCCGCCGCCCGGCTCGCGACCGCGGGTGTGATTTCCTCGTCCGTCTCTCAACTGGCCGAAGGAGTACTCCACATGCTCTGGGTGAAGAAGGCGACCGCCGCGACGTTCGCCCTGGTCGTCGTGTTCGGGTTCGGTGTCGGCGTCGGGGTGAGTGTCCGTGAGGTCCCACGGGTGATGGCGGAGGATGAGAAGCCGGCACCGGAGCGGGGCAAGAAACGCGTGCCGGGCCTGAACCCCGGCGAAGATGTCGACAAGATGCTGGTGGATCTGACGGCGGAACTCGCCGAGAACGAGGCAGCTCTCCAGGAGGCTAAAAGCCGGGTGAAACTCGCGAGGGAGAAGCTGCAACTCACCGAAGAAGCTGTGGAGCGTGGGTACGCTTCCAAAGAAGCGATGAAGGACGCCGGGATCACCGCGAAGCGGGCTGAGGAAGAAGTGGCGAAGCTCGAGCACATCCGGGCGAAGCTCGCCGCCCAGATCGGAGACCGGGCGTCTCGCTGGAAGGCGGCGAAACCGGCCCCCCCGAAGCCGTCCATTCCGCCCGCGGCCGACTTCGATAAGCACCTCGATCAGCTCTCGGCCCAGGTCGAACGAGCTCAGGCCCAACTCGCGGTGACGGCAGCCCAACTCAAGCGACTCAAGGACGAACAGGCCGCCGTCGAGGCAGCCGCCAAGACCTTGAACCGCGTACGGGAAGACCTCCAGCTCAAGATGGCCGAATTACAGAAACAGAAACAGCGAGCTGAAGCCGAGAAGAAGAGCGGGCGGTTCGCGCCCGACGATCTCGCCGTCCCGGTCGAGAAGCTGTCACTCGAAGTACGAATCGGGACGAAGGACGCGACCTGGCCGTTCTCGGTGAAAGAGTTCGGTCCCGACGGCAAGGCGATCGGCTCGGTCGCCTGCGAGAACGTCGACGTGCTCGCTCGCCTGCTGGCCCGGGCGGCCAGGGACCCGGCCGGACCAAAGGAAGTACAACTCACGGTCTCGCCGGGTGCATCGAGCGACCTCGTCCAGGCGGCCCAGGACGCGTGTCGGGCCGCCGGAATCAAGCACCTGCTTCTCACGAAGCCGGGGGTCTATTCAAAACCCGACAGGGCTGACCCGGCCGAGTACGAGCGGCGGCTCAGGCTGGAGGAGGACTTGCTCAAAAAACGGATTGATGAGCAGCAATGGCTCGATGAGAAGAAGCTCGTCGAAGAGGCCCGGAAGAAGCTCATCGAACAGCGAAACCGGAAGCTGCACGACGAAGAGCGGAAGCTGGGCGAGCCCGTCCCCCCGGCCCAGATCAAGCCCCCCTTCCCGCCGGCTGGCAAACCTGTTGTTCCCCCTGGCGAAAAGGCGGGCGAGCTAGACCCTCCGCCGGATGGTAAGCCCCTCCCCCCGACCCCGTACAAACCGAACAAACCCGCCCCGCGGTCCCCGGCGGACCCCTCTTTCCCGCCGCCGGAGAAGCCCGCCAGCCCGTAGCGACACCGGAGCTCGGGCGGGGACCGGAGGGCGGTTTTTCCGCCGCCCTCTTGTCGCCCCGCCCGGGGCCTGCCATAATCTCTCTTTACTTCGTGCCGAAGTGCCGGGGCAGCTTCCCAGCTGCTCTCTTTTCTTTTGTGTTTACTGCTTCACGGCCGGGCGAGAGTAACGCGGGGAGACCCGCGACAGGGTAGCCGGCCGGCGGGGTGACTCATGGCGACCAGCGTTTCTCTTCAGGCCCAACCGCGCACCGGATCAGGGTCGCGTGCGGCGGTCAAGCTCCGCAAGCAGGGACTCGTCCCGGCGATCGTCTACGGACACAAGGAGGCCAACATCTCCGTGGCCGTGTCCGCCGAGGAGCTCGACCGGGCGATCCGCGTCCTGCACGCCCGGGTCCTGGACCTCCAGCTCGACGGGAAGAAGGAAACCGTCCTGATCCGCGAGCTCCAGTGGGACCCGTTCGGCCGTACGATGCTGCACGTGGACTTCGCCCGGGTGTCCGAGTCCGACCGCGTCCGGGTGTCCGTCCCGGTCGAACTCCGCAACGTCCCGAAGACGACCGGCGGCGGGGTCCTCGACCAGCCGCTGCACACCCTGCACGTCGAGTGCTCCCCGACCAAGATCCCGGAAGCCATCCGGATCGACATCACGAACCTGACGCTCGGAGCCCCGATCCACATTCGGGATCTGACCCTCCCCGAGGGCGTGAAGGTCCTGGAGCCGCCCGAAGCGGTGGTCGTCCAGCTCAAGCTGCCGGGCGTCGAGCCCGTCCCGATCGCGATCCCCACCGAGCCCGGCACCGGGCCGGAAGTGATCAAGAAGGAGAAGAAGGCGGAGGACGAGGAGGAGTAAGCCTCCTGCCGTCCTCGGTCCTTCGTCATCCGTCCTTCGGACGCAACCCCTCGGCCTACCCCGAACCGGCACCGGTGACCACCCGGTCCGTCGGCAGGGATAACGCCGGGGCCGGGCACGAGGGACGAAGGGCCAGGGACGAGGGGACGTGCGTATGAAAGTCGTCGTCGGCCTCGGCAACCCCGGCCCGAAATACGCCGGGACCCGACACAACATCGGGTTCGATGTGGTCGACTACCTCGCCGCGGCGCCGGGCTGTTCGACGTTCCGCGAGCGGTTCGAGGCAATGGTCGCGGAGCTGAAGGAGGGCGACGAGACCGTCCTCCTCATGAAGCCGCTGACGTTCATGAACCTGAGCGGGCGGGCGGTCCGGGCGGTCCTGGACTTCTACAAACTGCCGGTCGAACAGGTGCTGGTCGTCTGCGACGACTTCAACCTCCCGCTCGGCAAACTGCGGGTGCGGGTGAAGGGAAGCCACGGCGGCCAGAACGGGCTGCGGAGCATCCAGGAGCATCTGGGGACCGACGCCTACACCCGGCTCCGGATCGGGGTCGGCCAGCCCGACCTCGGGGACGCGGTGGACTTCGTGCTGTCGCGGTTCAAGGGGGGCGAGCGGGCCGCGGCCGAGGAGGCCGTGGCGACCGCCGCCCAGGCCGTGCTCGTGTGGGTCCGCGGCGGGGCCGAAGTCTGCATGAACCGGTTCAACGGACCGGGTGAAGATAAGAATGAAAAGGGAAAAGCGAAAAATGCCAAGGTGAAGAAGCCGGAGAAAGACACGCCGCCCACCGCCTGACCCCGGCTTTCACTTTGCACTTTTCACTCTTCACCTTGCACTGAAGAGAGGTTGCCCCCCTCCCGGCGTGCGGGAGGGGTCCCGGGGTTCGCCCCGGTCCGATCCACGGTAACCAGCGTCCGGGTGCGTCCCGGGCGCGGAACGAACGAGGGTTCTGATGCCGGTCAACGTCTACGAAACGCTTTTCATGCTCGACCCGACCAAGGTGTCTTCCGACGCCGACGGGGTGAAGCAACAACTCCACCACATCCTGGAGCGGCACGGCGGCCACGTCGAGATCTCCCGGGAGTGGAACTACAATCAGAAGCTGGCGTACCCGATCGGGAAGCAGAAGAAAGGCGCGTTCCACATCGTGTACTACACGATGGAGAGCACCAAGCAGGCCGAACTGGAACGGGACTTCGCCCTGGCCGAGGGGGTGATCCTCCGGCAGCTGACCCTGAAGATCGACCCCAAGTGGCAGGAGACGATCCTCGGCATCGCCCGCGAGGAAACCGGCAAGGAGTTCGCCGTCCGCGGGATGCAGGACGAGGCCGCGGTCACCACCGACCCGGCGGCGATCGGCGGCGAGCCCGGAATGGGTATGGGCGGCGACCTCGGCGGGGACCGGGACTTCGGCGGGGGAGGGATGGGCGGCCCGCGCCGCGGCCGGCGGCCGGAACCGGCCGAGAAGCACGAGTAAAAGACCGGGAACCGAGGACGGGAAGCTCAACGCCGTTGTCTTCCCTTTCTCCGGCAGTCCGACCGCCAACATCCCCGGAATACCCGCACACACGAACCACGGACCTTGCGTAAGACCCGCCCGATGACGTAACCTCTATTGAGATACCGCCCCAAACCAAAATACCCCGCGCACAACTTTCCAACCTACGGGGGGCGGACCTGAACGGAGGTCGCGACATGGCGACGCTGAACAAGGTGATGCTGATCGGCCGGCTGACGACCAACCCGGAAGACCCCCGGACCCTGCCGAACTCCGGCACCCGGGTGATCCGGTTCCGGTTCGCCGTCGGCCGCAGCCGGAAAAACCAGCAGACCGGCCAGTGGGAGAACGACCCGAACCAGCTGTACATCGACTGCGAGGCGTTCTCCCGCCCGGACACGAAGCGGGACCTGGTCGGCTTGATTCACCAGTACGCCAAGCAGGGCGACCAGCTGTTCATCGAGGGCCGGCTCCAGCTCGACGAGTGGGTCGACCAGAAGACGCAGCAGAAGCGGTCGAAGCACAAGGTCGTGGTCGAGAGCATCGAGTTCCTCGGCTCGCGGACCGGCGACGACGGCGGACAGGGTGGCGGTCAAGGCGGTGGTCAAGCCGGCGGGTACCGCAGCGGCGGACAGGCCGCCGGCCGACCGGCGAACACCCGGGGCGACTTCCCGGCCCCGCCGGACGAGGGCGGCGACGAACACGGGGGCGGGCATTCCGGCGGGGACGGCGATAACATCCCGTTCTGACCGTGGCGGTTACCGCCGCCGGAACCCGCGGGGAACGACTTTCAACGGGCGGCCGTAGATTCGGCCGCCCGCCGACACAGGTACTTACGGGGCCCGGATCATGGCGAAGACGACCACGAAGAAGGCGGACGCGAAGAGCGACCAGCCGGCGGGGCTGCATCAGCCCAAGAAGAAGGTGAAGAAGCGGCAGCAGGTCAAGAAGGGGGCCCACGGCGGTACGGTCGTGGTCCTCGTGAACGACCTGGCCCACGTCGGCAAGCAGGGGGAAGTGGTCGAGGTGAAGCCGGGGTACGCCCGGAACTACCTCATCCCCTACGGGAAGGCGGTCGTCCCGAGCGAGGAGAACCTGCGGACCCTGGATCAGTACAAGATCAAGGTGCAGAAGGCCAAGGAGGCCAAGGTCGCGGACCTCAAGGTCCTGGCCGAACAGCTGACCCGGCTGCCGGCGATCACGATCGAGGCGAACGCCCACGAGTCACAGGTCGAGCGGGACGGGCAGATCGAAACGCACCTCATGCTGTACGGGTCGATCGCCCCGGCGGACATCAGCAAGGCCCTCAAGGGCAAGAACCTGATGGTCGAGCCGGACATGGTGAAGCTCGAGCACCCGATCCGCGAGGCGAACACGCTCACCCCGGTCCCGCTCAGCCTCGGGTACGGGATCGAGGCGTCGATCCAGGTGCTCGTCGTCGCCCTCCAGTCTGGCAAGAAGTAAGGATTGCCGGGCACAGCTCTCGTAGGGCCGGCTGTGCCGGCCGCAA